>JBBQTR010000068.1:0-10437 GCA_038213095.1 Lysobacterales bacterium | reverse complement strand
GCAGCACGACACAAAACGCAACACCCGTCCCCATCGTCTAGAGGCCCAGGACATTACCCTTTCACGGTAGCGACAGGGGTTCGAATCCCCTTGGGGACGCCAATTGATTCGACCACTCAGGCTGCCGCAAGGCGGCCTGTTTTGTTCATGACCTCACCCTTCGGCACATCAGCGTGCGTGGATGACCAATCCCTGCTTTGAGGGTTCAAGTGCGGCACGCAATGTGGCCACGCCATGGCCGCCTTCGGCCAGGTAATGCAACCATTTGCCCAGGAACGTGTTCATGCGCATGCGGTGATCCAGCACCGCCGCGGGGGGCGGATACATGCCGATGACGTCCTGCCAGCGACGACCGACATAGCAATGCGTGGCTTCCACCTGGCGCGCATCGCTGTAAAGCCGCAGGAATGCCGACGGATCCGGCTCGCCCGTGACGGGATCGGGCATCAAATACGTGATGCGCAACTCGGTGGTGTAAGGGTGCTGGCCGAGCACGTCGATGCTCAGGTCAAGGCCATCGCCGATGCACGAAAGATACCGGCCCGGAACAAGATCGGCAGGCTCGAACAGACGCGTCAGCAAGATAAAGTTTTCGGCATACAAGCCCATCAGCCAGCCAAATCGACTGAGCTTGGGGAGTTGCGCGATGCGGGAGCGTACTTGGGACATGTGTCGATCCTACACGCCAGAAAGTGTTCCTGGCAGCATTGACGGAATGAAATCACAGGCCTAACGTGGGCGTTCACCAGCGAGCGATTCAATGGCTGATGACTGGCATTTCCTGAATTGCGGGCAACACGCGTACAGGCGACCCCAGGCGTCAGAACATCTCCCGGTTGATCCCCAGCGACTCCAGCACGCGGCTGGAAATTTCCTCGATCGATGCGTGTGTCGTACTCAGCATCGGGATGCGTTCGCTGCGTAACAGCGCTTCGGCCGCGGCGACCTCGCGCTTGCAGGTGTCGAATTGCGCATAACGTGAATTCGGGCGACGCTCCTGCCGTATCTGCTGCAGGCGGACGGGTTCAATCGTCAAGCCAAACAGCTTGCTGCGGAACGGCCGCAGTTTCGCTGGCAGCTGATCCGAATCGAGATCTTCCTCGGTCAGCGGATAGTTGGCGGCGCGCACGCCGTGATGAAGCGCCAAATACACGCACGTCGGCGTCTTGCCTGCGCGCGACACACCGACGAGGATCAGGTCGGCATCGGACATGTCCATGCTGACGCCATCATCGTGCGTCAGCGCATAGTTCATTGCGTTAATGCGGCGGTGATAACTCTCGAAGTCCACCATGCCATGCGCCTGTCCGACGCGGGACTGGCGTTGCGTGCCGAGTTCGCGCTCCAGCGGCTCGATGAATGGCGCGAACACATCCAGCATCAGGGCCCCGCTCTCGGCCAGCAATGCATTCAGCTCTGGATCGACGCTGGAATTGATGACGATCGGGCGCACCCCGCGCTCCTCGCCGACGCGCCGGATTTCCGCCGCCGCCGCGCGCGCTTTTTCAAGGTCATCGACAAAGGGGAGCCGGTCGGTGGTGAAACGTGTCTCCGCGAACTGCGTGAGGAGGCTGTGGCCGATGGTTTCGGCGGTGATGCCGGTACCGTCCGAGACGTAAAACACCGGGCGTGTGGCACTCATGCGCAAACTCCATGCAATGCGGCAAGCGCCGCGACGGGCTAGGTTGCTAAAATAGACGCTTCGGCCGGTTCTTGTCCGATCCTGCCCAGTCGCGAACCCTGGAGTGTCCGTCTTGAGCGTACCCGCTTCGATCAACAGCGTCCTGTGGCTGCACGACCTGCGTCTGACCGACCTTGCCCAAGTCGGCGGCAAGAATTCATCCCTCGGTGAAATGATCGGCGAACTCTCCGCGCTCGGGGTTTCGGTGCCAGGCGGCTTTGCGACCACCGCAGACGCTTTCAAGGCCTTCATCTTGCACAACACGCTTGAGCAACGCATCTTCGACAGGTTGGCGACGCTTGATGTCGAGGACGTGGCATCGCTCCGCCGGGCCGGCTCGGAGATTCGCGGCTGGGTGATGGATGCACCGTTGCATCCGGAACTGGATCGCGACATCCGTACTGCGTATGCGAAGTTGTCCGCCGACAACGGTGGTGGCGCGGCTGGCGATGGCGGCGTCGCAGTCGCGGTGCGTTCCTCGGCCACGGCAGAAGACCTGCCCGATGCCAGCTTTGCCGGCCAGCAGGAAACCTTCCTCAATGTCACCGGCGCTGATGATGTCGTGCGCAAGGTCAAGGAAGTCTTCGCCAGCCTCTACAACGATCGCGCGATCGCCTATCGCGTACACCATGGGTTCAAGCACGAAGACGTGTTTTTGTCCGCTGGCGTGCAGCTGATGGTGCGCTCGGATGTAGGCGCGTCGGGTGTGTTGTTCACGCTGGACACCGAGTCCGGATTCCGCGACGTGGTCTTCATTACCGCAAGTTACGGGCTGGGCGAAAACGTCGTGCAGGGTGCGGTCAATCCCGACGAGTTCTATGTCTACAAACCGACGCTGCGCAAGGGTTTCCCCGCGATCCTGCGCCGCTCGCTGGGAACCAAGCAGATCCGCATGGTGTATTCGGACCAACCCGGTGAACGCGTGCGCAACGAGGACACGCCATCGGAACTCCGCAACATGTTTTCGATCTCCGACGCCGACGTGCATGAGTTGGCGAAGCAGGCGCTCGTCATTGAGCAGCATTACGGCCGCCCGATGGACATCGAATGGGCGAAAGATGGCGTTAGCGGAAAGCTCTTCATCGTGCAGGCTCGGCCGGAGACGGTGAAATCCCGTGGACATGCCACACAAATCGAGCGTTATGCGTTGCTGCAACGTGGCGACGTGATTGCCGAAGGCCGTTCGATCGGCCAGAAGATCGGTAGCGGCACCGCTCGCGTGGTGCGCAGCCTGGCCGACATGGCACGCGTGCAGCCCGGCGACGTGCTGGTCGCCGACATGACCGATCCCGACTGGGAGCCCGTCATGAAGCGCGCCGCCGCCATCGTCACCAACCGTGGTGGACGCACCTGCCATGCCGCCATCATCGCGCGTGAACTGGGCGTGCCTGCGGTCGTCGGCACCGGAAATGCACTCGACCTGATCCAGGATGGCAGCGAAGTCACCATCAGCTGTGCCGAGGGCGACACCGGTTTCATCTATTCCGGTGCCCTGCCCTTCGAGCGCACGACGACCGATCTTGGCAACATGCCACCGGCGCCGTTGAAGATCATGATGAACGTGGCGAATCCCGACCGCGCGTTCGACTTCGGCATGCTGCCCAATGCGGGCATTGGTTTGGCGCGCCTGGAAATGATCATCGCCAGCCACATCGGTGTGCATCCGAAAGCGCTGTTGGAATACGCACGGCAGGACGCGGCAACCAAACAGAAGATCGATGCCTGCATGGCCGGTTACGCCAGCCCGGTCGATTTCTACGTTGACCGCCTCGCCGAAGGCATCGCCACGATTACCGCGTCGGTCGCGCCCAATCCCGTGATCGTGCGTATGTCGGATTTTAAGACCAACGAATACGCCAATCTGATCGGCGGCAACACATACGAGCCGCACGAAGAAAATCCAATGATCGGATTCCGCGGCGCCAGCCGTTACGTCGACCCGTCATTCAAGGATGCGTTCGCGCTGGAATGCCGCGCGGTGCTCAAGGTCCGCAACACCATGGGGCTGACCAACCTGTGGGTCATGATTCCATTCGTGCGCACCCTCGGCGAGGGCCAGAAGGTGTTGGATGTCCTGGCTGAAAATGGCCTCGTAAAAGGCGTCGATGGCCTGAAAATCATCATGATGTGCGAGGTGCCATCGAATGCCCTGCTGGCCGATGAATTCCTCGACCTCTTTGATGGGTTCTCGATCGGATCGAACGATCTTACACAACTGACGCTGGGCCTTGATCGCGATTCTGCGACCGTCGCCCACCTGTTTGACGAGCGTGACCCGGCGGTAAAAAAGATGCTGTCGATGGCGATCAGCGCCGCGCGCGCCAAGGGCAAATACATCGGCATCTGCGGCCAAGGCCCGTCGGATCATCCGGATCTTGCCGAATGGCTGATGGAACAAGGGATCGAATCTGTGTCACTTAACCCCGACACCGTGGTCGATACGTGGCTGCAGCTGGCGAAGTCCAAAGCGGCGCAAGGATGAGATCCATGGACGATCTTCCTCAACGCGCCGCCGCGCGCAACGCGATCTGAACTGCAGGCTTTTCGGCCCGGCCCTAAGTCCCCACGAATGCCGCAAGATGCTTGCGGTAATAGCGCAACTCATTGATCGAATCGCGCACGTCGCTCAGAGCAGTGTGCGCGGATTCCTTGCGCATTCCGTTCGATACCTGTGGCGCCCAGCGGCGCGCAAGCTCTTTCAGTGTGCTGACATCCAGGTTGCGGTAGTGGAAATACTGCTCCACCCTCGGCATCAGCCTGTGCAGGAACCGGCGATCCTGGCAGATCGAATTGCCACACATCGGCGACATGTGCGCAGGCACCCATTCGGCGAAAAACGCAAGCGTGCGCGCTTCGGCATCCGCCATCCCGACGCCATCTTCGAGGACGCGGCTCCAGAGGCCTGACTTGCCATGCTGGGTCCGGTTCCAGTCGTCCATTCCCTCAAGCGTGGAGAGCGACTGCGCGATGGCAAGCTCCGGTCCTTCGGCGAGAACGTTGAGCTGCGCATCGGTCACGATCGTGGCGATCTCCAGGATCGAATCCCGATCGGTGTCCAGCCCTGTCATCTCCAGGTCGATCCAGATCAGACGGGCTTCATTGTTCGAGTTTTCAGCCATGCGCTCGCAGTCGTTGTCCTGTCGCGGCATGATATCCCAGCATTCGCCAGGGACTACCGCCATGCCGCAGAACGCTGCACTGACCCATTACGCGATCCTGACCGCGATGCTGGCGCCTGCCTTCTTCCTGACCGCGACCTCGTCGCTGCTGATGTCAGCCAATACGCGGCTGGCGCGCATCATCGATCGCACACGCACGCTGCTCAAGGAGCTGGCGGACGCTGACGACCCGGAAGAAAGCGATCATCTCGACAACCGGATCGCATTGCAGCGCCGGCGGACGCTCCTCGTCATGCGCGGCAGCCAGTTCCTGTACCTGGCGATCAGTTTCTTTGTCGCCACCAGTCTGACCGTCGCTGCGGATTCGCTCGTCGGTTACCGGCTTGGTGCAACGCCGACGATCCTGGCCGTGCTTGGCGTGTTGAGCATGTTCACCGCCAGCGTGCTGCTATCGCGCGAATCCGTGCTGGCGGTGCGCCTAGTCAATGACGAAATGGACCACGCACATGCACGCGCCAGACGGCGCGGTTGATCATTCCGCCGACGTTACATCGGTTGTGCGAGCACGTTTGCGCCGGAAATAATTACTTAGGCGCGCGCCGGCTTCGTCCGCCAACAGTCCACCGCGCACTTCGATACGATGGTTGTGACGTGGATCGGCGAGCAGGTCGAACACGCTTCCGGCAGCGCCCGTCTTGGGGTCGCTCGCGGCAAATACGACGCGTCCGATCCGCGCATGCACCATCGCCATCGCGCACATCGCACACGGCTCCAACGTCACGTATAGCGTGCAGCCGACAAGACGGTGGTTGCCGAGCTTCGTGCCCGCCTGCCGCATTGCCACGATCTCAGCATGGGCGGTTGGGTCATGTTCGGTGATGTTGCGGTTCCAGCCTTCACCGATGACGGTTCCATCCGGGTCGATCACGATGGCGCCCACCGGGATTTCATCGTCTTCGCGCTCGGCCCGCTCGGCGAGCGCGAGTGCGTGGCGCATCCACTGCTCGTCCGCGCTGTCGATCATTCCCACTCAATCGTGGCGGGCGGCTTGCCACTGATGTCGTAAACCACACGCGACACGCCGCGCAGTTCATTGATGATGCGATTGGAGACCTTGCCGAGGAATTCATACGGAAGATGCGACCATTGCGCTGTCATGAAGTCGACCGTTTCGACTGCACGCAGCGCGATCACCCACTCATATGCGCGCGCATCGCCGACCACGCCCACGGACTTGACCGGCAGGAAGACCGCGAACGCCTGGCTGGTCTTGTCGTACAGGTCGGCCTTGCGCAGTTCGTCGATGAAAATATCGTCGGCACGAGCCAGCAACTCGGCGTATTCGCGCTTCACTTCGCCCAGGATGCGGACACCGAGGCCCGGCCCTGGGAATGGGTGGCGATGCACCATCTGCGCCGGCAATCCGAGTTCGACACCGAGCCGTCGCACTTCATCCTTGAACAATTCGCGCAGTGGTTCGATCAGGCCAAGCTTCATGTCGGCAGGCAGGCCGCCGACGTTGTGATGGCTCTTGATGACGTGCGCCTTGCCGGTCTTGCTACCGGCCGACTCGATCACGTCGGGGTAGATCGTTCCCTGCGCGAGCCACTTGGCGTTGGACAACTTGCCGGATTGTTCATTGAAGATGTCGATGAAAAGACCACCGATGATCTTGCGCTTGGCTTCAGGATCGTTGACACCTTCCAGCGCCTTGAAATAGCGGTCGGCCGCATCGATCCGGATGACTTTGATTCCAAGCCCATGTGTATCGGACGCGCCGGCGAACGTCGCCATCACCTGGTCGCCTTCGTGCCAGCGCAGCAGCCCGGTGTCGACGAACACACAGGTCAGCTGGTCGCCGATCGCCTTGTGCAGAAGCGCGGCGACCACGGATGAATCGACACCACCCGACAAACCAAGGATCACTTCGTCCGTGCCGACCTGTTTGCGGACGCGTGCGACCTGGTCATCGATGATGTGCCCGGCCGTCCACAGCGTCCGGCATCCACAGATGTCGACGACGAACCGGCGCAGGATGGCCTGCCCGGATTTTGTATGCGTCACCTCCGGATGAAACTGCACGCCGTACCAGCGCTTATCATCGTTCGCCATGGCTGCGACCGGGATGCGGTCGGTACGCGCGGTGACGATGAAACCCGGGGGAGCCTGCGACACATGGTCGCCATGGCTCATCCATACATCGAGTTTCGGAGGCGCACCCGGGTGGTCCTTGAGTCCGTCGAGCAGCGCATCCTGCGCGACCAGTTCGACCTGCGTATGGCCGAATTCGCGCGCGTCGGCGGCTTCGGTTTCGCCACCGAGTTGCGAAGCCAGCGTCTGCATGCCGTAACAGATGCCAAGGATTGGAAGATCTGCGTCGAAAACTTCCAGCGGCGCCTTGGGCGCACCGAACTCGGTGGTCGATTCAGGGCCGCCGGACAGGATGATGCCCTTGGCACCAAATCCTGCAATCTCGCCCGGATCGTGGTCCCACGCCCAGATTTCGCAATACACGCCGATCTCGCGAATGCGCCGCGCGATCAACTGCGTGTACTGCGCGCCAAAATCGAGGATGAGGATCTTGTCGGAGTGGAGATCAGTCATATGGCCGGAAAATCGGGAATGGGAGTCGGGAATCGTTTACAGGCGGTCATCGATTCCCGACGCTCGATTTCCGGTGACCGGCGTTCAACCCATCCGGTAATTCGGCGGCTCCTTCGTGATCTGCACATCATGCACGTGGCTCTCGCGCTGCCCGGCCCCTGTCACTTTCACGAACGACGGCTTGGTACGCATGTCTTCAATCGTCGCGCAGCCGACATAGCCCATCGTCGCGCGCAGACCGCCGGCGAGCTGATGCACGACACCGCTCAAGGGGCCGCGATACGGGACGCGACCCTCGATTCCTTCGGGCACCAGCTTGTCGGCATCGGAGGCATCCTGGAAATAGCGATCCTTCGATCCCAGCTCCATCGCACCAAGCGAGCCCATGCCGCGATAGCTCTTGTAGCTGCGACCCTGAAACAGTTCGATCTCGCCCGGTGCCTCCTCGGTGCCGGCGAAGAGGCCGCCGACCATCACCGTCGATGCGCCAGCGACGATGGCCTTGCCGATGTCGCCCGAGAAACGGATGCCACCATCGGCGATCAACGGGATGCGATCCTGCAACGCCTCGGCCACCATCGACACCGCGGTGATCTGCGGCACGCCGACGCCAGCGACGATGCGTGTCGTGCAGATCGAGCCCGGACCGACACCGACCTTGACTGCATCCGCGCCCGCATCCATCAGGGCCAGTGCAGCGTCGCCAGTGACGATGTTTCCGCCGATCACCTGCAGCTTCGGGAAACGCTTCTTGGCCCATCGGACGCGATCGATCACGCCTTGCGAATGCCCATGCGCGGTGTCGACGATGATGACGTCCACACCTGCCGCTGCGAGTGCTTCGATGCGCTGTTCGGTGTCGCCACCGACACCAACCGCGGCGCCGACCAGCAGGCGTTCGCTGCTGTCGTAGGCGGCGTTGGGGTTGTCGGATTTCTTCTGGATGTCCTTGACGGTGATGAGTCCACGCAGCGCGAATTCATCATTCACGACCAGCACTTTCTCGATGCGATGCTTGTGCAGCAGCTGGATCACTTCGTCGTCAGACGCGCCTTCGCGCACCGTCACCAGACGATCCTTCTTGGTCATGATGTGGCGGACTGGATCGTCGAGCTTCTTTTCGAAGCGCATGTCGCGCCCGGTGACGATGCCGACCAGGTGTCCGTCGACGTCGACCACCGGCACGCCGGAAATGTTGCGGGCGCGGGTGAGCTTGAGCACCTCGCCAATGGTGGTTTCCGGGCTGACGGTGAACGGCTCGCGGATCACGCCGGCTTCGAACTTCTTGACCCGTGCGGCCTCGGCCGCCTGGCGCTCGACGCTCATGTTCTTGTGGAGGATGCCAATACCCCCGAGTTGGGCCATGGCGACGGCCAGGCGCGCTTCGGTCACCGTGTCCATCGCGGCGGCGAGGATCGGCAGGTTGAGGTGCAGGTCGCGCGTCAGGCGCGTGGCGAGCGAAACATCCTTGGGCAGGACGGTCGAATGCGCCGGGACGAGGGAAACGTCGTCGTAAGTGAGCGCTTCAGCCTGGATGCGCAGCATGGGCGGGTCCGGGGAGATGAAGCGCGCCATTGTAACCCGCCGCAGCTACTGGGCGCTTGTATCCGCCGCCTCTGCCGCCTCCAGCATGTTCTGCATCAGGGTCGCCACTGTCATCGGTCCGACCCCACCGGGCACGGGCGTGATCCAGCTTGCCCGCTCAGCCGCGGCGTTGAACCCGACATCGCCCACCAGGCGTCCGTCGTCGAGACGATTGATGCCGACATCGATCACCACGGCACCAGACTTCACCCATTCGCCCGGAATCAGCGCAGGGCGGCCCACGGCCACGACCAGGATGTCGGCGCCGCGCACGCTGGCTTCCAACACCTCCGGCGGCGTGAACTTGTGGCAGCAGGTCACGGTGCAGCCGGCGATCAGCAGCTCCAGGGCCATCGGCCTGCCGACATGGTTGCTGACACCAACGATCGTGGCGCTGGCGCCGCGTACGGGGCGATCGGTCCAGGCCAGCAGTGTGGTGATCCCGCGCGGCGTGCACGGACGCAGGCCGAACTGACGTAGCGCCAGATGTCCCACGTTCTCCGGATGGAAGCCGTCGACATCCTTGCCCGGATCGATGCGATGAATCAGGGCGGTGGCGTCGCGGCGGTCCGGCAGCGGCAATTGCACCAGGATGCCGTGCACAGAGGGGTCGGCATTGAGGTGGTCGATCAGGGCCAGCAGCTCTGCATCGGTGGTGGCCGCCGGCAGGTCATGATCGATCGCACGAATCCCTACTTTTTCAGCAGCGCGGCGCTTGTTGCGCACGTACACGCTGGACGCAGGGTCGTTGCCGACCAGTACGACGGCCAGCCCGGGCCGCGATTTGCCGCTGGCAACGCGTGCATCGACCTGTGTTTTCAACACGTCGAGCAGTTCCTCGGCGATGCGTTTGCCGTCGAGGATGCGTGCCTTGTGGGCGGAAGCCGTCATGTGTTCTGGACAGTGCTGCGCTACAGTCGAAGGCGGGCATTATCCCCTATCCGGGCACATCCTCATGACCGAGCCTGATCCTGAAACCACCCGCGTCCAGGCTGCGGTGTTCCGTCGCCTCCTGCAGCATCTGATGCTCGCGCGACCGGATGCGCAGAACATCGACCTGATGATCCTTGCTGGCTTCTGCCGCAACTGCCTGTCGGACTGGTATCGCGAAGCAGCCGGGACGCAAGGCATCACGATGACCCGGGAAGAGGCGCGCGAGGCGATCTACGGGATGCCATTCGCGCATTGGAAACAGCAACATCAACCCGACGCGACGCCCGGACAACTGGCTGCATTTGCGGCCGTCCAAGCTGCAAGGATCCCGACATGACGAACCAGGGGAAATGCCCGAAGTGCGAGAAGCCGCTGCTGCATGTGCGCGTGGAACCCATCGTCGGGATCCTTGATGACAAGAACAGATCTCGCTGCCTCTCGTTCAGCTGCATCCACTGCAACGCGGTGTTGAACGTGCAGATGGATGCGCGTGCAAAAAGACGGCCGCGCACACCG
>JBBQTR010000067.1:0-10575 GCA_038213095.1 Lysobacterales bacterium | reverse complement strand
CGATCATCAATAGAACGGCCGCACCGAGCGTGCCTGCGATCAGCCAGGTACGACGCTGTCGTGCGCGCGGCGTGATCGCAGCCACGCTGATGTCTTGTGCGGAGGTGTCGCGGATGCTCATGGCGTGCGGGCGATGGAAGTCGGAGTGTTAGTACGCAGATTGCGTGCCAAGCCTCAAGGCATTGATCCTGAAAGGAATCGTTCGGCTCCAGGGTGTCCGCCGGACACTGTCCGCGTCCGCCCGGACAGCTGGGCGAAAGCGGCCAGCCGCTACACTGGTCACTTACCAGCGGAGTTCCTGTCCATGTGTGGCATCGTCGGCGCGATCGCGGATCGCGATGTGGTTCCAGTCCTGATCGAAGGACTCAAGCGGCTCGAATATCGTGGTTACGACTCGGCGGGGATTGCCGTGGTCACCGGGGAAGGCGTGCGCCGCGTGCGCCGCACCGGACGCGTGACGGAGATGGAAGCCGCCGCGCAGGCCGAGCATTTCGTCTCATCGCTGGGCATCGGCCACACACGCTGGGCGACGCATGGTGGAGTCACCGAGGACAACGCTCATCCGCACATCAGCCATGGCGAGTTGGCACTTGTGCATAACGGCATCATCGAGAACCATGAACAACAGCGTGAGCGGTTGATTGCTCTTGGATACACGTTCGAATCACAGACCGATACCGAAGTCATTGCGCACCTGATCCATCACTACCGCGCGCAAGGCGACAGCCTGCTGCACGCGCTGCAGAAATCCGTGCGCGAACTCGATGGCGCCTACGCCATTGCCGTCATCGACCGGCGCGATCCCGACCGCATGGTCGCCGCGCGCATGGGCTGTCCGTTGTTGATTGGCCTTGGCGATGGCGAAAATTTCGTCGCCTCCGATGTCTCGGCGATCCTGACCTCGACCCGCCGCGTGATCTTCCTGGAGGAAGGCGACACCGCCGAACTGACGCGCAGCGGGGTTGAGGTGTTCGATGGCGATGGCCACGCAGTGCAACGCGACGAACACCTGTCAGACGTGTCGCTGGCTTCGCTGGAGCTTGGCCCGTACCGACATTTCATGCAGAAGGAAATCCACGAACAGCCACGCGCGATCGCCGATACGATCGAGGCACTGCTTGCTGGTAACGCATTCATTCCAGATTTGTTCGGCAACAATGCGCAGGAGGTGTTGCAGGATGTCGACAGCGTGCAGATCCTGGCATGTGGCACCAGCTATTACGCCGGCTTGACCGCACGCTACTGGATCGAAGCGATCGTAGGCATTCCCTGCTCGGTCGAAGTTGCCAGCGAATACCGTTACCGCGACGCGGTCGCAAACCCGAAGCAGTTGATCGTCACCTTGTCGCAGTCGGGTGAAACGCTCGACACGATGGAGGCGCTGAAGTACGCCAAGTCACTCGGCCAGCACAAGACGCTGTCGATCTGCAATGTGCCCGAGAGCGCGATCCCGCGCGCCAGCAAACTGGTCTATTACACGCGTGCAGGCGCCGAGATCGGCGTCGCCTCGACCAAGGCGTTTACCACGCAGCTGGTGGCGTTGTTCATCCTCACCGCGACCCTGTCCAAGCTGCGCGGAAGATTGGATGACGCGCAGGAACTTGAATACCTCGATGCGCTGCGCCACCTGCCAGGTAGCGTGCAGCACGCGCTCAACCTGGAGCCGCAGGTCAGCGTATGGGCCGAACGCTTTACGCTCAAACACCACGCGTTGTTCCTGGGTCGCGGCGTGCACTATCCGATCGCACTGGAAGGCGCGCTCAAGCTCAAGGAAATCTCCTACATCCATGCCGAGGCATATCCCGCGGGCGAGCTCAAGCACGGTCCGCTGGCGCTGGTCGACAAGGACATGCCGGTGGTGGTGATCGCGCCGAACGACCGCCTGCTGGAGAAGGTCAAGTCCAACATGCAGGAAGTGCGTGCGCGTGGTGGCGAACTGTTCGTGTTCACCGATGCCGACAGCAAGTTCGGCGAGTCCGAAGGCGTGCACGTAATCCGTACTCCGCGGCATGTCGGTGTGCTCTCGCCAATCGTCCACACCATTCCGGTGCAGATGCTGGCGTACCACACGGCGCTGGCACGCGGCACCGATGTCGACAAGCCGCGCAACCTGGCGAAATCGGTGACGGTGGAATAACGCCGGCGTAGCAGAAGATTGGGATTTCGCCACGGCTTATCCGGCTTGCTGGCGGCTGATTCGCGCGGGCGTGAAGCAAAAGATGTAATCGTGGTCGCCGCACCGAATACCGGATGGACCAGGCAATGAGCGTCATCGATACCGGCTTCCTGCTGCTTGCCCTGATCCTGGTGACGGCGCTCGTCGCGCGTCGCCTGACCACGCCGGCGCCGATCATTTTCGCCGCGGTGGGGATCGCAGCCGGGTTGTGTTGGCATCTGCTGCCGGCGTTGCCAAGGGTGACGATGCCGCCGGGCTGGGTATTGTTCGTGTTCCTGCCTCCGTTGCTGCTTACCGCCTCCTATGCCCTGCCGCTGGGATCCGTACGTCGCAACCTGCTACCCATCGGACTGCTCGCCATTGGCCTGGTGCTGGCGACGATGCTGGTCGGCGGCGCCGTCGGTCATTGGGTGGCCGGCCTGCCGTGGGCAGCGGCGCTCGTGCTTGGCGCGATCGTGGCGCCTCCCGATCCGGTGGCCGCCACGGCAATCGCAGCACGCACGGGCCTGCCGCATCGGTTGGTGGTGATCCTGGAAGGCGAGGGCCTGGTCAACGATGCGGTCGCGATCGTGGCGTTCGGCATCGCGGTCAATGCAGCGGTCAGCGGTCAGTTCTCATGGTCCGACGTGTTGGTGGAACTGGTGAAGCAGGCGCCGATCGGGATCGTCGTGGGCATTGCCGTCGGCCTGGCTGCCAGGCATACGCGGGTGCGCATCGACAGCGTCCCGCTGGAAGTGGGGATATCCATTGTGAGTCCGTATCTTGCCTATCACCTGGCCGATCGCTTCGGCGGCTCCGGCGTGCTGGCCGTGGTGACACTCGGATTTCTGTTGCGACGTTATGTCGACCATATCCATTCGCCGGCGGCGCGGCTCGCTGCGCGCACGGTGTGGGGAGCATTTCGCTATGCCAGCACCGCGCTGGTGTTCCTGCTGCTGGGGCTGATGATTGGCGAAAACACCATCGCATGGCCGGGGTGGCCGGTGTTCTGGGCGGGGGTCTACCTGGCGGTCGCGGTCATTGTCTTGCGCCTGGCCTGGATGTGGCTGGTTCCCCGACTGGTGGCGGCGATCAGCAAGGACGCGACGGAAACGAGCAACTGGCGCCAGCAGACCGTGCTCGGATGGGCCGGCATGCGCGGCGTCGTCTCGCTGGCCCTCGCGCTGGCGCTGCCGATGTCGCTTGCACCCGGTGGCGTGCGGTCGACGATCATCTTCATGACGTTCGTGGTGATCTTCGCCACGTTGCTGGTGCAGGGCGCGACCCTGCTGCCCTTGATTCGTCTCTTGGGTGTCGGCGATCCCCATCTGGATACGCGGGACGAAGCGCGGGCGCGCAAGCGGGCGCGGCGTGCCGGCGTCAGCGCGCTGAGGCGTGCGCTGCATGACGATCCTTCGGGCCTGGAGCGGGCGCAGCGGCTGCTCCCGCGTGTCACTGACGGCAGCATTGGCATTGCCGGTGCCGGCGCGGAGGCCGGCCAGCCGGGTGACCAGGGTCCGTTGCTGGAAGTACTGAAAGCGCAACGCGATGTTGTGGCGCGCCTGCGCGACGCAGGACGCATGGGCGAGTCCGTCGCCGAGCGCCTCGAAACCGAGCTCGACATGGACGAACTCGCCGCGGGCGGCGAGGCTGATCGACTGACCAGCGCTGCAGAATGAATCGCCAAGCCGGCGTCAGAACTTCACGCTGCTGTAAACCCCCAGGACCAGCGCATCGCGGTTGCGCGCCGTGCCGCCGGGATCGTGCACGAATTGCAGGTTGGGACGCACCTTGATCGACGCCACCGGACTCCAGCTGTAGAACAGTTCCGCCGCGCGCTCGTCGCGGCCCTGCACGGTGAGCTGGTCGGTGTGGGTCTGGTTGTAGAGCTTCTGGTATTGGACAAGGCGGTCGCTGGATTGCGTGGCGCCCACGCCAAAGCCGATGGCGTCATGACTTCGTCGGAACGGCCCCTGGTATTCCAGGCCCGCAGAGATCTGGCGATCGGTCGAAGAAGTCGCTGCGTCGGCGCGCACGGCGCGCAGGAACAGAGTCAGTCCGCGACCTTCGGCCTGGCCGCTCACCTGCTGCTTGAAGTCGACGTTGGCGCCATGGCGCGAAGCGTGTTGCAGCGGTGTTCCGTTGCTCACGGCAAGCGGTTGTCCCGCCTGGTTGGTGAAAAGATCGTCTGCAGGTGAGCTGCTGGTGACGCTGGTCGGCTTGCAGGGAAACCTGATGGCCGCGCTGATCACGCTCTCACCGGTGCCGCTGTATGCCAGCTATGCCGGTGCCGGCGCATTGCTCGACCAGCAGGAGGCGGGCCTGCTGATGTGGATTCCCGCCGCAATCATCTATCTGGCTGGCACCGTGTGGACGCTGCGCAAGCTGATGCGCTGACGGATTGCAGACTGCGTAAATCGTGGATGATCAGGAACGCATCCCCATTTCCAGCGCCTCGTATCGATCACGGAATACAGAGCAGGCCGGCAGCACCTTGTGCGCTTTGCGAAGCCGGTCACGCTTGCACGGGTTCGCACAAAGTGCACTGGCAATCATTGCTGCCGTCTGCCAACACGGAAGTGGGAAACTCCACTAGTCTCGGAGGCATCGATACCAGCGGAATGATGCGTGAATCCATCCATCGCATGTGGTGCGTCCGCCGAATTGTGGCAGGCGCTTGTGCACGAAGCGGGGCAACGCACCTGCACCGCGCTCGACGACACGCGGGAAAGCTACCTGGTGTTCGTGCTGTTGCGTTACCAGGGCGATGCCACGTTGCTTGCGCGCACACAGGCACTGGAATGGCTGAGGGCGCAGGATGGGGGCGGCAGCATGCGCGCCGATGCACTGCGCGATGTCGGTGATCGTTGCCTGCTGATCGCGGGTTTGTATCCAAGCCTGGCCGAACGGCGCCGTGTGGGCGCCGATTACTTCATCGACATGGGCCGTGGCGCGTATGCCGAAGTCGCGGTGGCCAGCCGCAATTCCTATGCAACGCTGTTCGAGCAGCTGGCGCGCAGCTATCGCGACCTGGTGCGCACGCTGCGCGCATTGCGTGGCCTGCCGGACATGCCGCTGCTGCCGGCATGGCCGGTGCAGCTGCATTGATGACCGCGTCAGTTGGCCGGACGCCACCTCACGCTGATCGCGAATTCCCGCCCGGGCTGGTTGTAGAACGCCGCCGTTTCATATTCGCGATCCAGCAGGTTGCGCACTTCACCCTGCAGCGTCCAGTCGTGATGCAATGAATACTCCGCGCGCAGATCAAGCGTGCTGTAACCGCCAACATGCAGCGTATTGGCGGCGTCGTCATAGCGCCCACATTCGGCGATCCAGCTGCCGCCAACACGCCATGCGCCGAACGCTCGATCCAGGTTGACGCGTGCACTTTGGCGTGCGCGCCGCGCCAGCAGTTTGTCGAAATTATCTCCGCTGCGATTACGCGGATCGACATAGCTGGCCTGGCCGGTGACATCCCAGCCCGCAAGCGTCGTACCCGCCGTCAGTTCAGCGCCGCGGATACGTGCGCTGTCGATGTTGTTGGCCCGGAACTGCGCGGCGTCGTAGCTGATCAACTGATTGATCGTGGTCTGGTAGGCGTCGAGCCTCCAGTGCCAAACCGACAGGCGTTGCGCGAAGCCGACTTCGACGCTGCGCGAGGTCTCCGGCCGCAGGTCAGGATTGCCGTAGTACGGGTAATACAACTCGTTGAACGTCGGCGCCTTGAATCCCGTGCCGACGCTGGCGGTGACGCGCATGCCGTGCGCCGCATCCATGCCCCATTCCAGGCCGCCGGTGTCATGGCCACCGAACTGGTCGTTGTCGTCGTGGCGCAGCGACGCTTCGAAATTGCTGCGGCCGGCATGCCCCTGGTACTGGACGAACCCGGCGCGATTGCCGCGGTTGAATGGCAGGAATATCTCGGCACGATCACGCAGCCAGTCCAGTCCTACCGTGAGCAGTTGACCCTTGGCAAGGCCGATATCGCCTTGCAGCGTCGCACTGTCGCGCGTGCTGTCGAACCGGTCTGTAAATAAATGGCCCAGGAAGTCGTTGGAGGCATCGACGTTGCGACCAGCAGTGAACTGCAACGTGAAGCGAGCGCTCGGCACGTAACGCACTTTTGCACCAACGACCTGTTGCACCGTGTCCGAGTTATCCGGCAGAAGGTAAACCGGGTTTGAGTCGTACTTGTTATGGGCTTCGCTCCGCAACGCGTTGGCTTCAATCGTTAATGCGTCGGTCGCGTTGATGCCGCCATGTAGCGATAGCGAATGGTTGCGGTAGCCGTCGAGATCCGGATCGGGACTGGCTATGAAACAACCCGCAAAACTGGAGCCGCGGCAAGCATTGATGCCGTCGGTTGTCTGCCAGCTGCCGTCGACACCAAACCAGCCGCGCGCCGAACCCGCATCGATGCCGGCGCTGGCTTCGCGAAGCCCGTGGCTGCCGACGCCCGCGCGCAGATGCGGATGGACGCCTTCGACACGGCGACGAGTGAAGATCTGGATGACGCCTCCGATCGCTTCGGAGCCATAGAGGCTCGAACGCGGGCCGCGCACGATCTCGATGCGCTCGATCTGCTCGACCGGGATGTCCTGCAACGACGCCAGGCCGGACGTCGCCGAACCGATGCGGACACCGTCCACGAGGAACAACGTCTGGTCGGATTCCGTGCCACGCATGAACAACGTCGTCAGCTTCCCAAGCCCCCCTTGGTTGACCAGGTTGATGCCGGCGCGACCGCGCAGCAGTTGCGGCAACGAGTGCGCCTGGCTGCGTTCGATCTCTTCGCGGTCGATCACTTCGACTGCGGACAAAGAGTTGTCGACGGTCACGGCGGTGCGCGTGGCGGTGACCGTGATCCGGTCGAGATCTGTGGCATCGTTTTGCGCCAGCGCACACGCCGGCAGGGCCAGCGCGAGCGCTGTGGTGAGGATTCGCAACTGCATGATTTTTTCTCCAGCGCGCACGCCCGCGCGCATCGACGGGAAGGAGTCGCAATGGAGAAGGTGTGCGTGCGATGGGCCGCGGAAAGCAGACGGCGCCGCCGCCGCAATGCCCGCCGCATCGCAACCAGTGACTCCGTGGCCGGTCTCCGGACTTGCGAGTTGGACCGAAGTCCTGGCGGCGACGCCTTCCCATGCCTGTGCACAGTGGCGGATGTCGCAGCTTGTCTCGCTTACCGTTGCGGGGGCAGTGCCGGACTGGCTGCGCATCGCATTGCGCGTGCAGTGTCACCGGCTTCCCGTTTCAACCCTTGGACGGATGTCCGCAGGTCACCATGAAGCGCGCGCAGTCTATGCGAGTGCACGCGGTTGCGCAAAGCACATCTAGCCGGAGGGCTTGTCGACTTCGTGGTGATCCATGACGTTATCGCCAACGCCAGTGGCATCGACGTCCGGCATCATCATCGTCGTTGTCACCGGACCAGCCGCAGGGTGCCCGCGTGGCGAGGGCAGCAGTGCGATTTTTTCTTCAGCGGCCGCGACCAGTTCGGCGCGGCGCGCTTCCGGTACTTCCTGCCAGTGGCAGTCGAGCAACGCACCTTCCAGCGCGTACAACAAATTGAGGCTGGGTTTGAAACCGGCGCGTTTGACGCGCATGAACGCATCGACGGTTCCCTCCGCCCGGATCTCCTCGCGCGTACGCAACCCGACCTGACGCAGCCACGCGGCTGACTTCGGGCCGATGTTGCGCATCTTTTCCTGCGTGGTCATGCGGACATGCTCATGTCAGTGTCGCCAGATAGCACTGCGCGATCGCTTCCAGGCCGGCCTGGTCGTCGGCGTCGAAGCGATCAGGAATCGGGCTGTCGATGTCGAAGACCCCGACCAGGGTGTCGCCCAGGTGCAAGGGCACCACCACTTCGGAACGCGACGCAGAATCGCAGGCGATATGCCCGGGGAAGGCGTCGACGTCGGCGACGCGTTGCGTGGTGCGCGTGCGTGCCGCCGCCCCGCACACGCCTGTATCCAGCGGTATTCGCACGCACGCCGGCAGGCCCTGGAACGGTCCGATCACCAGTTCGGTGCCGTCGAAAAAGTAGAATCCCGTCCAGTTGAGGTGCGGCAGTGCGTGGTACACCAGCGCCGAGAGGTTGGCGGCGTTGGCAATGCGATCGTGCTCGCCGTGCATCAAGGCTCGCGCCTGCTCCAGCAGCTGGGCATATTGCTCGGACTTGGTACCGCTTAAACTGGAGGCATTGAACATTCCGTGAGTTTAACAGCGGCCACGACACCCACGGAGACCTGGATGGATAGCAATGCCGGGCTGATACGCGACGACAATGGGTACCATCCGCTGAAACGGGTCATGACCGAAGTCGTCGCGGATGCAGTGTCATGATCGGCGCATTGGATCGTGGCGAGACGACGACGCGGATCGAGGCCTTCGTCGACGGCGCGTTCGCGTTCGCGCTGACGCTGTTGGCGATCGCGGGTGACCATATTCCGGGCAGCGTCGGTGAGCTGGTCGATGCGATCAAGGGCGTTCCGGCGTTCGCCATGAGCTTCCTGCTGATCGTCCAGGTCTGGTCCGGTCATGTGGAATGGAGCCGACGCTTTGGACTGGATGACGCGCCTTCGCGACGGCTGTCGCTCCTGCTCGTGCTGCTGGTGCTGGTCTTCGTCTATCCGATGAAAATGGTGTTCAGCGCACTGTTCAGTGGTTTGTCCGGTGGCTACCTGCCAGCAAATTTCACTATCGGCAGCTACGCGGAGGTTACGACATTGTTCGTGACCTTTGGGGTCGCTTTCGGCTCGCTCGGCCTGACATTGTTCCTGCTGTACCTGCACGCCTGGAAACAACGCGATGCATTGGAACTCGATCTCGGTGAACGGATCCTCGCGCGTGCAAGAATGACCTGCTGGGCGCTGATTCCGGCGGTCGCCGCCGTGTCGATCGCCTTGGCGCTTTGGCTGTTCGGACGTTCTGAGAGCGGCTGGTGGAATGGCCTTCCCGGTTACATCTACTTCAGTCTCAACATCGCCACACCGCTGATCATGCAACGCGCGCGCCAGCACGCGCTCAAGCCATGAATCGGCGCGACATCTACATCACCGGCACCGACACCGGCATCGGCAAGACCGTCGTCAGTTGTGCATTGCTGCATGCGTTGCTCGCGCGCGGGCAGCGTGCCGTCGGCATGAAGCCGGTCGCCAGTGGCTGCGAGTCGACGCCGCAGGGCTGGCGCAATGACGATGCGCTGGCGCTGCAATCGGCGAGTGATCCACGACCGGAGTACGCAGACCTCAATCCGTATGCGCTGCCCTTGCCGCTGGCACCGGAACTGGCGGCGCGCGATGCGGGCGTCGACATCGATCTTGCGATGATCCTCGCCGCGCATGCCCGCCTGCAGGCGCAGGTCGACGTCGTGATTGTCGAAGGCGTCGGTGGTTGGGCAGCACCGTTGTCGTCATCGTTGCAACAGGCCGACATCGTGCGTGCACTCGACCTGCCGGTCGTGCTGGTGATCGGGTTGCGGCTGGGCTGCCTCAGCCACGCGATCTTGAGCGCGCGCACGATCACGGCCGATGGCTGCCGACTGGTCGGCTGGATCGGCAATGCGATCGATCCCCGGATGGCCTGCCGGGAAGAGCATCGCGGCATGCTGGAGTCGCGGATCCAAGCGCCTTGCCTTGGCTGGCTTCCACATGCGCCGGGTGCCGAAGCGCGTGATTTGTCGCACCGGCTGACGTTGCCGGAGGGATAGCGACCAGCACTTTCGGCACGGGTATTGTCGCGACCGAATGCTACACTGGCCAGTATAGAAATACGTCCTTGCCTCCTGTTGGAACGGTATCCGGAGCCCGACCGATGACCCCTGTACTGCGTTCGCTGGCGTTTGCCGGCCTTGCCGTTCTTATGCTTGCCGCCTGCGGCAAAGGACAATCCCCAGGCGCAGGGCCAGGCGGCCCCGGCGGCGCGATGCCACCGCCCGAGGTCGGCGTGATCACCGCGCAAGCAACAAGCGTCCCGCTACAGCAGGATCTGGTCGGTCGGCTGGCGCCGTTCCGCAGCGCCGATGTCCGCGCACGCATCCCGGGCGTCGTGCAGCGTCGCGTGTATGAGGAAGGCAGTGACGTGCATCAGGGGCAGGTGCTGTTCCTGATCGACCCCGCGCAGCTGCAGGCTGCCCTGGGCCAGAGCCAGGCGTCGCTGGCGCAGGCACAGGCCACCTATGCCAACGCAAAGGCCGCTGCTGATCGCGCCCGCCAGCTGATCCCGCAGAAATACATCTCCCGATCCGATTACGACAATGCGCTGGCCGCCGAACGCAGCGCGGCCGCCGCCGTGGCGCAGGCGCGGGCGGGCCTGCAGAGCGCCAGCATCAATCGCGGCTACGCCACCGTGCGCGCCCCGATCAGCGGCCGCGCCGGCAAGCAGCAGGTCACCGAAGGCGCACTGGTCGGCCAGGG
>JBBQTR010000066.1:0-10676 GCA_038213095.1 Lysobacterales bacterium | reverse complement strand
CGCGTGCGCGGCGCCTCGCTGCGCATGGGGCGATTGATTGATTCACTGCTGGAATTGTCGCGCGTGAGCCGGGTCGAGCTTCGGCATGAAGCTGTCGATCTTGGCTCGCTAGTCGAGCTGGTGGGCGAGGAATTGCAGGATGCCCAGCCGCAACGTCACGCCGAACTCCACGTTGCGCCCGATGTGCATGTGCATGGTGACGAACGCCTGCTCAAGGTGCTGATCAGCCAGCTGCTCGATAATGCCTGGCGTTTCTCGCACGAGCGCGACTGTGTGCGCATGCACGTCAGCGCTGAGCCGGTGAACGGCGAACACAACGACGATAGGCTGGAAATCAGCATCCGCGACGAAGGTAGCGGCTTCGACATGCGCCATGCACAGAAACTGTTCGAACCGTTCCAGCGATTGCATTCCGCAAGCCAGGGCGGCGGCAGTGGCATGGGTCTGGCGATCGCGCAACGCATCGTGCAACGCCACGGCGGCCGGCTGCATTGCATGTCTGAAACCGGTGTCGGCAGCACGTTCCGGTTCGACCTGCCGGCGGCACTACAACCGGCATGAGCACGCCGGCTGCGGACAACACCTGCACGCTGTTCCGGGGCCGATCATGCAAGGCGAACAACACAATCGAGCTCACAAGATCATTCAACTGATCGAAAACACACCCCGACGACGTCCAGCTGATCTACCTGGCGATGGATCAGCATCGCCAAACAGATGAACGTGGTGAAGGCCACAGCCACCAAGCATTGCAGGGGATCAGCATCGCTGCGTCAAAACGCATCACGCCGCGTGGGCAATGTGACGCGCGCTGCGTGCGCCCATCCGGCGCCGCGCCTGGGCCGACGAGCGGCGCCGTGGCTTGATGACCTGCATTGCCTGCGGCCGGAACCGCGGCAGGTGGAAGCGATGCAGTGCCCACCAGCTGCTCAGCGGCATGCCGACCAACCACAGTGGCAACGCACCGAGTCACACGCTGTCGCCACGGGCGATTGGTAACGCCAGCACCAGCAGGATGCCGGTCAAGGTCATCCGGCGCATCACGCGTTCCAGGCGGGGATCGGCCAAGGTGGGATCGAAAGGATGCTGGGCTGGCATGACACACTCCACAGTGGTGATGCGTCCATCCTGCGGAGGGCTCATCTCACGGATTGCGATTCCCAAGCGTGCCTCGCGCGGTATCCCCTTATTCTTGACGCCGCCTTCGCGCCCTGTGCATCAACCCTAGGTTGGTTATTGACCGCTCAATGGAGTTCCCGCGTGACAGCAATTGACATATCCCCCGCCCGCTCTCGATCCTTCACGACTGCCTGTCGCGCGCTCCAGTGTGTCGTCGTCATGGGCATGCTTGCGGCGTGTGGGCTGATCCCGCGCCATTCCGACGACAACGCGGCGGTGGTTTCCGAGGTTGATTCGCAAGCGCTCGACCTGCATCGCGTCATGGGCACCTGGTACGTCATTGGGCACGTGCCGTACTTCACCGAGCGCGGCAACGTCGCGGCGCGCGATGAATACGCACCGTTACCCGACGGCCGGATCGCGGTGCGGTATGTCTATCGCACCGGTTTCCATTCACCCGTGCGCAGCGTGGATGCCATCGCGACGGTGATGCCAGACACTGGCAATCGCGATTGGCGGCTTCATTTCATGCGGGTGGTGCGCGCTACGCAGCGCATCGTCGAAGTGGCGCCGGACGACTCCTGGGCGCTGGTGATTTCGCCTGACCGCGACTTGGCCTGGATCTTTGCCAGGACACCGTCGATGGACGCAAAGACCTACCAAGGCCTGCTACACAAGCTGCGCGGGTATCACATCAACAGCGACAAGGTCTGGCGCGTGGCGCAAATGCCGTCACAGGTTGGCGGGCTGGGGTTCGAACGTCCGAATAGTGAATGACGGCGGCGCAGGTTCCGCAAACCTCGGGATCAACCTCAGCGGTCGTAGTGACTCAAGGCCAGCGACAACAGCGAACGCGCCTGTTCGCGTAACGATGGCGGCTCGACAATCTCGGCGTCGCTGCCGTAATGCAACACATCCATCAGCAACTCGCGCGCGGCGCTGTACGGCACCTTCAATTCATAGCGGCCGTCGGCAAGAAACCGACCCTGCTGCTGTGAATGCCAGTGCTCATCGGCGACCCAACGCGCCGATTTGGCGCTGAAGACAATCGTCGCCCAGCCTTTCGGCGCACCGGAAAAAATGCCGTAACTGCCCGACAGGTGTTCGTTGAGCTGGCTCTCGTCGATGTCGCACGCCGTCGCGTCCAGCATGCGCGCCTTGCTCATGCGATCGACCGAAAAACTTCGCAGCGCTTCGCGGTCCTGGTCCCATGCGTCGAGGTACCAGTTGTCGCGATAATGGGTGATGCGCTGTGGCGACACCGTGCGCCGGGTGCGCTCATCGGTGGAGCGAGCGCGGTATTCGAAGCTCAATTGCTTGCGCTCCAGCACTGCCGAACACACCGCGCGGAACACATGCTCGTCCATGCGCCGTAGACGATGCGGGATCACCCGCACGCGCTCCATTGGCCAGCGCTTGCCGGTGGAATGTTCATCGAGCAGCTTCTCGATCCGCTGCTGCAGCGGCGCCAGCGCACTGGACAGCATGCCTTCGCTGCTGCTCGACAGCAGCTGCTGCGTCGCCAGCAACGCGTGCAATTCCTCGGAGTTGAGCCACAACCCGGGCAACTCGAAGCGGTCACCCTCGCTGGCGTCGTAGCGGAAGCCCGCTTCACCGTCGCCGACCACCGGCGCCATCAGCGCATCGCGCAGGAAAGCAATGTCGCGATAGACGGTGGCGCGCGAGCAACCCAGTTCCTCCTGCAGGCGCGGCACCGTCACCGGGTAACGTGCGGTCTTGAGCGTGCGGTGCAGCGCGAGGATGCGTTCGTAACGGTCCATGCCGGGATTATGGCGCGTCCGCGTGCTGGCAGCCCGTGTCCGGTTTTGGCGCCCGGGCAGCGTTACTCCCAGATAACGACCACCGGCCGGAGCCACACATGCCACGTGACAGACGCAGTTTCGTTTGCCTCCTGCTCGTTACGTGTGCGCTGACCGCGTGCAAACCGGCCGTGTCTCCAGCCAATGAGGTCGCCGCGGTTGCGACACCGACGAGCGCAGCGCCAGCCTCGACACTGTCGACGATCGCCGGTGCCCTCAAACCGCTGGCAAGCCCCAAGGACGCGATCAAGGTCGCGATGGACAAGTTCCTGGCCGTACGCAGCTATCACGCCACGATGGATTTCGAGGGCGGTCCGGGCGGTGCGATGGGTCATCACGAAATCGACTTCGTCGCGCCCGATCGCTACCGGATGGTGACCCCGATGGGTACCCAGTTCATCGTCGGCGACACCATGTATATGAACGTGCACGGACAGACCATGAAGGTGCCGATGCCCAAGGGCACGCTGAGCCAATGGCGTGATCCGGCGAAACTGGGCAGTGCCGAGGCTGACATGACCGTACAGGCGCAGGGCAGTGACAGCGTTGGAGGAGTGCCGGCGACGAAATACCTTGTGCACCACGAGCAACCGCATCCCGGCGACGTAACGATGTGGATCAGCCATGACGACCTGCCGATCCAGATCCAGGTCAACAACCTGATCAAGGTCAAGGGCAAAGGCATGACCAGTACGACCCGCTACTCGCGCTTCGACGACCCGACAATCACGGTCGATCCGCCGCAATAGTGCTGTGCTGACCAGGCCCTCCCCGGCCCCGCCATATCCGGGCGGTCGCTGGCCGCGCAGTCGAGCCAACTTCGACAATTCGACAGCGCGCCAGGATACGAAGGCCTTGCGGCAGGGGTAGGAGTCCGATCGCGTGCGCCGTCGGCCTAAGGCAAGAGTTGTCCAGACAGTTGGGCCGAGCGTTTCTCCAAGAGTGGCAAGTGATTTTCGAAGCGCGCGGTGGCGCGTTGGAGTCAGCGACTTGTGCGGGTACTGTCGCGGCGCGGCACAATGCAACCATGCGCGAGCCCAAGCTCAATCTTTCGCCGTCACCCGGCGACGAGGTCAAGACGACGACCTGTTACATGTGTGCGTGCCGCTGCGGCATCAAGGTGTGGATCACTGACGGCAAGATCCGCTACATCCAGGGTAATCCCGCGCATCCGGTCAACCAGGGCGTGCTGTGCGCGAAGGGTGCCGCCGGGATCATGCAGCACTACTCTCCGGCGCGGCTGCGCAAACCGCTGCTGCGCGTGGGCGAACGCGGCAGCGGCGAGTTCAGGGAGATCGAGTGGGAAGAAGCGCTGCAGCTGGCCACCGATTGGCTGGCGACGATCCGCGCACGTAATCCCGATGAGCTGGCGTTCTTCACCGGTCGTGACCAGTCGCAGGCGCTGACCGGCTGGTGGGCGCAACAGTTCGGCACCATCAACTATGCCGCGCATGGCGGCTTCTGCTCGGTCAACATGGCCGCTGGCGGCTTGTACACGCTGGGTGGGAGCTTCTGGGAGTTTGGTGAGCCGGACTGGGAGCACACGCAGTACTTCATGTTGTGGGGCGTGGCCGAGGATCACGACTCCAATCCGATCAAGCTTGGCCTGGGCAAGCTGAAGCAGCGTGGCGCCAAGATCGTCGTGATCAATCCGGTGCGCAGTGGCTACGGCGCGATTGCCGACGAATGGATCGGAATCCGTCCCGGCACCGATGGTCTGTTCGCGTTCGCATTGATCCACGAACTGCTGCGCAGTGATCGCATCGACCTCGACTACCTGGTGCGTTATGCGAATGCACACTGGTTGGTCGTGCGCAATCCCGGTGGTGCGGATGACGGTATGTTCGCGCGCGACGCGGAGGGCAAGCCATTGTGTTGGGATCGCGATTCGACTGCAGCCAAGGATGCCAACGCAATCGACATCTCGCCCGCGGTCGTCGGCGAATACACCCTAGGCGATGGCCGCATCGCGGTACCGGTGTTCCAGCGGATCGTCGAGCGCTACCTCGATCCGCAATACGCACCCGCCGCCGTCAGCGAACGCTGCGGCATTCCCGCCGACACCATCCGTCGCATCGCGCGCGAGCTTGCCGCCGCCGCATTCGACAGCAAACTGACATTGCCGATCGCATGGACCGACACCCACGGCCGCGAACACGCCGAGATGATCGGTCGCCCGGTGTCGATGCATGCGATGCGCGGCATCAGCGCGCACAGCAACGGCTTCCACACCTGTCGTGCGCTGCATTTGCTGCAGTTGCTGCTGGGCGCGGTCGATGCACCGGGCTCGTTCCGCTACCAGCCGCCGTTTCCCAAGCCAATCCCGCCGGATAATCGTCCGGGGAAAACGCGAAAGGACAACGGTGCGCTCGATGCCAGCCCGCTCGGTTTCGTGCACGGGCCGGAGGATTTGCTGGTCGATGGCGACGGCCAGCCGCGGCGCATCGACCACGCATTCTCTTGGGCCTATCCGCTGGCCGCGCATGGCATGTTGCACACGGTGATCCGCAACGCGCACGCCGGCGATCCGTACAAGATCGACACGCTGCTGATGTTCATGGCCAACATGAGCTGGAACTCGGCAATGAACACGCGTGAGACGATGCAGTGGCTGACCGACAAGGATGACCACGACAATTACAAAATTCCGCGGATCATCTACTCCGATGCCTACGCCTCGGAAATGGTCGCGTACGCCGACCTGGTGTTGCCGGACACGACGTACCTCGAGCGCTTCGATGCCATCTCGTTGCTGGACCGGCCGATCTCCGATGCCGATGGCGTCGCCGATGCCATCCGGCATCCGCTATTCGATCCGGCGACGCAAGTCGAAGACAAGCCGCGCGATGTGCGCGGCTTCCAGTCGGTGCTGCTGGATCTAGGCGCACGCCTGGGCCTACCTGGCATGGTCCACGCCGACGGTTCGCCCGTGTACCGGGACTACGCGGGCTACATCGTCCACCACCAGCGCGCGCCGGGGGTCGGCCTGCTCGCCGGCTGGCGCGGCGACGACGGCACGCAACATGGCAAGGGCACGCCGAATCCGAAGCAACTCGACGCCTACATCGCCAACAACGGTTACTGGCGCGAAGAGCTCCCCGAGCATGCGCGCTATTACAAGATGGCCAATCGCGGTTATCTGCAATGGGCGCAACAGTTCGGCTTCGTCGCCAACGCCGAACCCATCGTGCTGCAGCTGTATTCGGAGACGCTGCAGAAATTCCGGCTGGCTGCGCAGGGACACGGTGCGGTGCAGCCGCCGCGGGAACATCGCCAGCGCGTCGCGACATATTTCGATCCACTGCCGATCTGGTATGAGCCGTTCGAAAGCGAGCAGACCAGCGCGGGCACCTTCCCGCTCAGTGCGGTGACGCAGCGACCGATGTTCATGTACCACGCCTGGGGGTCGCAGAATGCATGGCTGCGGCAGATCGCGACGCGTAACTGGTTGTACCTGCACCCCGACACTGGCGCGCATTACGGCATCGCCGACGAAGACTGGATCGAAGTCACCTCGCACCACGGCACGATCACGGTGCAGGCGAAGTTCGCCGCCAACGTGCAGCCCGACACGGTGTGGAGCTGGAATGCGATCGGCAAGCGCAAGCGCGCGTGGACGCTGTCGACAGACGCGCCTGAATCGAAACAAGGTTTCCTGCTTAACCATTTGATCTCCGACCTCACACCCAAGGGCGATTACGCCAATGCCGATCCGGTGACCGGACAGGCGGCGTGGTTTGACCTTCGGGTATCGATTGGCAGGATCGACGCCGTCGACGAGAGCGCCCCGCAGTTCGCGCCACTCGCGTATGCGCAGGCCGATGAAAAACCATTGCGTTATGGCGCTGAGTTCCGCAAGACGCACTTGCGCGTCAAGGTGAAGAAATGACCATGCTTCCGCCACCATCGAAGAAAAAACTCGGCCTGGTGATCGACCTGGACACCTGCGTGGGTTGTCACGCCTGCGCAGTCGCCTGCAAGGAGTGGAACGCCGGAGGCATCGCCGGGCCACTGACCGACATTGATCCCTACGGCAAGGAGCCCAGCGGCGTCTGGTTCAACCGCGTGCACAGCTATGAACTTGAGGCCACCAGCGCCTGCGGATCGGGTAGCACGAAGCACGCCTCGCAGCCTGCGCAAACCCTGCACTTCCCGCGATCGTGCCTGCATTGCGAAACCCCAGCGTGCGTGACCGTGTGTCCCACAGGCGCCAGCTTCAAGCGCGCCGAGGACGGCATCGTGCTGGTCGACGAGGACAAGTGCATCGGCTGCGGCCTGTGCGCATGGGCCTGTCCGTACGGCGCACGCGAGATGTCGCCGGTGGATGGCGTCATGAAGAAATGCACGTTGTGCGTCGATCGCATCTACAACGAGAACCTGCCCGAGGCCGAGCGCGAGCCTGCCTGCGTGCAGGTGTGTCCGACCAAGGCGCGGCATTTTGGTGACCTTGGCGATCCGGAATCGAAGGTATCGAGACTCGTTGCCGAACGCGGTGGCGCGGCGCTGATGCCGGAATTGGGCTACCAGCCGGTCAATCGCTACCTTCCCCCGCGGCCGCGGCGTGCGGGTGGGGAATCGCAGGCAGACGCCGAAACACCAGCCGAAGTGCTGGATCCCACCACCTTGCCACCCGTGTTGCGGTGGCTTGATCGCGTGCTGAGTCGATGAACGGCAAATTGACGGATGGGGCAAAGAAGGTATCCGACGAATGAACCCGGCGCTGTCGGTGATCTTCTTCACTACCCTTTCCGGTGCCGGTTACGGCCTGCTGGCCTGGACCGCGTTGGCCGCGCTTCTGCGGCAGCCGTCTCGACCACTGCTGGTATCGCTGGTGCTGGCGCTGGCGCTTGTATCGATCGGCCTGTTCAGTTCGCTTGCCCACCTGGGCAAGCCGCAACGGACATGGCGCGCGTTGTCCCAATGGCGCACATCATGGCTGTCGCGCGAAGGTGTCGCCGCGATCGTCACTTTTGCGCCAGCGTTGTTGCTGGCGATGGCGTTGCTGCCGGGAATGATCGGTGCCGATGTCGATGCTGCAACGTCTCTTGGTGATATCGGCCGCGCCATCGCAATCGTCCTGATCGTGTGTGCCCTGGCTACCGTGGCGTGCACGGCGATGATCTACGCATCGTTGAAACCTGTTCCGGCGTGGCGACACTGGCTGGTGCTGCCGGTGTATCTGTTGTTTGCATTGTTGTGCGGCGGACTGCTGTTGCTGGCGATGCTGTCATGGCATGGCATGGCGATCGGAAACCTCACCGTGTTGTGCGCGGTGGTGGGCGTCATCGTGCTGACGCTGTGCAAGCTGCGCTACTGGTCTGATATCGATGCGACGGCCTTGCCCACCACGCGGGGAGATGCGGTTGGGCTGCCAACGCGCACCGTCACCGTATTCGAGCGCCCGCATACCCAAGCCAACTACTTGACGCGCGAGATGGCCTTCGTGGTCGCACGCAAACATTCCCGGCAGTTACGAAGCTTGTCGCTTGCGTTGCTCGCTGTCCTGCCGTTACTGGGCCTGCTGCTGGCATGGCTGCATCAAGGTGCCCCGCTGTGGTTGAGCGTTGCCGCAGTGTCGCTACTGGCTGGCGCATTCGTGGAGCGCTGGTTGTTCTTTGCCGAAGCCAAGCACCTGGTGACGCTGTACTACTGAGCCCGATCAACAAGAACGGCTCAGGAAATGTAGGGGCCGCTATCGGGTTCGGCGCTCGCATCGATCAATGCACGCGCACCTTGCCGCAGCAATTGATCGGCGACGTCACGGCCCAACTGCTCCGGTCGATCAATCATGGCCGAGGCATGGGCGCGGACGATTTCCCCGTCGCGGGCAGAACCGACCAGGCCCGATAACTTCAGCAATCCGCCATCGCGGTGCGCATACGCACCGACCGGAACATGGCAGCTACCGTGCAGGGCACGGTTCATCGCGCGCTCGGCCTCCACGCACAGCCGTGTCGGCGCGTCATCGAGTGCGGCGCACAAAGCCCGCGTCTTCGCGTCGTCGTCGCGACATTCGATCGCGATCGCGCCCTGCGCCGGCGCGGGCAGCCACTCCGGCGCGTCCAGCCGCGAGCGGATGCGCGCATCGAATCCCAACCGCTGCAAGCCAGCACATGCCAGCACGATTGCCGCGTAGTCGCCGACATCGAGTTTGGCCATTCGCGTGTTGACGTTGCCGCGCAGGTCCAGCAGCGCAAGATCAGGGCGGCGCGCGCGCAACTGTGCCTGTCGCCGCAACGAGGATGTGCCGACACGTGCGCCGTGCGGCAAAGCGTCAATGTCGTCGAAATGGGGGCTGACAAACGCATCGGCATGATCACCGCGCGCGAGGATCGCCGCCAATGCGAAGCCGGATTCCAGCTCCATCGGAACGTCCTTGAGCGAATGCACCGCGCAATCGGCTTCACCGCGCTGCATCGCAAGCTCCAGCTCCTTGAGGAACAAGCCTTTGCCGCCGATCGCCGCCAGCGAGCGATCCAGCACTTCGTCACCACGTGTGCTCATCGGCACCAGCTCGACAGCGATGCCCGGATACGCAGTGCGCAATTGGATGGCGACGAACTCGCTTTGCCACAGGGCAAGCGGACTTTTGCGGGTGGCGATGCGGAGGGTGGTCATGCGACATTATCGCCGTGAGTGGGCTGCTCCTTCTCTTTCAGGGGAGAAGCAAACGCTGCGGGCTACAGATGCTTCACCGTTTCGCGCAGCATCGACACACAACGGCGGCTGACTTCCAGCGGCTGCTTGCCATGTCGCAGCACGGCATGCACATGGCCGTCGGGAGCGCGCTTTAGCTCGATGATTTCGTGCCGCGCCACCAGGCAGTTGCGGTGGATGCGCACGAAGCGTTCACCGAATTCGTCTTCCAGCGATTTCAGGGATTCCTCGATCAGGTCTTCACCACGGGCGTGGTGGACCACGACGTATTTTTCCTCGGCCTGCAGGTAGTGCACGTCATCGATCGGGATCAACCGCAGGCTGCCACGCATGCGCGCACACAGGTGCGTGCGCTGGCGGCCGGGGCGTGCAGCGGCGGCCTGGTCGCGGCCAGCGGCAAACATGCGCACGCGATCCAGCGCTTCGGCAAGGCGTTCCGGGCGCACCGGCTTGACCAGGTAATCGATCGCGGCGGCATCGTACGCAGACAACGCATGCGCATCGAACGCGGTGCAGAACACCACCGCCGGCCGCGGCTCGAACGCCGACAGGTGGCGCGCGGTTGCCAGGCCATCACTGCCGGGCATGACGATATCCAGCAACACCAGGTCCGGCGAATGCTCGGCGCATGCGTGCAGCGCGGCATGGCCGTCGCCCGCCTCTGCCACCACCCGCGTCCCGGGCTGGTCAGCGAGCAGTTCACGCAGCCGCGCACGCGCCAGCGGTTCGTCGTCGACGATGACGATGTTCATCGGTGCACTGTCATCCGTCGCCGGCGTGTCGGCATCGTGCCTCCCCAGGTTCACCACCCTTCAAACGATAGTAGCCGGGCTTTGGCGGGGCGTCATTGTGATCCACGGTCAAGCTAAGGCAAAACGTCGCGACAGCCAGTCGCCGAGGTCGGCGATTTCTTCGCCGCAGACCGAGTGCGCCATCGGGTAGCGATGCCAGTCGATGCTGAATCCAAGTTGCCGCAGCAATGCCGCGCTTTGTTCGCCTGCGCTGTACGGCACGACCGGATCCTGTGCACCGTGGGCCATGAAGACTGGTTGGGTGATGGCTGGCCCAGCGCAATCCTGC
>JBBQTR010000065.1:0-10797 GCA_038213095.1 Lysobacterales bacterium | reverse complement strand
TGAGCCCAGCCGCCTGGCCGACACCATTGCCGCGCATCTTGGCGTGCGTCTGGCCGACAAGCAGCGGCTGCTCGACGCCATCGATACGGGCGCGCGACTGGAGCTGCTGGTCGGCTTCGTCGATGGCGAGATCGACGTGCAACAGATGGAGAAGCGCATCCGCGGCCGGGTCAAGTCGCAGATGGAAAAGAGCCAGCGCGAGTACTACCTCAACGAGCAGATGAAGGCGATCCAGAAGGAACTCGGCGACATCGACGAGGCGCCGAACGATATCGACGAACTCACGCGCAAGATCGCCGAAGCCGGCATGCCGAAGCCGGTGGAAGCCAAGGCGAAGAACGAACTCAACAAGCTCAAGCAGATGTCGCCGATGTCGGCCGAAGCCGCCGTCGTGCGGAATTACCTGGACTGGCTGCTGGGCGTGCCGTGGAAGAAGCGCAGCAAGATCCGCAAGGACCTGAAAGCCGCTCAGGACGTACTCGACGCCGACCACTACGGACTGGAAAAAGTCAAGGAACGCATCCTTGAATACCTGGCCGTGCAGTCGCGCGTGCAAAAGATGAAGGGTGCGATCCTATGCCTGGTCGGGCCACCCGGCGTCGGCAAGACGTCGCTCGGGCAGTCGATCGCCAAAGCCACCAATCGCAAGTTCGTGCGTCTGTCTCTGGGCGGCGTGCGCGATGAAGCCGAGATCCGCGGCCATCGCCGCACCTATGTTGGTTCCATGCCGGGACGCATCGTGCAGAACCTCAACAAGGCGGGCACGAAAAATCCGTTGTTCATGCTCGATGAAATCGACAAGATGTCGACGGATTTCCGTGGTGATCCTTCGTCGGCGCTGCTGGAAGTACTCGATCCAGAACAGAACAACACCTTCAACGACCACTACCTGGAAGTCGACCTCGACCTGTCCGAGGTGATGTTCGTGGCGACCGCCAATTCATTGCGGATTCCCGGTCCGTTGCTTGATCGCATGGAAGTCATCCGCATCCCCGGGTATACCGAGGACGAGAAGATCAACATCGCCATGCGCTATCTGTTGCCCAAGCAGTTGAAGGCCAACGGATTGAAGGACGGGGAGCTGAAAGTCGCCGAATCGGCGGTCCAGGGAATCGTTCGCTATTACACGCGCGAATCTGGCGTGCGTAATCTTGAGCGCGAGATCGCCCGCATCTGCCGCAAGGTCGTCAAGGAAATCGCCTTGAAAGGGCCGCAGCCGGCCAAATCCGTGAAGATCGTCAACGTCACTGCCAAGAACCTCGATAAATACCTGGGTGTGCAGCGCTTCGATTACGGCCGCGCTGAAGTCGAGAACGAAATCGGGCTGGTCACGGGACTTGCATGGACTGAAGTTGGCGGCGACCTGCTGCAGATCGAATCAACGCTGGTGCCGGGCAAGGGTCAGTTGATCCTGACCGGACAGTTGGGCGACGTCATGAAGGAGTCTGCATCGGCGGCGTTGTCGGTGGTGCGTGCTCGCACCGAGCGGCTGGGCATCGATCTGGATTTCCTCGCCAAGCAGGACGTGCACCTGCACGTTCCCGAAGGTGCCACACCCAAGGACGGCCCAAGCGCAGGTATCGCGATGGCGACCGCGCTGGTATCGACGTTGACCAAGATACCGGTCCGCGCCGATGTCGCCATGACCGGCGAAATCACTTTGCGTGGCCGCGTGCTGCCGATTGGCGGGCTGAAGGAGAAGCTGCTTGCCGCGATGCGTGGCGGTGTGCGTACGGTCATCATTCCCGAAGAGAACCGCAAGGATCTTACCGACCTTCCCAAGTCCGTCACCCAGCAGATGAAGATCGTGCCGGTGCGCTGGATCGATGAGGTGCTTGACCTCGCGCTGGAGCGTCCGGTGTCGCCACGCACGGTTGTCACGCCATTGGCGGATGCTGCCGCGCACGAGACGGACAAAGCCACCATCCAGCCGGATGTGACGCACTGATACGCCGACAAGCGATGCCCAGAACAGGGGACGCGCTTGACAAGTGCGTGTGCCATAGCGGCCGAAACGGTTGGCTGAGGTGCTGAAAGCCGCGCCACAGCTTGCTTTCCGGGTTGCGTCCGTAATAGTCGACTGGTATAACAATGTACTGCGATGCGCTTGCAATGACGCATCGTGGCCTTCGTTCGAACGCGCCATGCTCCGATAGTCCGGCGCGCCGAGCCCGAATCCATCGAATCAATATCAGCAGAGTCTTGCCTCTGCCAGGGAGTCAATCCATGAACAAAGCCGAATTCGTCGATGCCGTCGCCGACGCTGCCGAACTATCCAAGCTCGAGGCTGCACGTGCCGTCGATGCAATGGTGTCCTCGATCACCAAAGCGCTGAAGAAGGGCGACACCGTCACGCTGGTCGGCTTTGGCACCTTCCAGGTGCGCGAGCGCGGCGCACGCACCGGCCGCAATCCACGCACCGGCGACGCCATCAAGATTGCGGCGTCGAAGAATCCGGCGTTCAAGGCTGGCAAGGCCCTGAAGGATGCCGTAAACTAATTGGCCCGCACGGCAGTCGTTTTTGCGTCGCCGAACGCGTCCAATACCACGCAGGTCAAGATCCACAGGGGTGCTTAGCTCAGCGGTAGAGCGTCTCCTTTACACGGAGAGGGTCGGGGGTTCGACACCCTCAGCACCCACCATGAGCACCCGGCCCCCTGCGAATCAAGTAAAAGCTTCAGCATCATGTTGTCAGGTTTTGCAAAATGCGGAGTGGTAGTTCAGTCGGTTAGAATGCTGGCCTGTCACGCCGGAGGTCGCGGGTTCGAGTCCCGTCCACTCCGCCAGATGCATCCGAAGGACGCCCAGATGGGCGTCCTTCTTTTTTGGCCGCGCCCCACGACATTCCGTAGACCGGATGCGCCGAACTGACCGGCGTCGAAGCGCGCTAAACTGCGCGGCTCCGCCCAACGCACGTCGACCATGCTGCAGACCCTTCGCGACAAGACTTCCGGCTGGATCGCCACCGTCATCCTCGGCTTGCTGGTGGTGCCGTTTGCTTTTTTCGGCATGGAGCAATACCTGTTCCAGCGCAACGATACCTTCGCGGCCAAGATCGAGGCCCCACCCAAGTGGTGGCCAGCCGCGCCTGCGGTGTGGCCAGTGACCATGCTCTGGCAGCACGATGAGATCAGCGCGGACGATTTCCGTACCGACTTCGAGCGCGCCCGCCAACAGCAACGCCAACAGCAGGGCGAGCAGTTCGATCCCCGCGCCTTTGAGGCCCTTGCCAGCAAGCGCAAGGTGCTCGACACCATGATCGACCAGCGGGTACTGCAGCTGACTGCGGCGCGTGCAGGCATTGCCGTCGGCGATCGGCTGGTACGCGACACCATCCAGGCCATTCCCTCGTTCCAGGCGGGCGGTAAATTCGATCCGCAGCGTTATCAACTCGCATTGGCGTCGCAGGTGCCGGCACAGACGCCCCGCGAGTTCGAACAGACTGTGCGCCAGAGCCTGACGCAGGCGCTGATTCCGACCGAAGTCGGCCAGTCGGCATTCGCCACGCCCTCGGAACTGCAGCGTGTGCTGAAGTTGCTGGGCGAAAAACGCGACGTGAGTTACGCGATCCTGCCACCACCCGGGCCGGACACGGCACCGATCAGCGCCACCGACATCCAGCGCTGGTATGACAGCCACGCCAGCGAGTACCGCGCGCCCGATACGGTGATGCTCGACTACGTGGAGGTCGATGGCAGCACCTTGCCGACGCCGGCGGTCGCTGATGACGCGGTCTTGCAGCAGCGCTACGAGCAGGAAAAAGCGCGCTTTGTCGAACCCGAGCAGCGGCTGGCCTCGCACATCCTGGTCAAGGTCGATGCCAACGCAAGCCCAGCAGTGCAGCAGGCTGCGCAGGCCAAGGCCGCGAAGCTGGCCGAGCAGGCGAAGCAGCCAGGTGCGGATTTTGCCGCGCTGGCGCGCGCGAATTCGGATGACACAGGCTCAAAGACGGCTGGCGGTGATCTGGGCTGGGTGGCAAAAGATGTCATGGCCAAACCCTTCGAAGACGCGCTGTTCGCGATGCAACCCGGCGAAATCCGCGGCCCGGTGAAAACCTCCTTTGGTTGGCACGTCATCCAGTTGCGTGAAGTCAAGGCAGGCAAGCAGGTGCCGTTCGAGCAGGCGCGTGAAAAACTCGCCAAGGAGCTGAATGACACCAGCCGCGATCGCGCCTTCAACGACGTCACCGGCAAGCTGGTCGACCAGGTCAACAAGAACCCGACCACGCTGACCCCGGCTGCGCGCAGTGTGAATCTTCCCGTGCAGCATGCCGGACCGATTGCACGCGGGCAGGGCACGGGCGTGCTCGCCAGCCCTGCCGTGCAGCGCGTCGCGTTTTCGGACTCGATGATCGAAGACGGTACTGCCAGCGATCCGATCGACCTTGGCCCCAACCACAGCGTCATGATTCGCGTATCGCAACATACGCAGGCGCATCAGCTGCCGCTGGAGCAGGTCAGCCAGCGGGTCATCGCGGCGATCCGCGGGGATCGTGCCGCCAAGGCCGCCACGGAATCTGCCGACAAACTCATTGCCCAGGTACGCGCGGGCGCAGCATTGAAAACATTGGCTGCCGCGCGGAATCTCGTGACCAGCGACATGCCGGCAACCCCGAGAGGCTCGCCGGTTCCGGATGCCAAGGCCTCCGAGGCGTTCTTCGCCGTGGTCGCGCCTCAGCCCGGCAGGGTGTCACCCGGCAAGGTGACGCTCGCCGACGGCCGCGTCATCGTGTTCGCTGTCAGCAGGGTCATCCCGGGCAATCCAGCTGAAGCCACACCCGAGCAGTCGGCATCGCTCAAAAAGGAATTGGCGCAAATGGCCGGTGGCGATGATGTCGAAGCGCTGGTGAATTCCATTCGCAAGCGGATGAAGATCACGGTGGCGGAGGATCGGTTGTAGGGAGCTGCGTGGTTGAGAGATCCAATGCTGTTTCGCCGAAGGTTCCGTGCCTTGGTTCAGGCACGAAGTCCTCGGGACTCCGGGCCATAGATCAGGTACCGACGTCCAGCCCGGTCATCCCCAGGATGCTGTACCCGGCATCCACATGCGTCACCTCGCCAGTGATCCCGGCGGCAAGATCCGAACACAGGAATGCGGCGACGTTGCCGACATCCTCGATGCTCACGCTGCGGCGCAGCGGGGCGTTCTCCTCGACGTGTCCGAGCATCTTGCGGAAGTTGGCGATGCCCGCGGCCGCCAAGGTCTTGATAGGCCCGGCGGAAATCGCATTGACGCGCGTGCCTTCCGGGCCGAGGTTCAGCGCCAGGTAACGCACGCTGGCTTCCAATGCCGCTTTCGCCACGCCCATGACGTTGTAGTTGGCCAGCGCGCGTTCGGCACCCAGGTACGACAGGGTGAGGATGCTGCCGTTGCGCCCTTGCATCATCGGGCGGGCAGCCTTGGCCAAGGCCGAAAGCGAATAGGCGGAAATGTCATGCGCGATACGGAAGTTCTCGCGGGTCAAGCCATCAAGATAGCCGCCTTCGATCGCCTCACGCGGCGCGTAGCCGATCGCATGCACCACGATGTCCAGGCCGCCCCAGTGTTTGCCAAGCTCGGTGAAACACGCTTCGATCTGGCTGTCTTCGGCCACGTCCAGCGGCATGACGATCGAGGACCCGTAGCGTGCGGCGGCATCCTCGACGCGGGTTTTGAGTTTTTCACCCTGGTAGGTGAAAGCCAGTTCAGCGCCTTCGCGGTGCATCGCCTCGGCGATGCCGTTGGCGATCGAACGCTGGCTGGCGATACCGGTGATCAGGGCACGCTTGCCTTTCAGAAATCCCATGGTGTGCTGCCTGCTGGAAACAGCGACTAGTGTGCCCGGGTCGTCGCTTGGCGGCTACTTTCAGCTGTATTGAAAGACTTACGGATCTTTGCGATCGAGTTTCAGCAATCCGACAGGTTCAAGCCCTACATGCACGGCAGGTGCCGGTGGGTCCATGGGAACTAGCAATTGGAAGACATGGTTCGCTCGTACAACGCGACCATTGACGAAGGCCGGATTCATGCGTCTAACAAGTGCGCCGTCGAGACCCTGGCTTGCCGCCCAGATGTCCAGGCTCGCCGTGCCCACCGGCATTTCCTGAGCCTGCAGCAGTGGCACCGGACGGTCCAGCGACTGCATCCAGGCGCGGTGGTCGTCGGCGCGATCGAGCAGGCAAGACAGTGCATGCAGCTTGCGCACGTACGCATGGCTGATTTCAGGCAAGCCGACCAGCTTGTCGGGGTCGGCATCGCTTGCGTGCTGGCCGCTGTGCTTGAGTGCATCCAATACGCGATATTCGCCAGCGTTGTAGGCCATCACGGCCAGTCGCCAATCGCCGCCAAACATGCCGTGCAGGGTCTTGAGGTAGCGCACAGCCGCCTTCGTGGAGTCGATCGCCGACAGCCGGCCGTCGTAGCCAACGCTCATCGGGACGTGATGGTCGCGCGCCGTGAGAGCAATCATCTGCCACAGGCCGGCAGGCCCACCAGCGCTGCGCGCATCAGGCCGGTAGCCGCTTTCGACGAACGGGATCAATGCGTATTCGGTCGGGAGGCTGGCGGCGCGCAGGGCATCGACGACGTAGCCGAACAGTGGCAGCACGTCACTGTTCCGGGCTGCCAGCTGTGTCGGAGCGGCGGCAAAGTGATCGCGCCAACGCGCGCTGCTGTCGTCGTTGCAGATGGGATCGGCAAGACCGGCACGAAATTCCGCGTAGATGTCGCGGCCGTTTCGGGTGGTGTCGGCAGGCGCGGCGTGGGTCTTCAGGGCGTAGGCGTTTGTCCAGCAAAGCGTCAGCAACAGGCCCAATGACGCCAACCGGCGAACCGTCATGCGCGGAAGCCGTCTTTCCAGCTTCGCAATTCGGCGAAGGTTTCGATGCGGTCCTTCGGTTCGCGCCCCAGTCGGACGGTGATGCTGGCGCGGATCGCATCACTGTCCACCCGCAGGAACGGATTACAGGCACGCTCGTCCGCCATCGTGGTGGGTACGGTGGGTTGGCCGGCCTGGCGCTGGGCGACGGCCTGTTCGGCGCGATGCCGCAATGCCGGGTTTCCAGGCTCCACAGCTTGGGCGAAGGCGGCATTGGCGACGGTGTATTCGTGCCCGCAACAGACACGGGTATCTGCGGGCAGTGCGGCCAGGCGATCCAAGGATCCCAGCATCTGCATCGGTGTCCCCTCGAACATCCGGCCACAGCCAAGGCTGAACAAGGTATCGCCGCAGAACACGCAGCCGGCGCCGACATAGGCGATATGGCTCAAGGTGTGGCCTGGCAGTGCAAGAACCTCGAATTCCCAGCCTCCGATGGCCACGTGGTCACCCTCGCCGACATGATGGCAGGGAAGCTGGATGCGCTCGTCTGCGGGCGCATAGACCGTCAGCCCGGGCCAGCGTTGCAACAGCGCAGCCGTGCCGCCGATGTGATCGGGATGGTGATGGGTAAGCAGGACGGCAATCGGCTGCAGGCCGGCATCACCCGCCTGCAGGACAGGAGCGGCATCCCCCGGATCGACAATCACCGCATTTCCGCGACTTCCGGGAGTGTCGTCGACCAGCGTCCAGATGTAGTTGTCGGCCAGAGCGGGTAGTGGCTGCAGCAGCATGCGGTGTCTCTCCCGGTCCGGGGTGGGCCGCTAGAATGGCGACCATGCCCTCCCGCTCGCGCTCCGGTCAAGCTGCCCCCAAAGTCTCCCAAAGCCAAGCCTGGTTCGCGACGAGTTCTGGCCGGGCGGTGCTGGACAGCGAGAACGGCAGCATCCAGGCGGCGATCGACCGGCGTCCCGGGCAGTCCTGGCTGTGGTTGTCGCCGGCCGGGCAGCCTATCGAGGCCCGCGGCCGTGGCTTGGCGCTGCAACAGTCGATCGAAGGCTGGCAAGGGCCGATCCGCTGCGCGATGCCGTTCCCGCTGGCGAGTGAATCCGTCGCGACCGTCATCGTCCAGCATGGCGTGCGTCCTGATGGACGCGCCGCCGAATTATTTGAGGAGTGCGCGCGGGTCCTGGTTCCCGGTGGCCATCTCTGGTTGTATGCACTGAACCCGGTCTCCCCCTATCGGTGGCGCTGGACCGGTCGCGGGCTGGTGGCCAAGGAACCTTTTACGTGGCGTCGACAACTTCGCCAAGCCGGGCTGCAGCCGCTGGGTGTGTCCGAGGGGCTTGGCCCGCGCTGGGAGGTCGAGCCAGCACCCCGATTGCAACGTGGGCCCGGCCTGCGCGCGTCCTATCTGCTGCGCGCGGAAAAACGCACGACCCCGCTCACCCCACTGCGCAACCGGGCGCCAATCCGCCTGGGCGAAGGTGTCCCGGCCGCATGAGTGCAGCGACCATGGCTCCGTCATCGTTGGCGGAAATGAAAGCGGTTCATGTGCACACGGACGGTGCGTGTCTCGGGAATCCGGGGCCTGGTGGGTGGGCAGTGCTGCTGCGCTATCGCGGCAAGGAACGCGAGCTGGCCGGTGGCGAGTTGCTCACCACCAACAACCGCATGGAATTGATGGCAGCGATCGTCGCGCTGGAAACCCTCAGTGAGGCATGTGCGATCGTCCTGCACACCGACTCGCAATACGTCCGCCAAGGCATCACCGAGTGGATGCCCGCCTGGCTGCGCCGCAACTGGAAAACCGCTGGCGGGGATCTGGTCAAGAACCGCGACCTGTGGGAGCGACTGCATGCTGCGTGCGTGCGCCATCACATCGACTGGCGCTGGGTCAAGGGCCACAGCGGCGATCCCGACAACGATCGTGTGGATGAACTTGCTCGTGATCAGGCGCTGCATTTCAAACGAATGCCGCCCTGAGCCGTTAAGCTCTTTTCGATATCTTTCCCAATACCGACTCCTGTATGCGCCAAATCGTGCTCGACACCGAAACCACCGGCCTGTCATGGGAACGCGGCAACCGCGTGGTCGAAATCGGGTGCGTGGAGCTGGTCGAACGGCGTCCCACGGGACGCACGTTCCAGCGCTATCTCAACCCCGAACGCGAGTTCGAGCCCGGCGCGCAGGAAGTCACCGGCCTGACGTGGGAGTTCCTCGCCGACAAGCCGAAATTCGCCGACGTCGTCGATGAATTCCTCGCCTTCGTCGAGGGCGCGGAACTGGTCATCCACAACGCCGCGTTCGATGTCGGGTTCCTGGATCACGAACTGTCGCGTCTTGGACCGCACTACGGGCGCATGCACCTGCGCTGCCGCGTCGAGGATTCGTTGATGCTGGCGCGCAAGCGCTATCCGGGCCAGCGCAATTCGCTGGACGCACTCTGTCGGCGGCTGGGTGTGGACAACTCGCATCGTCAATTGCACGGCGCACTACTGGACGCGCAACTGCTGACCGAGGCCTACCTGGCGCTGACCTCGGGGCAAACCGAAATGGGTTTTGCCAGCACACGGGCGGTGCAGGCCGCAGTTGCGATCGTCGGCGAAGAGACCATTGCGGCACCACGCCCGCGTATCGTGGTCAGCGTCGAGGAAGCCCTTGCCCATGAAACGCGGCTGGCGACATTGCGAAAAAAAGCGACAACCTGCGTCTGGGACCTGATCGACGCATGATCAAAAGCACTAGTGCCTGCGCACCAATACAACGGTGACATTGTCCGACCCCCCGCCATCCAGCGCGGCGGCGACCAGGCCGTCGACGCATTCCTGTGCGCTGCATTCGGCGTGGGACAGCACCTGTGAGATGCCACCGTCATCGACTTCCTCGGTCAAGCCGTCGCTGCAGAGCAGCAGCTGCATGCCCGGTCGCAATTCGCCAGACATGGTCTCGACGTTGAGGTTCTGGGGATCGGTGACTCCCAATGCCTGCGTCACCACGTTGCGATGCGGGTGGCTGCGCGCCTGCTCGACGCTGATCGCGCCCTGGCTGATCAGCTCCTGCACATAGCTGTGGTCCTGCGAGAGCTGTGCCAGTTTTCCGTCGCGCCACAGGTACACGCGACTGTCACCCACCCAGGCGACTTCAAACCGGGTGCCGTTGATGCGAACGGCGACCACGGTCGTGCCCATCGGCAGGGCATCGTTGCGTTTCCTGGAAGCGCGGATGATCTCCTCGTCCGCGATGCGGATCGCCTGCGGCAATGGCGTGCCTTGGCGAATCTCGCGCACGATGGCTTCGCGCGCCAATGCACTGGCGACTTCGCCATATTCGTGACCGCCCATGCCGTCGGCAACCAGCCACAGGCCGAGTTCGCTATCGCCGTAGTAGGTATCCTCGTTCAGCTCGCGCCGCAGGCCGACATGGGTCAGGTGTCCGAATTCGATCATGCCGTTCGTGTCATCAGGTGGTCTCATCAGCGTGTAACGGAATCTTCGCGGCCAACCGGCCGCAAGGCAAGCTGGCAGGTGCGACGGTACGCACTGCGGCTTGTGCGCACTCGGTGCCGCCCGTATCATTTGCGGCCCTTCCCGGTCACCGGAAGGCGAAGATCACCGGAGAGGTGGCAGAGTGGTCGAATGTACCTGACTCGAAATCAGGCGTCGGTGTGAGCCGACCGTGGGTTCGAATCCCACCCTCTCCGCCAAACCGTCATGCGCTCAGAGAGTCATCTGGGGCAGCGATGAAATTTAGGCCATAAGTCAAAGGCTTACACGCTATTCCGTTTCTCTGTTGGCTTGAGAAAAGGGCGAAATTCGGGGTATTCCGGGCACATCTCAAACAACTTCTCAGTGGGGTGTTTTTTCGGTTCGTTTCACTCTCAAAATCTACTCAACCGAGAGTTCGAATTCTGCCTTGCCCGCCACACAGTCATGCGCTCAGAGAGCGTTTTCTCGGGTCACCGCGTATTGCACGATGATTCAAAGGCTTACCGGGCACTC
>JBBQTR010000064.1:0-10805 GCA_038213095.1 Lysobacterales bacterium | reverse complement strand
CGCGTTGTATTGCAGGAAGGATTCGGCGAGGGGATGGTGGTCGCTCGCGGTGACATCGGCGCAACGACGTTGCAACACCAGGCTGGACAACCCCAGGCCGCAGCCGATTTCTAGGATGCGTTTGCCGCGGATGTCAAACGTGGACATGGCTTCTGCCAGCAAGCGCCCGGACGGCCACACCTGTCCGAACAGGCACCACTGTGCCGAAGAAATCCCCATGCGTGCGGCGGCGTGATCGGGATCGGCGAACTGCTGGCGATCGCTCAGCGCTCGCACGCGGTAGTCGTGCCCACCGAGTCTGACGTCGAGTTGTCGGGTGGTATAGCCCGGCATGGAAGCTCCTGGCGAGGCGATCATCCTGGCGGATGTCACGGAAAGAGGAGCTGACGACCAGCATCTGGTCGTGAGATCGAGAATGCGATGTGGCTATCTTACGCCGGGCATCGCATACGGGTCTTAACAGCAGCCATGGACACCCCCGACAGGGTCAATGTCACAATCGCGCAGATCCCGCGGACATTCCCGCGCCTGTCCAGGAGAACCAACTGATGACGATTTCGATGTACAGCGCCTCGGTGCCCGTGTTCCAGCAGATGTTGCAAGCGCTGGATGACATGCTGGCGAAGGCCGACGCCCACGCGGCCGCACGCAAATTCGATCCCGATGCACTGCTGCGTGCGCGGCTGTTTCCGGACATGTTCGCATTGACGCGCCAGGTGCAGATCGCCTGCGACTTCGCCAAGTCGGTCCCGGCCCGCCTGGCTGGCGTCGAGGTTCCCGCCTATGACGACACCGAGCAGACCTTTGCCGAACTGCATGGGCGAATCGCACGGACACTGGAGTTCCTGCAGGGACTGGATGCCTCCCGGTTTATCGGCAGCGAATCGCGCAACATCGTGCTGCGCCCGGGTACGCCCAAGGAACGTACGCTCGATGGACATGCGTATCTGCTGGCGTACGGGTTGCCGCAATTCTTCTTCCATGTCACGACGGCGTATGCACTGTTGCGGCATAACGGGGTGGAATTAGGCAAGAAGGATTTCATGGGCGCGTATTGAACGACGCCACCCGTAACCACGATCGAAAATCACGATGTCCAACGACACGGCTTCCAACTCAACGCGGCTCGTCCTGTTCGCAAGCCTGATCGGGACCACGATCGAATTTTTCGATTTCTATATCTTTGCCACCGCTGCGGTGCTGGTGTTTCCACGATTGTTCTTTCCCGATAGCGATCCGACAACCGCGGTGTTGCAGTCGTTCGCGACATTTGCGCTGGCGTTTGTCGCGCGTCCGGTTGGTTCGGCGCTTTTCGGACATTTTGGCGACCGCGTTGGCCGCAAGACGACACTGGTCGCTGCGTTGCTGACGATGGGATTGTCGACGGTCGCTATCGGTTTGCTGCCCACCCACGCTACGATCGGCCTTGCCGCGCCCTTGCTGCTTGCGCTGTGCAGGCTCGGGCAGGGCATCGGGTTGGGTGGTGAATGGGGCGGGGCGGTATTGCTTGCCACCGAGCACGCGCCCCCCGGCAGGCGCGCATGGTTCGGCATGTTTCCGCAACTGGGCGCGCCGCTGGGATTCCTGCTGGGGACGGGGATATTCCTGTTGCTTGGCGCAACGCTTGATGACGCCTCGTTCTTTGCATGGGGTTGGCGCCTCCCGTTTCTCGGCAGCGCGGTGCTGGTCGCGTTAGGCTTGTGGATCCGGCTGAGCATCAAGGAGACACCGGCATTCGAGCGCGTGATCGAACTTCAACAACGTGTGCGCGTTCCGATGCTGGACGTTCTCAGGCATCATCCACGCACGTTGCTGATCGGAACGCTCGCGTCGATTTCGACATTCCTCGTTTTCTACCTGATGGCTGTGTTCGCGCTGAGCTGGGGGACGGCCCACCTTGGATATTCGCGCCAGCAATTCCTCCGACTGGAGATGATCGCGGTGGTATTTTTTGCGGGGACAATTCCACTGTCCGCGCTGATCGCCCAGCGTCTTGGCAGTCGCAAAGCCATGCTGCTGGCGACGCTCGCGATCATGACCTTCGGCGTGGCATTCGCACCGTTGTTTGTTGCCGGAAACCTGTCCAGGACGCTTGTTTTCTTGACCCTGGGCATGTGCCTGACCGGCCTGACCTACGGCCCCATCGGGACCCTGTTGTCCGGCATGTTTCCCGCGGCGGTGCGTTATACAGGCGCTTCCATGTGCTTCAACCTGTCCAGCATCGTGGGAGCCGCCGTGGCGCCTTATATCGCCACATGGCTTGCCACGCAGTACGGGCTCGCCTATGTCGGCTACTACCTGGCAGCGGCGGCAATGCTGTCATTGCTGGCACTGGTTGCAGTCAAGCCTGACGACCATGGCAGCCCCGACAATTCCAGCACTGAGGTCCGTATTCCCAGCATTTCCACGATGGATTAACAGCCAGATGAATCGCAACCCGCAAGCCGAACAGATGGGCGATGAGTCCATGGTCCGCAACCTTGCGCACCAGGCAGAGGCAATCTGGCCGCAGGAACACCGGCTGTTCGACCGCTATGCCCTCTCCGGTGCGTTGCGCATTCTTGATCTTGGCTGCGGCACCGGCGAGATCACGCGCCGCCTTGCCGCGCACTATCCGCAGGCCAACTTGCTGGGTGTCGACATCCTCGAAAGCAACCTGATGCTGGCGCGTCGGGACAGCGAAGCCCTTGGCGAGCGCATCCAATACGCACAGGGCGACGCGTTTGCACTCGAAATTGCCGACGCCTCGATCGATCTTGTCGTGTGCCGTCACATGTCGCAATCGGTGCCGGATTTCCCGTTGGTGCTGGCGGAGATCACACGCGTGCTGAAGCCCGGCGGTTGGTTGCACCTGCTGTCGTAGGATTACGGGATGTTGCACTTCCCTGCAGCACGCGACGGGACTGGCTTTGATCCCGACCAGTTCTGGAATTCCCATGCGATCGCCTTCCTGGGCGGCATCGGGTGCGACGGACGCGTCGGTCGACACTCCCCTGCGCTGTTGCAGGCGGCAGGCTATTTGGACGTCGCGATGGACTATGTCGTGGTCGATACGTTACGCGTGCCGCGGGACGTCTTCGCCGATATCATCAGCGCTTGGCGCGATGGCTATGCGCCCTCGCTATCGGAGGCATCCGGTCATACCGAAGCCGCGGTGATTGCGGACTTCGACCGCATGATCGCCGCAATCCAGACGCCGCCGCAATACGCTGTCTGGCAGGTGCCAGTGGCGTCAGGCCGCAAAGGTGGACCGGACTGATTTTGCCGCCACCCACCGGGTGGGAAGCGTCTGCTGGAGACCGGTTCTCAAATCTACATTCGCATGATCTGCGACACATTGGCGGCCCACTGAGACCATGTCTCAATCCGCCCTGTTCGCGGCTGAGCCGCGCGTTCTCGTCGAAGACGGCGAGGGCGGTATCCGTTACTGGCCGCAGTTCATCGATGCTGAGCGCGCCGCGCGCTGGTTCATTGCCATCCGCGATAAAGCCCAGTGGCACAGCGAGCGGCGACCGATGTATGACCGTATACCTAGCGCGTTTGCGAATGCCTCGGGTACGCTGTCGTCATGAACACACTCATTGCCATGACACGCGATGTCAGCCCTAGTCTTGCGGACTGTCAGTTGTCTTTCGTCGATCGCAGCCCCATCGATCATGAGCGCGCGGCTGCACAACATCATGCCTATTGCGAAGCGTTGCGCGCGCTAGGCTGCAAGCTGATCGCACTGCCGATGTTGCCGGAGATGCCTGATGCCGTGTTCGTCGAGGACATGGCGGTGGTGTTGGATGAGGTGGCGATCATCACGCGGGCAGGCGCGACTTCGCGTCGCGAAGAAAGCCCCTCGGTGGCCGATGCATTGATGCCGTATCGCACGACGCGTGCGATCCAGGCGCCAGGCACGATCGACGGTGGCGACGTGGTGCTTATCGACCGCACGCTGTATGTGGGCCAGGCCGCACGCAGCAACGCGCAAGGCATCGCGCAACTGCGCTCGTTGCTGGCGCCATTCGACTATCGGATCGAGGCCGTCCCAACCCGCGATTGCCTGCATCTCAAATCGGCAGTGACGGTCGTGGCCGATGGCACGTTGCTGGTGCAGCCGGCATGGGTTGATACCACCGTCTTCGCAAACCACCGCCTGATCGAAATAGATTCCGGAGAGGAGCATGCGGCCAACGCACTACGCATCGGCGACAGCGTGATCCATCCCGCATGCTTTCCCCGCACCCGGCAGCGACTGCAGGCGGCGGGCATCACGGTGGTCCCGGTCGACATTTCCGAATTGCAGAAGGCCGAGGGCGCCGTGACCTGCTGCAGCCTGGTGTTTTCTGAATCGATGACCAAGGCAGCGATGTAAAAGCGGGACCTGCCGCACCCCACGGGCAGCCTGCAGTCTCTCTATGGCAAATACCGGGGATGAATCGATGCGCAAGGTACTGGTGGGTTCGATGATGACGTTGATGTTGGCGCAGATGCCGGCAATCGCAGCGCTGCTATGCGCAGTTCAAAGTGGGTCACAAACCGTCCCGCTGGTGGAGTTGTACACGTCTGAAGGCTGTAGCAGTTGCCCGCCAGCGGATCGATGGTTTTCATCGAACGCGCTTGCATCGGGTACGCAGGCTAACTGGCTGGCTTTCCACGTCGATTATTGGGACAGCATCGGGTGGGCGGATCGCTTTGCATCGCCGGACTATTCGCAGCGGCAGCGCACGCGGGTTGCATCTGTAACAGGCGAGGGCACCGTCTACACGCCACAGGTCATGGTCGGTTCGCAGGTGCAGCTGCCTTGGCATCGCGGCATCGATGCAGTCCTGCAACAGGGACGTACACCGGCGCTTGCAGGGTTGGCGCTGCAGTTGCAGCCGGCCGCGAATGGTTGGAACGTGGCGCTCGGTGCAACCCGGGCATCTACTGCGCCGGCCGGCGATGCACAGGTCTGGCTGGCGCAATACAGTGACGATCAGACCACAGCTGTGCGCGCAGGAGAGAACAGCGGCGTAACGTTGCACCACGACCGCGTCGTCCGCCATCTCTGGGGGCCGTGGGCGCTTAAAGAGACCCCTGTATCCAGGCAAATCGCCTTGGTGGCCCCGTCAACTGAATGGGGTCTCACCGCTTTCGTGCAGGACAGGAAAGGCCGGGTCTGGCAGTCGCTGTCCCTGCCGGCCACGCATTGCAGGTAAATGTCCACGATTGGCTAGACTACGCACTGGAGTCCACCCGGCCGGATGCGTAAATGACTGATGGGCAAGGATGGTCCGATACCACATGCCTGGCTGCAGGAAAGCCGCTGAATGAATCAGCCCGGCTGGCCGCGTTGCGCTCGTACGGCATCCTCGATACGCCAGTTGAAGCGGCGTTCGAGGACATCACCCGCATCGCCGCACATGTCTGTCGCGCCCCGATTGCGCTGATCAATCTGATCGACGCCAGCCGGCAGTGGTTCAAGTCGGAAGTGGGCATGGGCGTACACGAAACCCCGCTGGAAACATCGATCTGTTCCCACGCGATCCTGCAGTCGGACTTCCTTGAGATCCCGGACATCCTGTGCGATGACCGCTTCAATCGTTACCCAATGGTCATTGGATCCCCCTACCTGCGCTTTTACGCAGGTGCCGTGTTGAAAACCTCGGAGGGTCATGCGCTGGGTACGATCTGTGTGCTGGATACCCAGCCTCGTGCACTCGACGACGCCCAACGCGCCGTGTTGCGCGCATTGGCGCGGCAAACCATGGCACAGCTGGAATTGCGACGCGCATTGGCGATCGCCGATCGTGCACATCAATATCGCAGTCGCCTGGTGGCGGTCGCCGGGCACGATCTTCGCCAGCCATTGAGCGTAATGACGATGGTGATCGATGAAATGCGCCGGAAGAGCATCGACGCGTTCGACAGGGAGCAACTGACGATGGCCGGTGTAGCCGCCGATCAACTGGCGGACGGCCTGAATCGCCTGGCGCATGCCTCGCGCGCGGACACCCTGTTTCCGCTGGAGATGCAGGTGCTGCTGATGAGCGACATCCTGCTGACCGTGCACGAAACCTGGGATTACATTGCCAGGCGCAAGGGACTGCAATTAACCCTGGTGCCGTGCGAGGCAGCAATCTCGAGTAACGCGGAGATGTTGCAGACGATCCTCGACAACCTCGTTGGCAATGCGATCAAGTACACGCAAAACGGCAGCGTCATCATGGCCTGTCATGTCGAAGAAGACGTGCTGGAGATCAGTATCTCCGACACGGGATGTGGAATCCCGGCACGCGTGCTCGGTAAGATATTCGAAGCCTTCCGGCAACTGGATCCCACCAGCGAAGGACTTGGGCTGGGATTGTCGATCGTGCAACGCACCGCGGACCTTCTTGGGCATTCTGTGCGAGTGGAGTCCGAGCCGGGACAGGGGTCGACCTTCAGCGTGATCGTTCCACTGGCGTCGGCAGCGCTGTTGCAGGAACCGGCGTGACACTGAATGTCGCTGCCTATCATTTTGCCCATATCGATGACCCACCCGCGCTTGCAACACATCTTGGGCTGCATGCGCGGATCAGCGAGCTACGGGGCACCGTATTGATCGCGCATGAAGGCATCAACCTGTTCCTGGCGGGCCAATCCGCGAACATTTTTCGGTTCGTGGATGTGCTGCAGGCCGACCCGCGTTTTGCGGGGATTCGCATCAAGCAAAGCCACAGCGATGCGCAACCGTTTGCCCAGCTGAAGGTCAAGGTCAAATCGGAGATCATCAGTTTCCGCCGTGATGGTGCATCGCCGCTCGAGCAGGGATCCGCATCCACGGTTTCACCGCAGGTGCTCGCGCAGTGGATCAAGCAGGGGCACGATGACTCAGGCCGCCGCCTGGTGCTGCTGGATACGCGCAATCGCGAAGAAGTCGACCACGGCACTTTTTCCGGCGCACTGACGCTGCCGATCGACAATTTTGTCGACCTGCCGGAAGCAATCGCGCCGCATCTGAAAGATTTGGGCGATGCCACTGTCGTCGGATTCTGCACCGGCGGTATCCGTTGCGAGAAGGCGATGTTGTGGTTGCGCAACAGAGGGATGGACAACGTGCTGCAACTCGATGGCGGCATCCTGGGGTATTTCGAAGAGGTCGGAAACGTCGGCTATGAGGGTCGCTGTTTCGTCTTCGACGAGAGGGTGGCCGTTGATGCCCAACTCAAGCCACTGATGGATGCGACGCCAGCCAGTTGATGGCGCCAAGCCCGGCGCGCCGTCCGCTGGCAAAACACGCCGTGAGCAGATAGCCACCGGTCGGCGCTTCCCAGTCGAGCATCTCACCCGCGCAGAACAGCCCGGGTATTGCGTGGGTCATCAACGTGGAGTCCACCGCGTCCAAGCGCACGCCACCTGCGCTGCTAATTGATTCCGCCAACGGGCGTGTGCGCAGCAACAGCAATGGAAGGCGCTTGATGGTGTCTGCCAGCATGACAGGATCCTTGCCGCCGTTTTTCCCCACTACTTCGTACAACAGCCCCGCTTTGACGCCGCTGATGCCAACCTGCCTGCGCAAATGTTCGCTGAGTGAACGACCTGCACGAGGTGTTGCAAGCTCGCGTTGTAGCCGCGCCAGGTCGCGGCCTGGCGCGAGATCAACATGCAGCGTTGTGCTTCCGTCACGTGCGATGGCATCACGCAGCGTCGAGGACAACGCATAGACGAGGCTGCCTTCAATGCCGGTGGCCGTCACTACGCACTCACCCTGCATGGCATTCGCATTTCCGCGTAAATCGTGCCAATGCGCGATGACCGGTTTCAATGGGGCACCAGCATGACGTGAGGAAAAGTGCGCACTCCAATCAATATCGAATCCGCAATTCGAAGGCAACAGCGGTGCCACGTCGATGCCATGCTGGCGCAACAGGGACTGCCACGCGCCATCGGACCCTAACTGCGGCCAGCTGCCTCCGCCCATCGCCAGGATCAAGGCATCGGCGCGCGCCAGATGCTCGCCACCGGAAGTTTCGAAGCGCAGTGCTTCCCCCTCTGTCCAACCGGTCCAGCGATGACCGACATGAAAGCGCACGCCGCTGTCGCGCAAGCGTCGCACCCATCCACGCAGCAAGGGCGCCGCCTTGCGATCCATCGGAAACACACGGCCCGATGTACCGACATACGTATCGATGCCGAAACTGCGCGCCCACTGGCGCAACGCACCGGCATCAAAGCCATCCAGCCATGTCGCCACGTCTTGCTGACGTTGCCCATAACGAGCATCAAACGCGAGGCGGCGTTCGGAATGGGTGAGATTGAGACCACCTTTGCCGGCGACGAGGAACTTGCGACCCACCGAACCTTTGGCTTCGTACAGATCAACCTCGATCCCCGCAGCACGGACGGTTTCTGCAGCCATCAAGCCAGCAGGCCCGCCCCCGATCACGACCACGCGCTTCGGGCCAGTACCGTTCACAGCGATATGCCCGCAGCATGACCCGACGCCCATGCCCACTGGAAGTTGTAGCCGCCCAGCCAGCCCGTAACGTCCACGACTTCGCCGATGAAATAGAGGCCCGGTACGCGACGCGACTGCATCGTCGTGGAGGACAGCTCGTCCGTATCGACGCCGCCGAGCGTGACCTCTGCCGTGCGATAGCCTTCGGTCCCGCTCGCGACGAATGGCCAGTTCTGAAGTTGCGTGGAAATTCCGTGCAGCTGTGGAAGGTTGTATTGCTTCATCGGCTTGTTGGTCAGCCACACCTCGCACAGGCGTTGTGCAAAACGTTTTGGCAGCAGCTCACCCAGCAACGTCTTGAGCTCGGCAGCTGGCCGTTCGGCTTGTAGTTGCTGCAAAGTCACGAACGCATCGATGCCAGGCAACAGATCGATACGCAAATCGTCACCCGGCTGCCAATACGACGAAATCTGCAGGATCGAAGGGCCGCTGATGCCGCGATGGGTGATCAGCATGAAGTTGCTGAAACTTGCGTCATTGCATTGCACCCCTACCGGAAGGGCGACGCCACTCAGGCCAGCCAGCCGCTCCTGATGCGTTCCACTGAGTGTCAGCGGTACCAATCCCGCGCGCGTCGGCAGCACGCAATGGCCGAACTGGCGTGCCAGTTCATAACCAAATCCACTCGCGCCCATGCTGGGAATCGACAGGCCACCGCTGGCAACGACCAGCGCGGGAGTATTGAAGGTGCCCTGCCCAGTGTGCACATCGAATCCACCATTGTGGTGTTGCACGCCGGTCACGCTGCAACTGGTTTCAATGCGCACATTGGCCGCGGTGGATTCGTCCAACAGCATCTTGACGATCTGCTTGGACGAGTCATCGCAGAACAGTTGACCCAGTTCCTTTTCGTGCCAGGCGATGCCGTGTTGCTCCACCATTGCGATGAAGTCCCACGGAGTGTAACGCGCAAGCGCAGATTTGCAGAAGTGCGGGTTTGCCGACAGAAAGTTTTGCGGCGTGGTACCGATGTTGGTGAAATTGCAGCGCCCACCGCCGGACATCAGGATCTTCTTGCCGACACGATTGGCGTGCTCGATCACCAGCACCCGCTTTCCGCCACGGCCGGCAGTCAAGGCGCACATCAGCCCGGCGGCACCACCGCCTATGACCACGGCATCGAATGCATGCATCGTGCTTGCGCTTTTCAGCCGGCTTGCGACGGCGACATGCGCACGCGTGGGGTCAGTGCAATGTTGACGGTATCGCTCATCAACTGCACTTCGCCGTCCTGGATCATCGCCGTCAGGCGCATGCTCCGCTGTAGCAGCGTGCTGATGGCATCGACCGAAACCGGGTCGATATCGATCACGGTCAGGTTCTCTTGCCGGCTCAGGCTCGGGGCAACCTTGTTCCACCAGATGTCCGAGGCATTTCCGCTGTAGTTGACGACAACGACCTGCTGCGCGCGGCCGCAAGCCTTTTTGATGCGGGATTCGTCAGGCTGTCCGAGATCGATCCACTGCTCGATATCACCGGTGTAATCGCGCCGCCACACATCGGGATCTTCCTCATCGCTCAAGCCGCGTCCGAATTCCAGCCGCTCGTCCGCAAACAGTGCGAACGCGAGCAGGCGCACCATCAAGCGCTGCTCGGTTTCTGACGGATGCTGCGCCAGCGTGAGATTGTGCGACGCGTAGTAGTGCCGGTCCATGTCGCTGACCTGCAACTCGACTTTGTGGACGGTCGCCTTGAGCGCCATGATGATCCTGCAGGTTGACCGGGATGCTGGTCGAAGGCGCCCATTCTAGGGACTGGCGCTATTGCCGTGGCAAGGGGCAACCATATCAATGCGCCATCACATCAATCGAGGTGTCGAGATCATCCCTGTGAATCCCATCGCCAGCCGTTTGCAACTACCCGCCGGTCCTTGGGTGACGGTGCTCGACGGGTTGTGCGCGCGGTTTCCGGCGATCACGCGCGAGCGATGGATGGACCGCTTCGCGCGCGGGCGCGTGCTTGACGACAACGGCAACGCGCTTGCCATCGACGCGCCATACAGGATTGGCATGGAAGTGCGCTACTTCCGGGAAGTTGTCGACGAACTGGTGATTCCTTTCGCTGAAACCGTGCTTTATGCGGACGATGATCTGGTCGTTGCCGACAAACCGCATTTCCTGCCCGTGACGCCCTCTGGCGGCCATGTGCGCGAAACACTGTTGTCACGATTGCAGCGACGACTGGACAACGTCGATCTGGTCCCGCTGCACCGGATCGATCGCGATACCGCGGGTCTGGTGATGTTTTCCGCACATCGTGAGACGCGCGCGGCGTATCAGGATCTGTTTCGCCTGCGGCGGATTGAAAAATCTTACGAAGCACTGGCTCCGGCGTTGCA
>JBBQTR010000063.1:0-11090 GCA_038213095.1 Lysobacterales bacterium | reverse complement strand
GACGGCGTCAGCCTTGCCCAGCCGCGGCGCGATTTCAACGGATCCCGACAACATCATCACTTCAGCGTCGATCTTGTTCGTGGCAAGCCACTCGGCCAACAAGGCGGGATAACTGGTAGCGATGCGCCTACCGCGCAGCTGCTCCGCACCTTTCCAATCCCATGCATCTGGCACGGCCAGCATGAGTCGGCATCCGCCGAAGCCCAGGGCACGCCATTCGCGATACGCCAGTGGCGCATCACGTGATGCACGCTCGGCCGCCTGTTCGCCCAGCACGTTGCGGCCGACGATGCCCAGGTCACAGACACCATCGGCGATCAGCCCGGGGATGTCATCATCGCGAACCAGCAGGAGATCGACCGGCAAGGATTCTCCGTAGCAGAACAGGCGATCGCGACTCTCGCGCCAGCTCAGCCCGCACGACGCCAATAACGCCCGCGCGGGGTCGCTGAGCCGGCCATTCTTCTGGATGGCGATGCGCAGTCGATCGCGCGCCGCCGGCGTGGCAGTCGGACTCATTGCAATTCCTTAATGTGCGGATGGTTGGCGGCGCAAACGACGGACAGCTGCGTCGTATCCACCTGCTCCGCGCTCCAGCGTACGTGCGACGCGACCAATCGTCGTCACGCTGACAAGGGTGCGTTCGTGGATCTCGCGATAGGGAACGCCCTGGATCAGCAACGGCACGACTTTCCAGCGGTCGCACATCGATTCCAGCTCCGCCGGCGTGCACAGGTCTTCCAGGAATGCGCGCATGTCTTCAGGTTGGGTCAACGCCGCCAGCACGCGTGCCAGCGTGTCGAGACTGGCTTCGACATCGGGCTCTGGCAGTGGCTGTGGGCGCTGCTTCATCGTGTTCTTCATATAACAATGTATTAGCGTGTTAATACATTAATAGAACAGGAAGCAGCGGTCAAGCCTGTATCCGTATGCGCCTGCTGTTAGTTATTGCAGCTACAGGTTCAGCTGCCGTCGATCCATGCGCCTGCGAGGCCTGGTGACTTAACCTCGGCTTGGATCGCGTGACGCGCGGCCGCCAGTACGACGCCACTGACCACCAGGTCGACAGCAGTCGTCACTTCACCATCCAGCGCCCGATCGCGATCCAGGAAGGCAATGCGATCACGAATCGCAGCCTGTGCAGCCGCCACTGCCCGGCCAGGATGGAACGCCTCGGCATTGGCGAGCTCAGCACGCAGACCCTCGACCTCGGCCAGGAATCCGGCCCGGTCGCTTTCCGCCATGAACCCCGTATCAATTTTCGTGGAGAACGTCGCTGCATTGCTGCGCTTGGCGAGTTGGCGCGCGGAATGGATCATGTCTCGACGCAGGTCCAGCGCCTGCGCGGCGGTGTACAACTCCAACGCCAGCACCTTGCCGAGGTCGTCGGCCATCGCCAGCACGTGCCGCGCCTCGTTGGCACCCATCGACACATGATCCTCCGCATTGGCGCTGGTCGGAATCGAATACACCGATGCCGGCATCGCGCGACTGGCGAGATCATTGACGATGGCGGCCGCGGTGTACTGCACGATCATGTACCCCGATTCGGTGCCGTCCTCATTGCCGATCAGGAATGGCGGCAAGCCGTCATTGGTCGCGGGATCCACCAGTTTGTTGAGACGACGCTCGGAAATCGAGGCCAGCACGGGTATCGATGCCTTGACATAACTCATTGCCAGCGCCAGCGGCATGCCATGGAAGTGACCGGCGGATATCACCTGTTGCTCGACGAATTGGTTTTTTAACGTCGTGGCCTGGGCGTCGGGGAACACGATGGGATTGTCCGTCACCGAATTGAGTTCGATGTCCATCACACGCTTGGCCTGTTCAACCGCGTCACGCACCGCGCCATGCACCTGCGGCGCGCACCGCAGCGAATAGCTGTCCTGCGGCTGGTGTTTCTTGCCGCCGCGGAACGGCAGGAAGCGCTGGTAGAACCTGTCACGCCCATGCCGTGCGCTGAACGGTACCCACTCCCAACCGATGTCGAAACACGGCTGCTCCGCCACCGGCATGTCCGTCCAGCTGTGCGGTTGCCACTGGCGGAATCTGGGGACGAGATGGTAGGCGATATCGGCGAGAGTCGAGCCGTCGAGCATCGCGCGAAGGTTTGCTGCCGACTGCAGTTGCCCTGGATGTGGGCGCAATGCATGCACCTCGGCCGCAAACGCGCCCAGCCTTCCAGCAAATGCATCGATGGTCATCGCCGCAGCGAGATCGGCGGTATCGAGCAGCTCATCGAGCTTGTAGAGCGCCAGCACGCCAGTCGCCAGCATCTGCGCCGTGCCGTTGTTCAGTGCAAGGCCTTCCTTGTACGACAAAGTCACGGGGTGCAGGCCGGCGCGCTGCAATGCCTGAGCGCCAGGCAGGCGTTCGCCGGCAAACCACGCCTCGCCGCCACCGAGCAACACGATCGCCAGATGCGACAACGGTGCAAGGTCACCGGATGCACCGACCGATCCAAGCTGCGGGACGACCGGCACGATACCGGAATTGAGCATGGCGGCGAGTGCCTGCAGCGTCTCTACGCGAATGCCGGAATGCCCACGCAGCAATGTATTGATACGGATGCACAGCATTGCGCGCACCACGTCCGCCGCAAAGGGCTCCCCCACGCAGACCGCATGGGTCACGATCAGGTTCTGCTGCAATTCAACGTGCAGGGAACGGCCTGGCGTCGCTCCGTCGACCTGGGCATCACGCATCGGATGCCCGCCAAGCAGCTTGTCGGCATTGCTGCCAAAGCCGGTGGACACGCCATAGATGGGCTCTTCGCGGCGCACCTGTTCGGCCAGGAAGTCCGCCGCATGGGCGACGGCTTGCAATGCCACGGCATCGAGCTCGACCGATGCACCATGCGCGACTTCAACCAGTTGCGCGCGCGTCAACGTCTTCCCATCCAGGCGGATGCTGGTCATCGCACAGAAGCTCCATGAGAAGGTAGGGACTGTGCGCGCAGTTGCTCCTTCTCCACCTGCAACGATTTTGCCAACTCCTCTTCGGCAACCTCGAACTGCTCGCCACGCCGCAGGTCCCGGATGGCCACCGTTCCGCGCGAGGCTTCGTCTTCGCCACGAATCACCACGAAGCGGATGCCCGCGCGATCGGCGTACTGCAACTGCCGCGCCAGCTTTCGGGGTTCCAGTTGCGTTTCGACATTCAGGCCAGCCGCACGCAGACGCTGCGACAGCGCCAGCGCGTGGTCCAGGTCAGTATCGTCCAGCAATGCGACCAGCACATCGACACTGCTATCGGCCGCAGTGATGATGCCGGCATCGCGCAACTGGAAGAACAGCCGCGTCAAACCAATCGAAATACCGACGCCCGGCAACCTCGACTTCGTGTAGTGACTGGCAAGATCATCGTAGCGGCCACCCGAACAGATGGATCCGATCTGCGGGTAATCGTTCAATGTGGTTTCGTAGACGACACCGGTGTAGTAGTCCAGGCCACGGGCGATCGACAAATTGATCGCGTAGCGCGTTTCCGATACGCCCATCGCGCGCAGACGCTGCAATATCTCGCGCAATTCTTTTCGACCCTGCTCGAACAGTTCCGTACCGCTGCCGAGCGCGTCGAGTTTTGACAACGCATCGGCATGGCCACTAGAACGCACCCGTGCAAATGCCATCAAGCGGTCGATGGCATCGTCGCCAAGCTCAAAACCGTCGCCGGCCAGTGTTGCGCGCACCGCGGGTTCGCCGCGTTTGTCGAGCTTGTCCAGCTCGCGCAGCACGGCAGCCTGCTGCAGGCCTTCACCAATGCCGAGGCCTTCGAAGTATCCCCGCAGCAACTTGCGATGATTGAGCTGGATCGTGAAATCGCCGATCGCCAGCCTCTCAAACACCGCGCTGATGACGGCCGGAATCTCGGCATCGAAACGCGTGGACAAACTGTCCTTGCCGATGACGTCGATATCGCATTGGTAGAACTCGCGGAACCGCCCGCGTTGCGCGCGCTCACCTCGATACACACGCTGCATCTGGTAGCGCTTGAACGGGAATGCGAGCTCATGCTCATGCTCGGCCACATAACGGGCGAGCGGCACGGTCAGGTCGAAGCGCAACGCCAACTCGGGCATGCCCTCGCCCGCCCCGCCGTCGGTTGTCTTTCCCAGCGCACCGGTGGACTGCACGAAATAGACCTGGCGCTCGGTCTCGCCGCCGGATTTGGTCAGCAGGACTTCCGACAACTCCATCACCGGCGTTTCCACCGGCAGGAATCCGAAGCGCTCGAAGGTCTGGCGGATCGCATCGAGCATGCGCTGGAACGCGATCTGTTCGCGCGGCAGCAACTCCATGATTCCAGGCGGTGTACGCGGCTTGATCAAGCAGAAACTCCGGCGGCGCGGGGGCGGCACAGTGTACCGGCTGGACCCCGCCCGCTTCGCCGGAACGTCACGGGACTTGCCCGCAATGACCTGAAGTCACTAAAATACCGGGCTCACCTGTCGGGGTGTAGCTCAGCCTGGTAGAGCGCTACGTTCGGGACGTAGAAGTCGCAGGTTCAAATCCTGTCTCCCCGACCATCCAACGATCGATCCGGCCAGCGCGCCGGCTTTTTCATGCCTGCCTTTCTCTCACCTGCGTCAACGGTTCACTGCATCGCGCGCAAGCGTGTGATCAGCGCATCCAGGAACAGGTTCCCGGCCGCCCCCGGCGACACCCGTGCGGCAAGACTCGCTTCCGGATCGGCGAACGTCCAGTGCGCGGGTTGGGCAGCATGACGGTACGCCTCCCGGAACGGCACGCCATCGCGGGCCAGGTTGATCGCCAGGTCGGTGGCATACATCGAAGGATCCAGCGCAACGCGCATCGCTTCGGGTTTCCACTGGAGATTGCGCAACAGGTCGGGCAACAGGGCCAGCGCCGACAGCCCCTTGCCAAAGCCGTGCATCAACGCACCCTTGCTGATCTGCAGGTCGCGGTGGTAACCGGAGGGAAGCGACAAAAGCTGCTCGATTTCGCAACGCGCAGCCGCGACACTGGCGTAACTGCCACGCATCAGCTCGGTCACATCCGGATTGCGCTTGTTGGGCATGATCGAACTGCCGGTGGTGTATTGCGCCGGCAACGCGATGAAACCGAATTCGGCCGTGGCAAACAGGCTCAGATCCCACGCCAGCCGGCGCAGGTCGAGCATCGCACTGCCAAGAGCCTCCAGCGCACCTAATTCGAACTTCCCGCGTGAGAGTTGCGCATACACCGGCGACACCTGCATCCGGGCGAAGCCGAGCGCTGCCGTTGTGTGCTCGCGATCCAACGGCAGGTTGACGCCGTACCCGGCCGCAGTGCCAAGCGGGTTGGCGTCGATCCAGTCGTGTGTCTGCATGGCGCGTTCGGCATTGTCGATGAAGGCTTCAGCCCAACCCGCCCACCACATGCCGGTCGATGACACCACCGCGCGTTGCAGATGGGTGTAGCCCGGCATCGGCAGCCCGGCTTCCGCTTCGGCGCGTGTCAGCGCGACCTCGGCGATTGTGCGGCACAGCGCCCGCAGATGCGTGAGCTTGTCCTTCAGCCACAGCCGCGTTGCAACCAATACCTGGTCGTTGCGGCTGCGGCCTGTGTGGATCTTGCGGCCGGCGTCGCCAAGCCGTTCGATCAGGCGCGCCTCGATTGCCGAATGACCGTCTTCGTAGCGTTCGTCCAACACGAACGCGCCATCGCGGAAGTCGCCGGCAAGCCTGGCGAGTTCGAGCAACAGCGCGGCCAGCTCCTCGTGCGAAAGGATGCCGATGTGCTGCAGCCCCTCGGCGTGGGCGCGGCTGGCGGAAATATCGTGCAGGAAGAATTCGCGATCCAGGATCACGTCGTCGCCGGCGAGGAAGGACTGGATCGCCGAGTCGACCGTGACGCCGGATTTTTGCCAGAGAAGATCGCTCATGAGCCCTGCCCCACGATGGAAATGCCAGTGAACTCGTCGAAGCCGAATGCCAGGTTGAGGTTCTGCAACGCCTGCGTCGCCGCGCCCTTGAGCAGATTGTCGAGCGTGGCGACGACGACCAGCCGACGTCCGTCATCGGCTAGGGTGAAACCCCCAATCTCTACGTGATGCGCATTGGCGATGTGGTTGACCCACGGCGCCTGGTCGAGAACACGTACCAGCGGTTCGCCTGCATATCGGTCGCGGTAGCGCGCAACGATCTCATCGCTGCTGAATGCACGCGACAGGTGCAGGTTGGCGGTAATCGTCAACCCACGAAAATGTGGCGCGACATGTGGCATGAACTCGATCGCATGATCCAGTTGCCGCGCCACTTCGCGCTCGTGCAGGTGTCCGGCCAACGCGTACGGCATCAGGTTGTTGCGCAACAATGCGGGATTGTTCTTGTCCGAAGGCGTGGTGCCGGCGCCGGAATAACCCGAGACGCCGAAACATTGCACCGGACCGGACAACACGTCGCACATCGGCGCAATCGCCAGTTGCATCGCGGTGGCATAGCAGCCTGGATTGCTGATGCGGCGCTGTCCTGCGTATCGATCGCGGGTCAGTTCGGGCAGGCCGTAGTACCACTCGTCGTCGAACCGGTAATCGGCGGAGAGGTCGACGACGACGACATCCGCTGGCGCGCAGTAGTCGAACGCGGCAATGCAGGCGCCCGCCTTGCCATTGGGTAGCGCCAGCACCACGGCATCCGCGCCGAGTCGCGGCAGGTCTTGGTGCTCTGGTGCGGCGTAGCGCAATTCGCCACTGTATTCATCGATATGGTCAGCCACGCGCTGCCCATCGAGTTCGCGTGACGAGAGAAACGCCAAGTCGAAACACGGGTGCCCGGCGATCAGCCGGATCAACTCCGCGCCGACATGACCACGGGCGCCGACGATACCAACCGCTCTAGTCATGTCCGTTTCCTCAGCCATGTTCAGCCAATCTGCCGAGCAGGTTTCTTTTCACCGCCGGCCATTCCGTATCGATGATCGAAAACACCACGGTATCGCGGAGGCTGCCATCGGCGTGGCGCTTGTGGTTGCGCAGCACGCCATCCTGTTTGGCACCTAGGCGTGCGATCGCCGTGCGCGACGCGTGGTTGAACCAGCTGGTCTCGAATGCCACGGCAATGCAGCCGAGCGTCTCGAATGCATGCCCCAACAACAGCAATTTCGCCTCGGTATTCAGCCCTGTCCGTTGCGCGCGTTGTGCATACCAGGTGTACCCGATGCTCAACCTGGGCACCGTCACGTCGAGATGGTAATAGCGCGTGGTCCCGACAAGATCGCCTGCGGCATCGCGGACCGAAAAGACCAGTGCATCGCCCGCTTCCTGCATCTTCAACGCTGAAGCGATGTACTCCTCGACCGCACCTGGCATTGGCACGTTGGTGTACCAGCAACGCCATAATTCGCCGTCGGTGGCGGCGGCGCGCAAACCTGCGGCATGATCAAACCGCAACGGCTCGAGGTTGACGTGTTGGCCACGCAGCATCTCCGGTGCCACCCATGCATCCGACTTCAGATCGTTACCCATCCTCAATCCCTCAAAGTGGGAATGCGTCCGCGGCAGTGTTCGACTGCCTCGCGGATCTCGTCGAACCGCTCCATGCCGTACCAGAAGACGTTCCAGCGCTCGCCCTTGAGGCAACCATCGGCCTCGCTGAAATAGAACTCGTTGACGGCGTTGTCGGGGCGCGAACGCCAGAACAGGCGCTGCACGTCTGCCCGCATTGCGTGCCAGATGGCGCGTCCAAGTCCCTCGCCTTGTGCATCGTCTGCAACCGCGAACTTGTCGAGGTGCGGGACATCGTCACCGTTTTCGAACGCTTCCACGGTCAACACCAACGCGGCGCGATAGTGCTCGGACACATAGATGCGATGGGGGCGCGTGATCTCGAAATAATCAGGCTTGAGCTTGCGGCCGAAGGCAGATTCGATCAGCGCCGTGAGCCGATCGAGATCGACCTGGTCCCACGCTGTTGCGCACAATATCTTCTCGCCACGCCGTACCAGCGTGCCGGAGCCTCGATGGGTGAACAGCTCCTTGGCCAGTTCATCCGGTCGCGTGATCGATACAGACGATGAAGGTGGCAAGGCCGACAACAAATCGTTGATCTGTTCGATCTTCAGCCGCATTCCCGAATGCAGCCAAGGTTGCGCCAGCAGTTCTTCGTACTCAGTGCTGAGGTTGATCGAATCGATCACATGGCCGTCGCCGTCCAGCAGGCCGCCAGTGCCGGTGAGGAACACGATCTTGTACGGCTGCAGCGTCTTGATCAGCTCGTTCGCGGCCCAGTCCGCGTTGAGATTGACAATCTGGCCGTCGCCAGTTTCGCCAAGCGAGGCGATCACCGGGATTGATCCAACCTGGATCGCGGCATGGATGCCATCGACATCGATCCGCGCGACCTTGCCCACCAGTCCGTAACGCTCACTGTCGAGCAGCGTGCACTCGAACACGCCGGCCTGGACAGACGTCGCACGCACGCCCTCGGCCTGCAATGCCTCGACCAGGCGCAGGTTTTCCCGGCGCATCACGCGGCGCACCACCGACAGCACGGTAGCGTCTGTGTGGCGCAGGTTGTCGACCGTGCGCTTCTCAATGCCGGCTGTCTGCATGTCTGCATCGAGTTGCGGCCCCGCGCCATGGACCACGATCGGGGTCAACCCAACCTGCTGCAGGAAAGACAGCGACGACACCAATGCGTCGAGCTGGTCGCGCAGCACCGCGCCGCCAACCTTGACCACCGCGAAGCGAGCCGCATCAAGTTGCGAGAACCGCTTCAGGTATTGCTGGATCTCCTTGGCGTTGGCAATGTTCGACAGCAGCCTGACGATGGTCGGACGCAGGTCTTTTTGCGGCTGGAATGACATGGCGCTCATACCAGCAGCCGCTCGTAGTGGGCGGCGGCAGTGTCTAGTTGCTCCAGCGCCACCCATTCGTCGGCGGCATGCGCCTGGGCGATGTCACCCGGACCAAAGACCAACGCGGTCATGCCGGCGCGGGAAAACAGCGATGCCTCGGTCCAGAAGTCGACGGCATTGCCGATTGGCAGGCCGAGTTCGTCGGCGAGATCGCGCGCGACTAGCCTGCGTTCCTCTGCCGCTGCGACGTCGCCAGCCGGCAATGGCGGTCCACGGAATGTTTCCGCATAGCTTTCGATGTCGCCAGGGGCAGCGAAACCACGGAAGCAAACGTGCAACTCGTCGATGTCCTGCGAGGGCAACGGACGGAAGCCGAATCGCACGTCCGCACTCGGCGCGATCATGTTGGCCTTGATCCCGCCTTCTATCCGACCGACGTTGAAGCGCAGGCCCGTCAATCCCCCGAAGCGCCGATGTGATTCGGATTCGACAAAATCGAGCGCTCGCGCGCCCCAGCGCATTGCCTGATGCAGCGCACTGGCGTTGAGTGCGGTCGCGCCGGAGGCGTGGCCGGCCACACCCTGGAATCGCAACTGGACCGAGCTGATACCGCGATGCGCGAGCACCGCCTCGCATTGGGTTGGCTCGGCCACGACGACTTCCGTGAATCCGTGGTTGGCATCCAGGAACGCCTCGATGCAACGCGCATCGTTGGCCTCCTCGTCACTGCTGAACAGGAACGCCGCATCGCCTTTCGTCCTTGCCGCAGCCGTGATCAGTGCTGCGGCCGCGCCCTTTATGTCGCAGGCGCCGAGACCGATGGCGCGATCATCGGTGACGCGCAACTTCAGTGGATCGGCGGTCCATGCGGGGGAAGCGGGGACCGTATCCAGGTGCACGTTGAACACGCGCGCAGGTTGGCCACGCAACGCCAGTAACGACACGGCTCCGGCACCATGGTCGACTACCTCGATGTGGAATTCCGGCAGCTGCGTGCGGATGTAATCGAAGATACCGCCACTGCCGATCAGGCGCGGTGGATTGCGGGTGTCGAACGACACCAGCGTTTCGAGATGACGGAGCACCTCGGTCAGCATGTCAGTTGCCATCTTGTGTGTTGTTTCGCGCTTTGTTGATCTGGGCCCACAACGTGCTGCTCATGCCGAACAGCTTGATGAATCCCTCGGCTTCCTCCACGCCCCAGTCCGCCGACTGCGCGTAAGTGGCACCCGCGGAGTTGAGGATATGCGGCGAGCGCACGGCCACCGCATCGACGCGGCCACCACTGGTTTCCAGCACCACTTCGCCATTGACCATCCGCTGGCTGGAGGCGAGGAAGGCCTCGAGGTCGGTCTTGAGCGGGTCGTGGAAGAAACCTTCGTAAACCACTTCCACCCACTTGCGCGCAACGTCCGGCTTGAACCGGTTCTGCTGCTTGCTCAGCACGGCTTCCTCCAGTGCGCGATGCGCGACCAGCAATGCAGTCAGGCCGGGCGCCTCGTAGACGATGCGGCCCTTGAGGCCGATGGTGGTATCGCCGGTGTAGAGGCCACGCCCGACGCCATACTGCCCAAACAGCCTGTTGAGCCGGACCAGCAGTTGCGCGCCGGGCATTTTTTTGCCATCTAGAGCAATCGCCTCGCCTTGGATGAAACGCAGCGTGACCTGCAGCGGCTGCGTCGGCCATTGCTCGCGTGATGCACACCAGCCACGCGCGCCCTCGCCCGGCGCTTCCCAGCGATCGACCTCGCCACCGGACATGGTCAGCCCGAGCAGGTTCTCGTTGATGGTGTACGCCTGCTGCTTGGCGCGCACGCCAAAACCGCGCGCCTCGAGGTACTGCTGTTCGTAGGCACGGGTCTGCGTGTGTTCTTTCTGGATTTCACGAACCGGCGCGACGATGCGGTAATCGCCCGACGACTTCACGGCGAGGTCGAAACGCACCTGGTCGTTGCCCATGCCGGTACAGCCGTGCGCAATCGCGTTGGTACTCAGGTCGCGCGCGCGGGCAAGCGCAGCGTCGACGATCAGGTAGCGATCCGAGACCAGCAGCGGGTATTGGCCTTGATACCCTTCCCCTGCCCACACAAATGGCTTGACGAAGTCATCCCAGAGTGCCGGCCCACCATCGACGGTGACATGGCTGGAGACGCCGAGTTCGACGGCGCGATGTTCGATGCTTGCGCGCTCTTCCGCATCGACACCGCCAGTGTCGGCGAAAACGGTGTGCACATTCCAGCCACGCTCCTGCAGCCACGGCACGCAGAAGCTGGTGTCCAGGCCGCCGGA
>JBBQTR010000062.1:0-11152 GCA_038213095.1 Lysobacterales bacterium | reverse complement strand
TGCGCATACAACGTCGCGCGCCCGGCGCCATCGGCCCAGTGCACCTGGCGCGCCGCACTGGACAGGCTGCCCAGCAACAAGGTCAGGGCCAGCGCGAGCAGCGCAAAGGCGACGATGACTTCGATCAGGGTGTATCCCCGCATGGAGGACGGTCGAGCAGCGCTGATATGCAAGCCGTCGGCACGGCCCCTGGGAGTCGCTAACGGAGCTTCTGCTTTCGATTCGCATGCCACGACGCTCTTAGCCCTGCCCACTCCTGACTCCCGATATACCCCTCTAGGAGTCATGGCGTCGCCGCTCCATGGGTGACTTCGACCTGCCCTGTCAACCAGGTCACATCCACATTCCACACCGCGGTGCCCGAGGTCAGCTGGATCCGGCCGCCAGTCGCGGCGCCGTCGGGGAAGAACTGGATCGCGCCGATGCCATTGGCGGGCTGTACTTCGCGTGCGCCGAAAAAAGCGATGCCCAGCTTGGCGGGAATGTCGCCATGGTGACTTTTGGGCGCCTGCCAGGTGTGTTTCCCGGGGTCGATCACGAACCGCTGCGGCTTGCCGGTCTGGATGGCCTCGGCACGGGTGTAGCGCAGGTTCGAAGCGATCTGCTTGGCGGCGGCCTTGAGCTGCATGCCCTTGAATCCGCCGCCCATTGCCGATGCCGCCAGCACGCTGGCCAGCGCAATGATCCCGATCACCAGGATGATTTCGAGCAGGGTGAATCCGCGCGCGGCAGATCTCCCTGTCACCACGGGGTCGGCGCCGCCGGCACGGCCGCGCCGAATGGATCCGCCCGCAGCGGAATGCATCAGTCCGTCGCCACGGCCTGCGTCATTCGCTAGCCGATGCTTGTCTTCGACCACGTTCCTTGCTGGCGTGTGCGCGTCGCTATTGGTACTTGATGTCGGCATCGACGCTGGTGCCGCCCGGTTTGCCGTCCTTGCCCAGGCTGATCAGGTCGAACGGCTGCCCATCACCCGGCACAGTGAATTCGAACGGATGATTCCAGGGGTCCTTCATCTCGGCGGCCTTTGCATAGGGCCCAAGCCAGCCAGTGGCGCTGCCAGGCTGGGTGACGAGCTCATCGAGGGAGTTGGGCAGGGTGCCAGTGTCCATTTCGTACTGCTGGACTTTCTCGGCCATGGTCTGCACCTGTGCCTTGGCCAGGCTGACCTTGGCGCGATCGCCACCGCCGAGGATGCGGGTGGCCGCAAACGCGACGATGCCACCGATCAGCACGACCACCAGGATGATCTCGATCAGGCTGAAGCCGCGCTGCGCCGATCGCGGAGCATGCCGCCGGGCAGATCGTGGGCCGGAGGCGCATGGTTTGGAACGGGACATTCTCGAGCGGGACAATTTCATCATCAGCCTATGACATTGGTGAGGTCGTAAATCGGGGTCAGCACCGCCAGGATGACGATGCCGACGATGCCTGCCAGCAGCAGCGTCACCGCCGGTACCAGCGCCGCCAGCATGCGGTCCATTGCCAGCGAGGTTTCCTGCTCGAAGGTGTCAGCCGTCTTGAGCAGCATGATATCCAGTGCGCCTGACTCTTCGCCGACCTGGATCATCTGCAGCGCCAGTCGCGGGAACAACTTGCCCTTGGCCAGCGCCGCGGATAGGCCGAGGCCATTCTTGACGTCATCCGCTGCCGCTTCGACCGTGTCGGCGAGCGCTCGGTTCCCCAGCACGTTACGGCCGATGCCCAGCGCCGTCAGCAGCGGCACGCCGTTTTTCAGCAGGGTGCCCAACGTGCGCGCCAGCCGGGCGGTTTCGAGCTTGGCGATCAGGGTGCCGGCAAACTTCTTGCCAAGGATCCATGCGTCGAAGCGCGCACGGAACACCGGATCGCGGCGCTTGCGGTCCACCCACCAGCCCAACAGCACCGGGATCGCCAGCATCACGATCCACCAGGTGCGCACCAACATGCCGATGCCGAGCACGATCTTGGTGAACCACGGCAGCGGCGCGTCCAGGCTGTCGTACATCGCCGCGAACTGCGGCACCACGAAGCCCAGCAGGAACATCAGCGAGAGGCTCACCATCACCAGCAGGATCGCCGGATAGATCAGCGCATTGATCACGCGACCGCGCATCGCCCGGCTGCGTTCCAGGTAGTCGGCCAGCCGCAACAAGGTTTCGTGCATGCTGCCGCCCGCTTCGCCCGCGCGGACCCTGTTGATGTACAGCCGCGAAAACGTGCCGTGCTGGCGTTCCAGCGCGGTCGACAATGCGGTACCGCCGCGCACCGCGTCGCGGATGTCAGTGATGGTGCGTTTGGCGACGTCGTCCTCCGGCAACTCAAGCAGGATGGTCAGCGCGCGATCCAGCGGCTGTCCTGCGCCAAGCAACGTTGCCAATTGTTGCGTGAACTGCACCAACCGCTCACCGGCGAAGGGCTTGGGCTTGAGCAGTGCGCGCCATGTCGACTCCCCGCCGCCTTCGCTGGCGAGCTTCGCCTCGACCGGCAAATGACCCTGTTCCTGCAGGCGCAGCACGACTTCCGAATCGTTCGCGGCCTCCATCTGGCCATCGAGCATTTCGCCGCGCGAGTTGAGGGCTTTGTAGTGGTAGAGGGGCATTTGGTCAGGCGTCTTCCGTCACGCGCAAGACTTCCTCGATCGTCGTCATGCCCGCCATCGCCTTGATGATGCCGTCCTCGTACATGGTGCGCATGCCGGCATTGCGGGCGAGCTGCTCGAGTTCGCCCATGCCGGCGTGGCGCATCACCGCGCGTCGCAACTCATCATTCATGACCATGAACTCCATGATCGTGGTGCGGCCCTGGTAACCGGTCGGCGCGATGGCCGATCCACGCGGGCGATACAGGAAGATCTCGCCCTCGGGCTGATGGCGGCGCAGCGAGAATTTTTCGATTTCCTCCGGCGACGCTGGATATTTTTCAGCGTGCGTCGGCTCAAGCCGGCGCACCAGGCGTTGCGCGAGGATGCCGTTGATGGTCGACGTAAGCAGGTAATCCTCCACGCCCATGTCGAGCATGCGGGTGATTCCGCCGGCGGCATTGTTGGTGTGCAGCGTCGACAACACCAGGTGGCCGGTGAGCGCGGACTGGATCGCGATCTTCGCGGTTTCCAGGTCGCGCATTTCGCCGATCATGATGATGTCCGGATCCTGGCGCACGATGCTGCGCAATGCGTGCGCGAAGTCGAGGCCGATCTGCGGTTTCGCCTGGATCTGGTTGATGCCTTCGATCTGGTATTCGACCGGGTCCTCGACCGTGATGATCTTGACGTCGGGCGTATTGAGCTTGGACAGCGCGGTGTACAGCGTGGTGGTCTTGCCCGAACCTGTCGGCCCTGTCACCAGCAGGATTCCGTGCGGCTGTTCCAGTACTTTCTGGAATTGCGGCAAAAAATGATTGGTGAAACCCAGCCGCTCGAAATCCAACACCACCGTCTCGCGATCGAGCAGGCGCATCACCACCGATTCGCCATGCGCCGTCGGCACGCTGGACACGCGCAGGTCCAGTTCCTTGCCCTGCACGCGCAGCATGATGCGGCCGTCCTGCGGCAACCGGCGCTCGGCGATGTTGAGCTTGGCCATGATCTTGATGCGGCTGATCACGGCGGCGGTGAGGTTCTGGGGTGGGCTTTCGCCTTCTTCCAGTACGCCATCGATGCGATACCGCACCTTCAGCCGGTTCTCGAACGGCTCGATGTGGATATCCGACGCGCGCAATTCCACCGCACGCTGGATGACCAGGTTGACCAGTCGGATCACTGGCGCTTCGGACGCCAGGTCGCGCAGGTGCTCGACGTCATCCATGTCGCCGGATTCACCTTCGGCGGTCTCGACGATCGCGCCCATCGCGCTGCGACCCTGGCCGTGCCAGCGCTCGATCAGGTCGTCGATTTCCGAACGCAGCGCGACCTGCGCGCGCACGTCGCGCTGCGTCGCCAGGCGCACTGCATCCAGTGCATACACATCCTGCGGATCTGCGACAAGTACGTCGAGATAGGTGTCGTTTTCGGCAATCGGAACGATGTGGAACTGCTTCATGAATTTCGGCGACAGCAGGATCGATTCCGGCGGCAATTCCGGCGCATCCTTGGTGCTGACCAGTGGCAGGTCCAGCACCGCGGCCGCGGTCTCGGCATGGTCGCGTTCGGACACCAGCCCAAGACGCGCCAGCAGGGTCAGCAGGCTGCCGCCGGTCTCTTCCTGCAACCGCCGCGCACGCACCAGATCGGCATCCTTCAGGCGGCCTTTGCCCAGCAATGCCGCAACCACGCGCTCATCGGCGCTGGTGTCAACGCCATCGTTGTCGGAGATTTCGTTCAGGATGGCGTTCATTGCCACTCTTCCAATGAATATCCGACTTTAACAGGAGACAGCTGTCCGCCCGTTGGCTAGTGTCATCGCAGTTACCCCAGCGCAACACGCGCGTTGCGGAACATCCGCATCCACGGTGAATCGCTCATCGCGTCCTGCCCTGACCCCGCGCGTCCCGACCATTCCCGCGGCGCCCAACTGTAATTGGCGACGCGCAGGGTGCGCTCGGGGTGTGGCATGAGGATGGTGACCCGTCCATCGTCCGTGGTGAGTCCGGCGATGGCGTCATGCGAACCGTTCGGGTTGGCCGGATAGGTCGTGGCGATGCTGCCGCCGCCATCGACGAAACGCAACGACACGCGTGCTGCCAATGCCGCATCAATCGTGTCGAAACACGCGCGGCCTTCGCCATGCGCGACCGCCACCGGCAGCCGCGAACCGGCCATGCCCTGCAGGAAGAGCGACGGCGATTCGACAACCTCCAGCAGCGCCAGCCGCGATTCGTACTGCTCACTTCGATTGCTCAGGAATTGCGGCCAGTGGCTGGCGCCAGGAATGATCTGTTTCAGCTGCGCCAGCATCTGGCAACCGTTGCAGATACCCAGTGCGAAGCTGTCACCGCGCGCGAAAAATTGTGCGAAGGCATCACGCAGTTCCGGGCGTTCCAGGATCGATGTCGCCCAACCGCGTCCGGCGCCGAGCACGTCGCCATAACTGAAACCACCGCAGGCAACGAACCCATTGAAATCCTGCAACCGCGCACGTCCTGCAATCAGGTCGCTCATATGCACGTCGATCGCGGAAAAACCTGCGCGGTCGAATGCCACCGCAGTCTCGATCTGGCTGTTGACCCCCTGCTCGCGCAGGATCGCGACGCGCGGTCGTGTACCGCCAATGTTGAAAGATGCAGTGATGCAAGGCGCCGCGATGTCCTCGGCCGGATCGAATGTCAACACCGGCTGCAGGCCAGGCGCATCGAAACGTCGCACCACGGCACGCTCTTCGTCGGCGCAGTCGGGGTTGTCGCGCAACCGCTGCATCGCGTGCGTGACCGACCACCAGGCGTCGAACAATGCGTCCCAGCGCCACTCCGCCAGCACGGCGCCGTTGCTGCGCACACGGATCATCGATGCCGTCGTTGGGCGCGCAACCCGCTGCGCGCAATCGATCAGGCCGTGTCGGGCGACCATGTCGGCGAATTCGGCCCGATCCTCGCTGTCGACCTGCACGATCGCGCCGAGCTCCTCGTTGAAGAGCGCGCGGAACGGATCGTCGCCCCAGCCATCCAGGGTAATGTCCAGACCCAGGTGCGAGCAAAACGCCATCTCGCACAATGCCGCAAACGCACCACCATCGGAGCGGTCGTGATAGGCCAGCAACAGCCCGGCTTCGCGCGCATCACGGATCAATTCGAAGAAAGCGCGCAATCGTTGCGGGTCGTCGAGGTCAGGCACTCCAAAGTCGGAGCCATCGCCTGCGAATGCGGGCAGTGCCCCGACCTGACCCGCATGCGGATGGCACTGCGCCAGGATCGATCCGCCGAGTCGCTGCTTGCCGCCGCCAAGTCCGATCAGCCACAACTCCGATTCCACGTCCCGCGACAACAGCGGCGTCAATTGCGCGCGCGTGTCGGTGACCGGCGCGAACGCGGTGACGATCAGCGAGACCGGTGACACCGATTTCTGCGCCACGCCATCCGCAGTCCATTGCGCCTGCATCGACAATGAATCCTTGCCGACGGGAATGCTCAGGCATATCTGCGGGCACAGCTCGATACCGACGGCTTTCACCGCATCAAACAGGCGGGCATCCTCGCCGGCATGACCGGCGGCAGCCATCCAGTTGGCGGACAACTTGATGTGATCAAGCGATTCCACCGGCGCCGCACACAGGTTGGTGATCGCTTCGCCCACCGCCATGCGCGCGGCGGCGGCGGGGTCGAGCAATGCCAGCGGTGCACGCTCGCCGATCGCCATCGCCTCGCCAGCGATGCCATCGAATCCAGACAACGTGATCGCGCAATCGGCGACTGGCAATTGCCACGGGCCGATCATCTGGTCGCGCGCGGTCAGGCCGCCGACGGTGCGATCGCCAATCGTCACCAGGAAGGATTTCGACGCGACCGTCGGATGCGCGAGTACCCGCAGCCCGGCGTCGTGCAGGTCGATCCCCGCTGTCGCCAGTGCCGGCCAGCGCGGCGGCGCGGAATGCGCGGTGTCGCGATGCATCTTCGGCGGTTTGCCGAAGAGGACGTCCATTGGCAGGTCGATGGCGAAATCGCGGGAGACAGGAGACGGGAGACGGGAGACGACGTCCTCCGTTGCGCCATGCCCGACGATCAACTGCTGCTCTTGTGTTGCCGTACCCACCACGGCAAACGGGCAGCGCTCGCGCAGGCATAGCGCGGCGAACTCTCCGACGCGCTCCTGCGGCAGGCCGAGGACGTAACGTTCCTGCGACTCGTTGCACCACAGTTGCAGCGGCGATAGGGATGGATCGTCACTGGGAATCGCATCAAGATCGATCACGCCACCGACGCCGGAATCGTGCAGCAATTCGGGAATCGCATTCGACAAGCCGCCGGCACCGACGTCATGCAGCGAGGCGATCGGATTGCGCTCGCCAAGCGCGACGCAACGATCGATCACTTCCTGGCAGCGCCGCTCCATTTCCGGGTTGTCGCGTTGCACCGAGGCAAAATCCAGCGCCTCGGCACTGTCGCCCGACGCCACCGAACTCGCAGCGCCGCCGCCCAGCCCGATCAGCATTGCCGGCCCACCAAGCACGATCACCGCATCGCCCGGCTGCAGCAGCCGCTTGGCCACCATCGGCCGGTCAACAGCGCCGAGCCCGCCAGCGAGCATGATCGGCTTGTCGTAGGCGCGCGTCAGTGCCGGACCTTCTGCCAACTCGAAACTGCGGAAATAACCCGTTAGATTGGGGCGTCCGAATTCATTGTTGAACGCCGCCGCACCCAGCGGACCGTCGAGCATGATCTCCAGCGCCGTCGCCATGCGCGGATTCAGGGGGCGTGCCGGCAATCCGTCGATCTGTTCCCACGGTTGCGGCAAAGTGGGAATGCGCAGGTGCGACACGCTGAATCCAGCGAGTCCTGCTTTCGGACGTCCACCGCGCCCGGTCGCGCCTTCGTCACGGATTTCACCGCCCGCGCCGGTGGATGCGCCGGGAAACGGAGCAATCGCGGTTGGATGGTTGTGGGTTTCGACCTTGATGCACATCGCGCTGGGCGATGCCGCTTCGGCGCGGTATTCGTGCGTGACCGGATCGGGACGGAAGCGCTGCGTCTCATATCCTTCGATCACCGCGGCGTTGTCGCTGTACGCCGACAATGTGTGCTGCGGGGTCTGCGCATGCGTGTACTTGATCATCTTGAACAGCGTGGTGGCCTGCTCACGACCATCGATCGTCCACGTGGCGTTGAAGATCTTGTGCCGGCAATGCTCGGAATTGGCCTGCGCGAACATCATCAGCTCGACGTCGGCCGGATCGCGCCCGAGTTCGCCGAAGCGCCTGCGCAGGTAGTCGATTTCGTCGTCGGCCAAGGCCAGGCCGAGCTGGGTATTGGCCGCCTCAAGTTGCGACAGTGCCACGCGTTGCAGCGGGGTGCGCGACGGAGTCGAAAACATTTCCGCCGCCGAATCCCGATCGTCGTGGAGGGATTGCGTCATCGGATCGTGCAGTAGTCCAGCCAGTGCAGTCTGGATGGCGACGTTTGCCGGCCATCCGAGCAGTTCGATGCGGATCCCGCGCTCAACCCGCCGGATCGGCAGGCGCGCGCCGTGCAGCAGTTCGGTGGCCTTGCTCGACCACGGCGAGATCGTGCCGAGCCGCGGCGTCACGAAGCGTTGTGTCGTTGTCGATGATTCCGGACCCGTTGCCGGCACCTCCGCGACAAGCATGGGGGCGATGTCCGCCTGCAGGATGCGGCGCAATGCCGCCAGGTCAGGCGCGGCGATTGCGCCGTCGCCAAAGCCCGGCTCGACCCAGTAGTTGAACCAGGCTCCGGAGATACGCGTGTCGGGATGGATGGCCTGCAGGCGCGACTGAAGCCGCGCCAGGCGGAACTGCGACAGGGCCGGGAGGCCCTCGAGGACGATCATGTCCAATGGAACCGTGGGAACGGCCCGATATTGTAGCGGAGCCCCTGCCCTGTCCGTATTTGCGCGGGCGTGGATTGCCGGATCCCGGCTTTCACCGGGATGACGGCTGAAAGCGTTACATCTCCCCCGTCGCGGTGCTCACCACGGGCTTGCCGCCGGCGGCCTTCTTGTCCAGCGCGGCGCGCAGTTCAGCCGGCGGCAGATAGCCACCGAGCTGGGTGCCGTCGGCCGCCAGGATCATCGGCGTGCCGTTCAAGCCCATGCGCTGGCCCATGTGGTACTGCGCCGTCACCGGATTGGTGCAATTGCGGTAGGGGACCGGACGATCGTTCTTGGCATCGCTCAAGGCTTTTTTCGGGTCGGACGAGCACCACACCGCCACCATTTTCTTGAAGTCCGCGCTCCCCAGGCCCATCCGCGGGAACGCCAGGTACTGCACTGAAATCCCCTGGCGGTTGTACTCGGCGATCTGGCTGTGCAATTTGCGGCAATAGCCACACTCGACATCGGTGAACACGCTGACGGTGTATTTCGGGTCCTGAGGCGCAAAGACGATACGGTCGCTAATCGGCATGGTGCGCAGCAGCTTCTCGCGGACCTTGGCCATTGCCATCTCGCCCAGGTTGGTCTTCGTCGTAATGTCGTAGAGCGCGCCCTGCATCAGGTATTTGCCGTCATTGCTGACGTAGACGACCTGGCCACCGACGATGACTTCCTGGAAACCTGGCAACGGCGCCGGGCTGACATGATCGACTTCGACGTTGGGATTGATCGCGTGGATCGCGGCACGCGCGTGGGCTTCGGGAGAGCCCGGAACGATCGCCGGCGCCATGCTCTCGGCAGCAGATGCATTGCTGGCCTGGGCGCCGGGCTTGGCGGCGATCGCCACGGGACTTGGTTGGGCGCATGCCGACAGGCTGACGGCGCCAAGCAGGACAAGCAGGAGGCGTTTCATTGGGGTTCCGGACATCAAGATGCGCGACGGTTGGTTGACCGTGCGGTGCGCGAGAGGTTCCTGATTATCGCATGGGGCTATGTGGAGTCCGATGAACCGCAGATGCAAACCAGCACGCGAGCGCCGTGACTCACCCCCTCGGATGGTGCTGCTTATGAAGGCGCTTGAGCTGTTCACGCGCGACCAGCGTGTAGATCTGGGTGGTCGAGAGTGAACTGTGGCCCAGCAGCATCTGCAGTGCTCGCAGGTCGGCACCATGATTGAGCAGGTGCGTGGCGAAACTGTGCCGCAATCCGTGCGGGCTGATGCGGGCGGGGTCGATGCCCGCGATGGCGGCATAGCGCTTCACCAGGCACCAGAACTGCTGGCGTGTCAGCGACTCTGGGCCTTTGTCGAGAAACAAGGGATGCATGTTGGCTTGGCCGGTAGACTTCGACCTGGACGACTTCAACTGGGCCAGTGAAGCTCTGGATTGCTGGAGATAGCGTTCCAGCCAGTACAGCGCCTCCTCGCCCAACGGCACCAGTCGTTCCCTGCCGCCCTTGCCAGCAACCCGGATCACGCCCTGGCGCAGGTTGACAGCGGTCGCGACCAGCCCGACGAGCTCACTGACGCGCAAGCCCGCGGCGTACATCAATTCCAGCATCGCGCGATCGCGCAAACCCAGCGGCGTCTCGACGTCCGGCGCCGCCAGCAAGGCCTCGATCTCCCGCTCAGGCAAGGCCTTGGGCAACGAACGCGGCAGCCTGGGCGGTTCCAGCAATGCGGTCGGGTCGTCGCTGCGTTCGCCACGTCGCAGTCGATGAGCAAAAAAAGCACGCAACGACGACAACAGGCGCGCATTGCTGCGCGGCGAATATCCATCGCGTGTGCGCCAGGCGAGGTAGTCGAACAACCCCGCCCGATCGATTTCCACCAGGCCACCGCCAACCCCGTTGCGCCAGCGTGCGATGCCTTGCAGGTCGCGGCGATAGCTGGCCTGCGTCTGCGCGGCGATGCCGGATTCTGCCCATAGCGCATCAAGGAAACTTTCGATTGCGATGCGATCAGGCTCACGGAGTTCAGGCAACGCCAACGCACGCATGCGACGTTCGGCAGGAGTGGTCGATGGCATGCGCCGAGCTTAGCGATGCCGGCACCCCGCGGCTATGCTGATGCAATGGACACACCGCAACCTGTTTCCGCGCTGCTGCGCTGGCGCTTCCTGGCGCTGCTGTATGACCTGTTCCCTGCCATTGGACTGTGGTTCCTGGTCGGGTTGCTGGCCGTGGTGGTGCATGGCGGCGCCGCCATCCGCAGCGACACGCCCGCCGGCTGGCTGGAACTGATCGCGCTATGGGCCGTGACCAGCTCTTATGCCATCGCCAGCTGGCGCGGCGGCGGGCAGACGCTCGGCATGCGGCCATGGCGATTGCACGTGACCGCCGCCGATGGTGGACGCGCAAGTGTGTCGGCGCTGTTGAAACGGTACGTCATCGGCACTCTGTCGCTGCTGTTTGCCGGTGCGGGATTCTGGTGGGCGTTGTTTGATCGCAACCGGTTGACGTGGCATGACCGTGCAAGTGCAACGCGCTTGGTGCGCCGGGAGAAAAGTCCATCCGCATGACCCGGGCCGCATCACGTTGTTCGCAATGCGGCGTCTCGTGCTTATCGACAACTCACTTGGGGTGAGTGATCACTTCACCCCATGCATCAGCCGGTTGATCAGCGGCGCCACCAGGAACAACACCGCACCCGCGCCGAGCAGCGCCCAGAAACCGAAGGTATAGCCGCTCAGCGCCGAG
>JBBQTR010000061.1:0-11335 GCA_038213095.1 Lysobacterales bacterium | reverse complement strand
ACGAAGCTGGAACCGGCGCCGGTCACTTCGGTGGCCTGCGCGTTGAAGACGAATGCCGCGGCCAGCAATGTCATGGCAGCGCGGATCTTGAAGGGGGTCATGCACAAGCGGGACATGCGTATCTCCAGTTGTCGGGAGTGGATGAGTCAACAGGCGCCATTGGACGACGGCTGCATGACAGCAATGCGACAACTGGATGTCAGTGCGATGGCAGCGGACGTGTGTTGGGTGAAACGCCAATCCGATCGGATAACTGAAATAATTTCCGGCAATCGGTCTGTTGTCTTCAAACCGTCATGTTGCTAGCGGAACCTTAACGCCACTCCTTCTACCCGGCCTGTTCCTGGGGCGCTGTGGCGAGGGCGGGTGGTCTTTCATTCTTACCTTGCATCCTCATATCGGAGACGATTCCATGCGTGACAACTTGCTCACGGCCGCACTCGCAACCGGACTGGGCCTCGCCGGCCTGGCCTATGTGCAACCTTCGCGCGCCGCCGAACCTCCTGCGACCGTGACAGCAGCGCAGCTGCAGGACATGAAGGCGCAGATCGCCGCGCTGCAGGAACAACTCGACGGGCTTGTCGAACGGACCAATGCACAATCGGACATCAATATTGCCAATGCCAAGACGGTCGAAGCGGCGACGGCCACGCAGGAAAAACTCGACAAGCTGGCCAAGATCGTCAACGACACCCAGTTGAGCGGCAAGATGTTTTTCGACCTGACCAACATCGACCAGACCAAAAATGGTGCGAAGACAGATGCCAGCGGGACGGGTTTCGATGTCAAGCGTTTCTATCTTGGCGTGAACCACAAGTTCGATGATACGTGGTCGGTCAACCTGACGACAGATTTCCAGTATGTGTCATCGCTGGACAGCGCCGCAGACATCTATGTCAAGAAGGCCTATATCCAGGGGAAATTCAGCGATGCGCTGGTGGCGCGCGCTGGTTCGGCGGACCTTCCGTGGATTCCATTCGCGGAGAATTATTACGGATATCGCTATGTCGAAAACACGCTGACTGATCGCCTGAAGTACGGCACTTCGGCAGACTGGGGTGTGCACGTCGGCGGCGATCTGGCCGACAAGAAAGTCAATTACGCGGTGTCTGTGGTCAATGGTGGCGGATACAAGAATCCCAGCCGCAGCAAGAGCCAGGACGTGGAAGCACGCGTGGGCTTCGTGCCGGTGGAAGGCATGGTGATCGCAGTGGGTGGCTATTCGGGCACCCTTGGCAGGGAAACCCAGGCTGTCAATTCGCTTCATAACGCCACGCGCGGCGACGTGATGGTGGCGTACGCCAAGGACGCGTTGCGTGTTGGCGGTGAATACTTCCGCGCCAACAACTGGAACAACGTGCTGACTGTCGCGCGAGACAAGTCCTCCGGGTACTCGCTGTGGGGCAGTTGGGCCTTCACCAAATCGGGCATTGCGGCATTTGCCCGGTACGACCAGGCCGACTTGAGCAAGGATCTGGACCCCAGCCTGCAGGACACCTACTACAACTTCGGTATCGAGTTCCCGATCCGCAAGGGCGTCAAGCTGGCCGCGGTCTACAAGCACGACGACAGGAAGGACGACACGACTGTCGACCAGAAGACGCGTGAGATCGGCATGTGGGGCGAGATCGCGTTCTGATCCTCCTCGCCAGGTGTAATTCGCAAACGGCGGACTTCGGTCCGCCGTTTGCGTTTGGCGCGGCACAAACACTGCTCAAGAGGTCTTGTCCGGATATCGGCAAAGGTCGCGGATCGGGCAATGGGGACAGTCGGGGACGCGCGCCTTGCAGACATATCGGCCGTGCAGGATCAGCCAGTGATGTGCATGCTGGCGATATTCCGTGGGAACGACGCTCATCAGCGTGTCCTCGACCTCGCGCACGGTTTTGCCCGGTGCAAGTCCGGTGCGGTTGGAGACACGGAAGATGTGCGTGTCGACGGCGATGGTCGGTTCCCCGAACACGGTATTGAGCACGACATTCGCAGTCTTGCGCCCAACGCCGGGCAGCGCCTCGAGGGCTTCGCGAGTAGGCGGCACTTCGCTGTCGTGATGTTCGATCAGCAACCTCGACATCGCGATGACGTTGACGGCCTTGGCGTTGTAAAGACCGATCGTGGCAATGTGGCGCCTGAGTGCAGCTTCACCCAGCGCGCTCATTTTTTCTGGGGTATTGGCGATGGCAAACAAGCTGCGCGTCGCCTTGTTGACGCCGACATCAGTGGCTTGCGCCGACAGGATGACAGCGACCAGCAGCTCGAACGGATTGGACCATGCCAACTCCGTGGTGGGTGTTGGATTGAGTTCGCGCAGACGTGAAAACAACTCGTTGATTTCCTCGGGCCGCAGTCGAGTGCGACGGCGCGATGCTGCAGCCGCCGAAACCATCATTCGTGCCCGGCTGCCCTGGCTTTTGCACGCGCCAAGGCTGCCGCGGCGGCGGGCGGCAATGATGCCGCCACGGGCGAGGCAGCGAGGGGGCGCACGTTGCGTTGTTGCCGCCGCCGTAACAGTCGTGCTTCACGCGTGTGGAAGCGTTCGCGTGCCGCCAATGCTGTCAGGCGCGTCGCGCGCGCTGCGACCAGCATCGCCATGCAGGAAGGCGAACACGCCTCGCAGGGATCCACCGCCAGAAGTCCTGCGTCCAGTGCGCGATCGATATCGTTGCAGGCTAGTGCAGTCATGACGGCGTGGACCGTGTCATTCGCCATCGAGCAGCAGGCGCAACGACACGGAATGTGCGTCATGTCAGCGGCCGGTGAACGTTGGCTTGCGCCGCTCGATGAATGCCGCGGTGCCTTCGCGCATGTCATCGGTGGCGAACATCAATCCAAATTGCGCGCTTTCGTATGCCATGCCTTCCTCGATAGCACATTCTCCGCCGATGTTGACGCAATCCAGGATGCCGCGTAGCGCCAGCGGTGCGGATGCGGCAAGTTGTTCGGCTAGGCGCATGGTTTCGGCATGCAGATCCGCGGCAGGCACGACGCGGTTGACGATGCCCAGTTGCTGCGCGCGCACCGCGTCGACCGGTGCGCCCAGCATGCACAGCTCAAGAGTCGCAGAACGCCCCGCCAATCGCAGCAGGCGCTGGCTGCCGCCGAATCCCGGGATCAGGCCGAGGTTGATTTCCGGCTGCCCGACCTTGGCCGTGTCCGCGGCGATCCGCAGATGGCAGCACATCGCCAACTCGAGCCCTCCACCCAGCGCAAACCCATTGATCATGGCGATCACGGGCTTGGGCGACGTCTCAATCGCACGCATCATCCGCTGACCGCGCTGCGAGAAGTCGCGACCCTCCACCGCGCTCAGCGTGCGCATCTCGGCGATGTCCGCCCCGGCGACAAAGGCTTTCGAGCCCCTGCCAGTGAGGATCAACGCGCGGACCTCGATGTCATCGGCTGCCTTGGCGAATTCGGCATGCAATGCGTCGATCATGGTGGCATTCAGGGCATTGAGCTTGTCAGGACGGTTGATCGCGACCAAGCGGATCGGACCATGGTTCTCGATCTGGAGCGAGGCACCGTTTGCGTGTGAATCAGTCATGAGTGGGGATCTTCGAATCAGAAAGGAGCGCGGAAAGGATGGAACTTGCCGGCGAACAGCAGGTCGGATCGGGGTCGTCAGTGGCGGTTAAGCCATGGCGCCAGTATCCTATAGCGTGTTCCTAGTGCGTCATCGTGTCCTGTCCGGCGGGCGGCTTTGCTGCCTTTTCCGTATCAGGCTCCCCAATTGGAGGCCGTACCGAATGAAGTTGCGTTTGCTCGCTGCCACGCTGGCGGCCCTGACCCTGACCGGGGGCGTCGCCCTTGCCCAGGACACCACATCCACCAAGGGTCAACTCAGTTATGCGCTGGGTTACCAGCTGGGTCGCCAGGCCGCCGAAAGCGGCGAAGCCTTGGATCTGACCACGATGACCCGTGCGTTGCAGGACGGTTTCGCCAAGAAGGAGCCGAGTGTCGCCATCGACAAGATGAGCACCGCATACCAAGGCATGCAGACGCGTCTACAGGCAAAGGCCAAGGCGGCGTTCGAGAAGGCGGCGGTCGACAACAAGGTCAAGAGCGATGCCTTCATCGCGCAGAATCGTGGCAAGGCTGGGGTGAAGGTATTGCCCAGCGGCGTGCAATACCGCGTGCTCGAAGCCGGCAGCGGCGCCAAGCCGACCCAGTCCAGCACCGTGGATCTGGAAGTCGCCGGCCCGTATCCTTGGGGCCAGCGTCCTGCCACCGCGCAGGCGCCACAGAAAATGAGCGCCATGAAGGTCAGCCAGATCGAAATGCCGGCCATGCGTGAAGCATTGATGCAGATGCCTAACGGCGCCAAGTGGGAAATCACGCTGCCTGCCGACAAGGCGTACGGCGCCGATCCACGCACCGGTTTCCCCCCGAACGTTGCGGTGGTTTTCGAAGTCAAGCTAGACGGCATCAAGTGACGTTTCGGCCCGTGCGCGCATAAGCGCGACCGGGCCTGCCGAAACGTCATCCCGGTGGAAGCCGGGATCCAGTTGCTTTTTTGGACGCCGGCTTCGTGCCGGCGTCTGCGTGTCAGGATTCCAATCGATGCTTGCTGTTGGTCCAGCCATCCTTACTCCCTGCACGGGCGTCTGCACACTTGGCGATGACGGCTTGTGCCAGGGCTGTCATCGCACGGGCCACGAAATCGCGCGCTGGGGCCTGATGAACGACGTTCAACGACTACGCCTGATGGATACGATCCTGCCGCTGCGTGGGTTGGGCGACAGCAAGAACGGGTGAACGTCCTGTCGCCCGAATTGCAGCGCATCAGCCGCGCGCTGCATCCACTGGACACGGCGCCGCAAGCCGCGTGCTGGAATATCGACGACTTGAGCGGATTGCTATCGACGACCGATCCTGTCGCTGCCGCCGTACTGGTCGGACTGGTGCCTCGATCGACCGGCCTGCAGGTCCTCCTTACCCGTCGCAACGATGCCATGCGGCATCACGCCGGACAGGTCAGCTTTGCGGGGGGGCGGATCGAACCCGATGACCTGGACGCCAGCGCCGCAGCAGTGCGCGAAACCACGGAAGAAACGGGGATCCGGGCCTCGCTGATCCAGCCGCTGGGGTATCTGGATCCGCTGGCGACCGTCACCGGCTTTCGCGTACAGCCGGTGGTGGCCATTGTCCATCCGGAGTACGTGGCCCGGCCCGATGCACGCGAAGTCGATGACGTCTTCGAAGTCCCCTTCGAATTTCTCATGCACCCGGGCAATCTGCACAGCTTCCAGCTTGACCTGGGCGGCCAGCCGCGATCCGTGTTGCAATTCGCGGACAGAGGGGAGGCAAGCAGACGCATCTGGGGCGCCAGTGCATCCATCCTGTTCAACCTGCGCCAACGACTGGAGACGATTCGATGAGTGGATGGACCACGCTGGTGCAGGCTGAAACACTGGCCATTGCCCTCGGCCGCGACGATCTGGTTGTGATGGATTGCCGTTTTTCACTGGTCAATCCGGCAGCTGGTGAACTGGCCTACCAGCAGGCGCACATACCGGGGGCGATCCATGCGCATCTGGATCGCGACATGTCAGATCACCGCAAGCGCGGACTGGGCCGGCATCCGTGGCCAGACGCCGCCGACTTCTCCGAAACGCTCGGTCGCTGGGGTATCAACCCGCGCCATCAGGTCGTGATCTATGACGATGGCGACGGCGCCTATGCGGCGCGACTGTGGTTTTTGATGCGCGCGGTTGGGCATGAAAAAGTGGCCGTGCTCGATGGCGGATGGGCGCGCTGGACCGTGCTTGGATTGCCGGTCGATGCGCGCACCCCGATCCGTATGCAGACGACATACGAAGCAAAGTTCGACAGCTCACGCTTGTTGGACGCCGAGCAGGTCAAGGCGCGTCTGCAGGCTGGCGATCTGTTGCTCGATGCCCGCGCCGCGGATCGTTTCAGTGGTGTAAACGAGCACATCGATCGTGTGGCCGGGCATGTTCCTGGCGCATGCAATCGCCCGTATGCGCAGAATCTCGCGGACAAGCGCTTCAAGCCCCCGATCCAGCTGGCGGCTGAATTCCGCGATGTGCTCGGGGACCATTCGCCTGAGGAAACGATCGTGATGTGCGGCAGCGGCGTGACCGCCTGCCATCACCTGCTGGCGATGGAACGCGCAGGACTCAAGGGCGCGAAATTATTCACCGGCTCATGGAGCGGCTGGATCAGCGATCCATCGCGTCCAGTGGCGACGGGTAGCGACTGATTCCATTTTTTCGCCACACTCCTATTTGCGCAATCGCGCGACCAATGCCTGCAGTCCGGCCTGCGTATCCGGGTCGAACCAGCCTTCTATGAAACGTGCCAGTCCGATGCGTTCCGGCTGTACAGCTGCGACCAGGTCGGCTCTTGCCATTGCGCGAGTCTGCAACATTGGTTGCCGGGGCAAAGCGAGCAGTTCTTCCAGCCAGATGCGCGCACGCTTGGTGACGTGTTCGATCTCCGCCAACTCGTCGACAAGCCCGATTGCCAACGCGCGTTCGGCGTCGACCAGTTCGCCGCCGACGAGCAATCGTTCGGCGCGATGCGCACCCACCGCGCGTCGCATCAGGTGCTGAATGCCGTCTGGCGCGACCAGGCCGACACGGGTTTCGTTGAGTCCAATCTGGAATGGACCCTGCGCCATCACCCGATAATCGCAACACAGCGCCAGCACGCAACCGCCGGCCGGAGCATGTCCTGAAATTGCGGCGGCCACCGGAACCGGTGAATTCGCCAGTGTGCGAACGGCACCGAAAAAACATTCCCATGCCGACGTCAGTGCCATGCGATCCCCGCCCAACGCGAGCAGGTGTGGCACATCGAGTCCGGCTGAGAATACTTTTGGGCCACCCGACAACACGATGCCCTGCGCTCCATCGGAGATGGCTCGCGCAATCGCGGCGGACAACGCGCTACACAACTCTGGATTGAGCGCATTGACTGGCGCACGGGCCAGTTGCAACTCATGGATCGGGCCAGTCGCGATGTGCTGGATCAAGGACATATGGGGGTTCCCGAAGAGTCAATCGTGGAGTGGCAGCCAGCCGGAAGTATCATAGTGCGATGAGAAACCTGGTGGCTTTGTTCCGATACGCCGTGCCCATGCTGCTGTGCGTGATCAGTAGTGCCTGGGCCGGCGAGTGCCTGCCATTGGTCCACGATGGCTGGATACGGATGTTGCCTGGCGGCATGCCGATGATGGCGGGGTTTGCCAACATCGTGAATCCATGCGCCAAGCCAGTGACTGTCGTCAAGGCCAGCAGTACCAACTTCGTCGATACGTCCCTGCATGAAACGACGCTGGTCAATGGCATCAGCCGCATGAGACCGATTCCGGAATTGCGCATCGCGCCCGGCGCCACCGCAACGCTGAAAGCGGGTGGAATGCATTTGATGCTGATGAATCCGAAAGCAGTGATGAAAGCCGGCAAGAACGTGTCGATCGAATTCCAGTTGAAGGATGGCCGCACGATCCATGGCATCTTTGAACTGCGTGCAATGGGCGAGTGAGGCAGCGCCGGATCTCGCCTTCGCGGAACGACGCCGACGCTGAATCACGGCACCACACACGCCCTGCGCACCGCATCCGGCAATGCCGCAGCCTGGCCGCGTTGTCTGTCGATCCACACCATCACCACGTGGCCATCGGCGTACAGCGTGGCGTCGTTGCTGGCGTCGAGGATGCGATGGCCAATCGTCAGGCTGGTGTTGCCAAGTCGTTCGACGAACAATTCCACGACGATTTCATTGGGCCACGCGATCGGTCGTCTGTAGTTGATGGTTGCCGCGGCGACCACGGGTGCGACGTTTTCGTCGATCCATTCCCCTGGCAACGACATCATCCAGCGCAGGCGGGCTTCTTCGAGATAGCTCAGGAATTTCGAATTATTGACGTGATTGAAGGCGTCCAGGTCACGCCAGCGCACGGATAACGAAACGCGGATCAACCAGAATGGAATGGCGGCACTGGCCGCGGCAACCGACGGGTTTGCGTCGACTGTCTTCTTGCGCCGTGGAGCACGTTTGCGTGCAGCGGGTTTGTCAGGTTCGTTCATGCGGCCGATTTCCTTTTCGCTGGTTTGTTGTTGATGCCCAAGGTCTTGGCGAGGAATTGTCCCGTCCACGACTGCGGCATCCGCGCAAGATCTTCGGGCGTACCTTGCGCGATGATCTGCCCGCCACGATGACCACCTTCCGGTCCAAGGTCGATGACCCAGTCCGCGGTCTTGATCACGTCCAGGTTATGTTCTATGACAACGATCGTATTTCCGTCGTTCCGAAGCTTGTGCAACACGGCGAGCAGGTGTTCGATGTCATGGAAGTGCAGCCCGGTGGTGGGCTCGTCAAGAATGTAGAGCGTGCGACCGGTATCGCGACGGGAAAGCTCCTTCGATAGCTTCACGCGCTGTGCTTCTCCACCCGACAACGTCGTCGCCGGTTGGCCAAGCTTGATGTAACTCAGTCCAACATCCAGCAATGTTTCCAGCTTGCGTGCAATTGAAGGCACCGGCTCGAACAGTTTGAGCGCGTCTTCCACCGTCATGTCCAGCACGTCGTGGATACTGAAGCCCTTGTAGAGGATCTCCAGCGTTTCACGGTTGTAGCGCTTGCCGTGGCAGACATCACAAGGCACGTACACATCCGGCAGGAAGTGCATCTCGACCTTGATCAGCCCGTCGCCCTGGCAGGCTTCGCACCGCCCGCCACGCACGTTGAAGCTGAAACGCCCGGGTGCATAGCCGCGTGCGCGAGATTCCGGCACTTGCGCGAACAACTCGCGCAGCGGAGTGAACAAGCCCGTGTATGTCGCAGGATTGGAACGCGGTGTACGGCCGATCGGAGACTGGTCGATGTCGACGACCTTGTCGAACAGGTCCAGCCCTTCGATTTCCCGATACGGCGCCGGCGCGTGCGACGCACCGTTGATCTCGTTTGCCGCCAAGGCATACAGCGTGTCGTTGATCAACGTCGATTTGCCGGACCCGGACACGCCGGTAATCGCGGTGAACAGTCCCGATGGAATCTGGACGTCGACATCTTTCAGGTTGTTTCCCGATGCGCCGCGTAGCGTGAGCATCGCGCTCTTGTCAGGCTTGTTGCGCTTGGCTGGTACTTCGATGCGTCGCTTACCGCTAAGGTACTGGCCTGTCATGGAGCGCGGGGCTTTCAACACGTCCGCATAACTGCCTTGTGCGACCACTTCTCCGCCATGCACGCCAGCGCCCGGGCCAATGTCGACGATGTGGTCGGCCAGGCGGATCGCGTCCTCGTCGTGCTCGACCACGATCACGGTGTTGCCAAGGTCGCGCAGGCGGGTGAGGGTGCCCAGCAGGCGTTCGTTGTCGCGCTGGTGCAGGCCAATCGATGGCTCGTCGAGCACATACAAGACACCAACCAGGCCCGCGCCGATCTGCGAGGCCAGACGAATGCGCTGGGCTTCGCCACCCGACAGGCTGCCTGCCTTGCGTTCCAGCGTCAGGTAATCCAAGCCGACATCGACCAGGAATTTCAACCTGTCGCCGATTTCCTTGACGATCTTCACCGCGATCTCGCCGCGCCAGCCAGGCAGCTGCAACTGGCCGAAGAACGTTAGCGCCTCGTCGATCGGCAACACCGCGATCTGCGGCCACGCGGTGTCGCCGACGAACACATTACGTGCGCTGCGATTCAGGCGCGCGCCGCCGCAATCCACGCAGGGGCGCTCACTGATGTACTTGGCGAGCTCCTCGCGCACCGCGGCCGATTCGGTCTCACGATATCGACGCTCGAGATTCGGCAGGATGCCCTCGAACTTGTGACGCCGCTGGCTACGTCCCCCGGCATCGGTGAGGTAGCTAAAGCTGATCAACTCCTTGCCGCTGCCGTACAACACTGATTGCCGCGCGGATTCGTCCAGTGATTGCCATGCCGTATCGACCGTGAAGCCGTAGTGGCGAGCCAGTGATGCGATCAACTGGAAGTAATAGGTATTACGCCGATCCCAGCCGCGCACTGCGCCGGCCGCGAGCGAGAGCTCCGGATGCACGACCACGCGCGCCGGATCGAAGAACTCGCTGACGCCCAGGCCATCGCAGGTTTGACACGCACCGACCGGAGAGTTGAACGAAAACAGGCGCGGCTCGAGTTCGGGTAGCGAGTAGTCACAGACCGGGCAACTGTATTTGGACGAAAACAGCAGTGGCGCTGCGCTGGCATCGTCCAGCGACTGCACCTGCGCCATGCCGTCGCCAAGTTTCAGCGCGGTCTCGAACGATTCGGTCAGGCGCTGCTTGATGTCGTCGCGTACCTTGAAGCGGTCGATCACTACATCGATGCTGTGCTTGACCCGGAGCGCCAGTGGTGGGACTGCGTCGACTTCATGCAGGATTCCATCGACGCGTACGCGCACGAAGCCCTGTGCGCGTAACTGCTCGAACACCTGTGCGTGCTCGCCCTTTCGCTCGCGGATCACCGGCGCCAGCAGCATCCAGCGCTGCTCGGCCCGCGCTGGATCCTTCGACAATGCCAGCACCTGGTCCACCATCTGGCTGACGGTCTGCGCTTCCAGTGGATAACCATGGTCGGGGCAGCGCGGCGTTCCGACTCGTGCGTAGAGCAGGCGCAGGTAGTCGTAAATCTCGGTGATCGTGCCCACCGTCGAGCGGGGGTTGTGCGATGTCGATTTCTGCTCGATCGAGATCGCCGGCGACAGGCCTTCGATGTGGTCGACATCGGGCTTTTCCATCACGCTCAGGAACTGCCGCGCATAGGACGACAGCGACTCGACATAGCGGCGCTGGCCTTCGGCGTAGATCGTGTCGAAGGCCAGTGATGACTTTCCCGAACCCGACAGGCCGGTGATCACGATCAGCTGGTCGCGCGGCAAATCCAGATCGATGTTCTTGAGGTTGTGCGTCCGCGCCCCGCGGATGCGAATGGTGTCCATCGCCATCGGTGGCAGTCTCGATAGGTAAAGCCCGCATCGTGCGCAGGGCAACAGGGAAGCGTAACGAGCCATCCAGATGGGGGCAAATGGGTGGCATTGCCAGTGTGGATCGATGGCATCGCAGGGTTTGCGACCCAACGGACATTTTGTTCAGCTTCTGGAGGGCTGGCTAAACTGCGATTCGTTCGCAACCGACCGATCCGGCGCGCGGCGGCGCCACAATCCTCGTCGCTTCCGAGTCCGGTCCTGGCGCCAGTTGACCGTAACTCACTGAAACCCTTACAATTCCGCTTCTGTCCGCCCTCGATGGCGGCAGGCGACCAAAAAATAACTACAGAGGAATACTGGTCATGTACGCAGTTGTTGTTACAGGCGGTAAGCAATACCGCGTGATGCAGGGCGAACGCCTGC
>JBBQTR010000060.1:0-11453 GCA_038213095.1 Lysobacterales bacterium | reverse complement strand
CAACGTCGTGCTTGACCTGTCGCTGGTAATGGCGCGGCCATCGGCATTTGAGTACGTACTGGTGCACGAGCTGTGCCACCTGATCCACGCCAATCATTCGCGTGCGTTCTGGGGCGAGGTCGAAATCCGGTTCCCAGCGTGGCGAGCAGAGCGTGAGTATTTCCGTGAGGAAGGCCGCCTGCTGAAAGCGACATTGCGTGCGTTGCTAAGATGAGCCAACTCAGCTGGAGCGCGTAAAAAAGTCGCCAATTGCATTCGCGACTGATGCCGGCTCTTCCATGTGCAGATGGTGCCCACCGGCAAGCACATGCATGTCACCCTGCGGCAACAATGCAGCGCGTTCACGGCGCAGCGCGTCGGGCAGGTATGGTTGGGCGGGGTCGGCGTAGATCACGCGTGTCGGGCATTCGATGCCCGCGATGAGGTTGCGCACCTGCGGCTCGGTCGGTCGCAGCATGGTCGGCAGGGTCAGGCGTGGATCGCTGCTCCACAGATAGCCCCCTTCCACTGCGTTGACGCCGCGCTCGACCAGCAATCGCGCCACCGGCTCGCTCAAGGTATTGGCCTGCATGCGCGCACGGATGGCGGTCTCGACATCGGGAAAGATGCGCAGACGTTTGTCGACCAGGACTCGCGTGGCGGCGATGGCTTCGCGCAGGCGCAACACGGTGTTCTCGGGTGTTTCCGCCAGCGCACCGAGGGCTTCGATGGCGACGAAACGTGTAATCCGTTGCGGGCAGGCGGCGGCAAGCAGGCTTCCGATGCCCGCGCCCATCGAATGGCCCAGCAGTGAGAATCGTGACCAGCCCAGCGCGTCGGCGATGTCGAGCACCGCATTGACCGCCTCCGCGAACGAATAATCCATCCCCGGCGGCAGATGTGCGCTGCGGCCGTGACCTGGCAGGTCCGGCACCACCAGTTCGATGCCATGCAGGTGGGAAGCCAGCGGCACGAAACTCGCGGCATTGTCGAGCCAGCCATGCAACGCCAATACCGGGTTCAATCCACTTGCGTGCCTGTCTGTCGAACGCAGCAGCGCGATGCGGCCTAGCGGAATGTCGAGATGGTCTTCGCGCAAAGTCACCATGCCGCCACCTCGCGCTGCACTAGTTGCGCCAATGCCTCCACATGCACGGGTGAGGCATTCAGGCAGGGCACATAGCGCAACGTGCCGCCACCTCGTGCGTGGAACTGTTCGGCAAGCATGATCGCAACTTCCTCAAGTGTTTCCAGGCAATCAGCCGCGAAGCCCGGGCACACGGCATCGACGCTGCGCACGCCCCGCGCAGCCAGTGCATCCAGCGCATCGCTGGTCGATGGCTGCAGCCAGCGTTCGCGACCGAACCGCGACTGGAACGCCAGCGTCCATTGCGTATCGTCAAGATCCAGTACCGACGCAATCGCATTCGCGCTGGCGATGCATTGCGTCGCATACGGATCGCCGGCATCAACCAGACGCTGTGGCAGTCCATGGAACGACAACAGCAGATGCTCGCCGCGGCCGTGCTGGTTCCAGTGTTCTTGTATGGAGCCGGCAATCGCCGCGATCCAGCCGGGATCGCGGTGGTAGTCCTCGAGCATGTGCGCGTTGCTGTCGACGGCAGTGATGACGTCGGCGATCGATGCCGTCGTGGTGCTCGAATATTGCGGATAAAGCGGCAGCACCAGAATCTTTGGAACTGCGGTCGCGCGAAGTTCGATCAGCGCCTGCGATAGAGCCGGCTCGCCGTAGCGCATCGCATGGATCACCTTGAGTTGCGGCAGGCGCTGCTGCAGCGCCTTCGCAAGGTCCTGCGTGTACACGGCGAGCGGCGAGCCACCCTCCATCCAGATCGCGGCGTATTTCGCCGCTACCTTCGGTCCGCGCAGCGGCAGGATCAGCCCGTGTAGCAGTGGGCACCACAACCAGCGGGTCAGTTGCACCACCCGATGGTCGTGCAGGAATTCCGACAGGAAACGTCGCACCGCGCGCGGCGTCGGCGCGGTCGGCGTGCCCAGGTTGACCAGCAGCACGGCGATGTTGGAAGTATCGGTCATGCGTCCAGCATGGCAGCGCGCGCCGGTTTGGGCTAGATCAAGATGCGCGCATCATTTCAATGGCGTGGTGCTGCCGGTGACGGCTGGGCCGCACGGTGATCCGTGCGGCCCAGAAGATCAGCGCCTGCGACCAGGCTGTCGACCTCAGAACTTGACGTCGGTCGCCACGCTGGTCGAACCACCCACCGGCGCGCTGTAGTTCTTCTCCAGATAGTCCGTGATCATCGCGGACACGCGCACCAACATGGCCTTGTCGGTGGCACCAAACGACCACGCTGCGCCCATTTTGTTGGCATGCTGGTAGAACTCGGGCTCGGCAATGACCTGTCCGGTGCTCGCATCGCTCAACTTGACCGTCATCAATACTGCTGACCCGCCCGCCATCGCCCCACCCCAGAACCGCGCTCCGCCAGAGATGAATCGGATGTGGCGAATGGTCGGTTCGATCTTCAGGGTCTTGGCTTCCGCGCCTGCGGGCTTGGAGTTCCAGTTGGCAAGCACCGGTTGAACCCGAAGGACCAGGTTGGCCTGGATACTGCTCTTGGCAGCTTCATTCCCGCTTTGGCCGGCATAAGGTGCATCCATTGCGATCGGCGTGATTTCAAATCGCTGGAACGCATCGAGTGGCATCGCGGGAGGAGGATTGGACTGGTTTTTGGGTTCGACATAGCCCACCACGCTGCCTGCGGCGATGACCGAGCCGGTGGACCCCAAAATCAATGCAAGCGCCAACAGTGCTTTTTTTCCCGTGTGTTTCATGTTCCATCCCCTTGATTGTGTGTGCGCGAAGCATCGCGCGCGGCTGGCCAGCGATAGCAGGATGATCAGCCCATGCCCCCATTGACCCCGATCACCTGCCCGTTAATGTAACCGGCGGCATCCGAACAGAGGAAGCGCACGAGCGCGGCAACGTCGTCCGGTGAGCCCGCGCGGCCTGCGGGAACCAGCGCCTTGATCTGCTCGGGTGTGAAAGATTCACCGCTCATGCTGCCCTGGATGACGCCCGGCGCGACGACATTGACGGTGATGCCGCGCGATGCCATCTCGCGTGCGAGCGACTTCGATGCGCCGTGCAACGCGGATTTGGCGGCGGCGTAATTAACCTGGCCACGATTGCCGAGTACGGCGGCGACGGAGGACACATTCACGATACGCCCCCAGCGCGTGCGCGCCATCGGCAGCAGCAGCGGCTGGGTGACATGGAAGAAGCCGTGTAGCGACACGTCGATCACGCGCATCCATTGCGCCGAGGTCATGCCTGCCATCGGAGCGTCGTCGTGGATTCCGGCATTGTTGACGACCACCTGGATTGGCCCATCTGCAAGCAACGCGTCGATCGCCGCGCGCGTGGCGTCACCGTTGGCAACATCGAAGGCAACGGCCTCGGCGCTGCCGCCTGCCTGGCGAATCGAGGCGGCCACATCCTCGGCCCGTGCGCGATTGCCATTGGCGTGGACAATGACGTGCAAGCCGTCCGCCGCGAGTTGATGGCAGATCGCGCCGCCAAGATCGCCGCTGCCGCCGGTAATAAGTGCACGTTTGGATAACGTCTGCATGGTGATCCTGTAGGGCGGGTTTCAATCCGCCATCGCATACGCCAAAACCGGTCTGATTAAGGTTGCAGCATCACCGCCGCGCGTCCTTCGGCCAGTAGCGTGTCGGCATGGATGATCCGGAAAGCATATTGCCAGCCCGCCTCGCCATCGATCAGTATTTCGGCACGGCATTCCAGTGCGCCGTCGAGGTCATCGATGCGCCCAACATGCAATTCAACCGCGCGCAATGCAACCAGCAAGCCCGGTTTGGCGCGGCCTCCGCCCCCGCGCGCGCGCAGCCCCCCGTGCGCGGCCATCGCTTGCGCACCGTATTCGCAGAGGTGCACGGCGCGTAATTGACCGTTGGCGCGTAATGGGTGTGTGGAGTCACGGTGATTGTGCGCGCGCAACACGATCGTCTGCGCATCCCATTCCAGCACTTCATCCCACAGGCACATCGCGCCCTGGTGCGGGACGAGCCCGAGGATTTCATCGCGACCGAGCGATTGCATCAGGTGGCGGCTTCGAGCGTGACAGGTTGACGGGCAATCAGCAGCGCCAGCACGAAGTTCCCGAACACGCCGATCGCCACCGTACTGCCAATCGCGCGCAATACGGGGATCGACGACAGGCCCAGCAGCACGAACACCAGCAGCGTGGTCAGGCTGCACACGATCACCGCATGCAGCGTGCGCAGTTGATCTTCGCGGTTGTCACCGGCGTGTTCGAAAAACAGGCCGTAGTCGAGTCCAAGCCCGGCAGCAAGGATCAGCGCGACCAGATGGAACAGATTCAACTCGACACCGAATCCGCGCAGCACCGCCAGGATCAACAACGTGGTCAACGCCATCGGCGCCAGTACGCGCAATACGCGCCTTGGTTGCCGCAGTGCCAGCCACACGGTCGCGACCAGCAGGATCGCGGCAATCACGAGTGCAAACAACACGCGCTGGCGGTAATCGACCACCAATGATTCGGACGCCTGCTTGAGATCGAGCAGCTGCGCGCCATTGGCGGCGGCTGCACGTGCCACTGCAACCGGGTCGCGCAATCCCGTCAACGACACCAGCGCCGTCGCGTGTCCGTTGCGCTGGCGCAGCAACCCGCCAACACTGGCGGCAAGCGGAGTGTTGTCGAGGTCGCGCGTGGTCAACGGAGCAGCATGCTTGGCGATGGCCACGTCGCGCAGGAATCCGGCGAAGGCATCGGCGCGGAACGGCGATTGCACGAGTGCTTCGCCCAATGCGGCCTGCAACGTCGTTGCATCGGGCAGCTGCGCCTGGCGCGCGCGTTGCGTGGCTGCGCTGGGCAGGTAGCGTGCCGCAAGGTCGTACCCGGCGATGGCGTGGTCGCGTACCAGAGCATCGAGTTGCGGACGCAAATGTTCGCTGCCGCGCAGAACAGCCTCGGCATCGGCACCGCCGAGCGTGATCACGTAACGCACGTCGGGCGCGCCGAGTTCACTGCGCAGGTGTGTGTCGCGCGCCATCGCCTCGGCGGGGACTGGCGTCAGCTTGGACAGATCGTTCTGCCAGAATGCACCCGGGGCGAAGATGGTCACAGCCAGCGCAATGAGAGCCAATGCGATCAACGACAGACGCGGACGCGGCAGCCGCTGGATCTGCGTCCACAGAGTCGCCAGGCGCTTTGAATCGGCGACGTCGTGAGGTGTGGGATCGATCAGCCACGGCAGCAGGAAACGCGTCGTCAACGCCGCGGTCAGCAAACCAGCGATCGTGAACACCGCCAGCTGCTTGAGGCCGTCGACACCCGATGCCAGGAACGTGACATACGCGATGCAGGTCGAGGCAACGCCGGTGGCCAGCGTCGGCCACAACGCTCGCGCACTCTGCCGTGGCGACAAGCCCGCGTGCTGGTGGCTGAACAGATGGATCGGATAGTCCTGCACCACGCCGATCAAGGTGAACCCGAATGCGACGGTGATGCCGTGCACGCCGTCGAACAACATCGCCACGGCGCCCAGTCCCGCCAAGCCGGCGCTGGCGAGCGGCAGCACGCCCCACAAGGGCGCTTTCCAGGTGCGATATGCAAACCACAGCAGCAGCACCAGCCCGAGCGTGTCGATGGTGCCGATCCATCCCGCTTCGCGCTGCGTGCGCCCGCCGATCTCCACCGAGAATGCACCCGGGCCACTGAGCATGAGTGTCGATGCGCTCGCGCCATGCACCTTGGCGAAGGTCTGCTGGATGGCAGTGACCGCGGCTTGCTGGCCGGTGGGATCGAACCCCGGTGCGATGGTTTCCGCGACCAGCAGTGCCTGCTTGCCTGTGCGATCGAACCACACGTCATTCAATCGTTGTGGCGCGTTCGCCGGTTGCCAGGACTCTGCAAGCTTGAGGGTTTCCAGCGTGGGATCCGAACCGATCAGCGGCTCGACCATCGATGCGGCGGGCGAGCCGAGATCCTGCACGCGCGCATCCAGTGCATCGCGGAGCGTGGTGGCATCCAGTCGCTGCGTGTCCAGTGTGTCGGACAACAGATCGCGGTACGGACGCAATCGCGCGGGAATCGCGTCCAGGCCGGTGTCGCCGTTCGCCACCAATGCGAACAATGGATTGGCCGCCAACTGCCGGCGCAATGCCTGCGATTGCCGCGCCAGCGCATCGGGGTTGTCGCCCGACAACGCAATCAGCAGTAGGCGCGAACCCGGGCCTTCTCCGAGTTCGTCCATCAGCAGTTTCTGCGCTGGCGTTTGCGCCGCCGGCATGAACTTGCGCAGGTCGCCGCTCAACTGCAGGCGTTGGCCGACGACCCAGCCGACGACGAGCAACAAGGCAAGCCAAAGCAGCGCAAGCGCCAAGCGTTGTGGTGACGTCAGTTCTTTCATTTCAAGCGGCCGGCATGTGGATTACGTGGGCCGCACGCGCGGCGCCAAATTTTTCGGATGTGTTGTGTCCTATCTGGCGGACACAAAATGCCTGCGCAGGTCGCGAACGTGACGTCACCGTTGCGGGCTTTTGGAGGTCTCGCCGTTGCGGCACAACGCCGCCAGCGCATCGCCGGTCATGGCGGGTGCCGCGTCACGTGCAGCGCCGGCGAGCAGCGTGCGTTGGACGTCACCAGTGCCTGCGGATGCGGTTTCGATACAACGCAATTCCGTGCCGCGGCCGTAGAGCGTGATGTCGCGCACCTTGGCTGCGAAGCGCGCATCCTTCGGCGTCAGCATGAGTGTCCAGTGCTGGTGGGTGCCACTGCTGGTCAGCCGATAATGCTGTTGCAGCAACGTGCGATCGCCCGAGAGCAAGGCACCGAAGCTCGCCTGCAGGCCGCCAAGTTCCGGTACCCGCGACAGCGAAAACGTGCGCGCGGACTTCCCGGCGCGCTGGATGCTGACGGTGCCGGACCGGATTGTCGTGATCTCCACATAGGGCACGCGCACTTCGCGCACCAAGGTGTTGCCATCAGGACGCCCGTATTCGCCTTCGATGCGCAGCGGCGCCTTCAGCAATTTTGAATCCCGCAATTCGACGAACATCGTGTGCATCGGTGCCGGGCGCGCGAGTTTTGACAGGATCCAGTCTGAGTCGACCGCTGTGCCGGGCGCGGCGTCAGGCGCGGCGTAAAGCGACAGGCTGCCCGTCATCAGGAGCGCCATCAGCAGCGTTCGCGGCAGGCGTGCGGAGTGGGGGCGTGGCGACGGCAGCGGCGCGGACGTCATGTGTGGCACCGTCATGGCTTGTTTCCCAGAAGTCATAGAAGTTGAACCAGTTGTAGGGCGCGGACTGCGCGTAATGTTCCAACCGGCTGGCGTAACGCTGGATAAGTGCGACCAGCGTCGCGGCGCGTTCGGCGCGCGGGATGCATAGACCGTCGCTGAACGATTCGAATGCCAGCTCGTAGCGGTTGCCGCCGCGATACAGTCCGAAGGCCAGCACGATCGGCACGCGCAGCACCGAGGCAATCAGCCACGGAGCCCGTGGGAATGGCGCGTCATGCCCAAAAAACTGCGCCGACTGGGAGGGCTCGCCGGGTTGGACGCGATCGACCAGCAGCGCGACCAGATGCCCTGAGGCCACGGCTTGCTGGATCGCCAGCATCAACGATGGCCCATCCTGGCCCGCGTCGATGACATTGGCCGCAATCGCCGGGTCCAGCGCATCCAGCAGCTGCGTCATCGCCGGATTGTGCTGTTTGTCCAGCACCACGCGGATCACGTACTCGGGCCGCTGCCGCGCCAGCACGCGCATCACCTCGAAGCTGCCCAGGTGCGAGCCGAACAGCAACACGCCCTGTTGCTTGTCGAGCTGGCGATGGACGTCGTCAAGGCCACTGAGAGTGAACTCGAACTGCTGCAGTCGCCCACTCAGCAGGAACACGCGATCGAGGATGGTCGATGCGAACGTGTGGATATGGCGTGCCCCATCCAGCCACCGCGCCGGCCGGCCAAGCGCACGTTGCAGGTAGGCGACCGATGCACGCCGCTCGGGCCCGCGCAGCAGCAGGAAATACACCGTGATCGGCCCCAGCAACAGCCGCGCGAACTTGCGGCCCGCATGCCGGGCGATGCCGCGGATCAGCCAGATCGCGAAATGGCCGCCACCTTCCGGGCGTTGTTTCCATCGCGTGCTCATCCAGCGTCGTCCTTGAGCGCAACTTCGCCACTTGCAAGCAGGGTTTCCGCGCGCGACACCCGAAACCGCCAGCGCGGCGCATCGCCGGTGATGGTGATGTCGGCGATCTCACCTGGCAGCAATGGTTGCGTGAATTTCACCTGAGGCAGCCGCAAGGCGCCCAGCGCGCCATGCGTCGCCTCGATCGCCTCCAGTACGCGCTCCAGCACGATCACCCCGGGCACGATCGGGCGTCCGGGGAAATGCCCCGGCAAGCTCGGATGGTCGGAAGGGATCGAGAATCGCATCGCGGGCAAAGCATGATCGGCGCGACCGGCCATCGCAAGCGCGCCGCGCAGACAATTGCTTACGACCCGATCACGTCGCGCCGCCGCGCGCCAGTAACACCCGCCGACTGCCGCCCAGAATAGCTTTCCGCGCACTCGACCCTAGTGCGAAACGTCACGCCAGAAGGCGGGTCCCAGCTTCGCCATGCGCCGCAGGAAGTCCAGCAGATTGTGATACCGGCCCGGAAACTTCTGTTGGCGATAGCGGAACTCGGCCAGGAAAAATCCAGCGACCACGCCGTAATTGAGCACATTGGCGCACCAGGACCATTGCGCCCGCGTTACCGGCAACGGTGAGGCAATTCCCACGCTGGCCAGCAGTCCATCGGGTACTGCAAGCAGCGCCAGCGTCAGGTTGACCAGCGCCAGCGCCCCCAGTAGTGCGGCCCATGCGGCGGTGAGATTGCGGGTGTAGCGGAGCAATTCCGGCGAGAGCTCCGATATCTGCACGCCATCAAGGCCACAGAGCATGCGCGTGATCAGCGGGATCCGATCCCCGCGCAAGGTACGGCCAAAGCCGAAACTGACCAGCGCCAGCAGCGCCACCGGTACCAGCAGCAGCGGCAGCAAGGCATACCCGGAGGCCAGCAATGCCCACAACGCCGCTGCCAGGACGATCAGCAAGCCCCACGCCCATCCACGTCGCTGCAGCAGCGGTTGCAGCAACACGATCAGGACGATATCGGCCAACGCAATGACGGCCAGCATGCCGTCTCGACGCTCGCTGGCCAGGTGCGCGAGCAACGGATACGCGACCGCCAGCACCAGTCGCAACCCGGCCGCATGGCGGGCCGAGACCAGATGCGGATGCGGGGGGCTGATGACAGGCGGGTGGTTGCCAGGCGGATCAATATCAGGTGGGTTCACGATCGCCAAACGGTCGTGGCCTCAGTCGGTCTTGTGTTGCTGGACATGTGCGGCGAGCGAGCGCAGTGATGCAAAGATGCTGCGGTTTTCGTCGTTGTCCGAGCGCAACTGGAAGCCATAACGCTTGCTGATCGCCAGTGACAGCTCCAGCGCGTCGATCGAGTCCAGCCCCAGGCCGGTATTGAACAGCGGCGCCTCCGGATCGATGGATGCGGCCGGAATATCGTCCAGGTTCAGGCTTTCGACCAGCAGTTCGGCCAGTTCGCGTTCGGCGTCGGTTTGCGGGGACATCTCACGGATCCATTGGGAAATAAACCGCCACGATCCGGCATCGCGTCGCGCCGCGCAACTTTTCCGCGTTCAGTCCGGCGTCCGCGCCGGTATCATGGCGCTCACTTTTGACGGCAGCTAGACGCGGGCATGACCGATCCGGACACCACAGCCATGACCGCCTGCGACGTGCTGATCATCGGCGGCGGGCCCGCCGGCAGCACCGCGGCGACCTTGCTGGCGCGTCGCGGCTGGAAGGTGGTCATGCTGGAAAAAGCCGCGCATCCGCGCTTCCACATCGGCGAATCGCTGTTGCCCATGAACATGCCGATCCTCGAGCGCCTCGGTGTGCTGGAGCAGGTGCGAGAGATCGGCGTGCTCAAGCTGGGCGCGGACTTTCCGGTCGAAGGCGGCGCCTACAACACGTTTCCATTCGCACGCGCGCTTGGCGCCAGTCATGGGTACGCCTTCCACGTCAAGCGTGAGGAGTTCGACCAGCTGTTGTTTGAACATGCGCGCAGCAACGGCGTGGATGCGCGCGACCAGGTCCAGGTCGAGCAGGTCGCGTTTGCCGAGGATGGCGGCATTGCCGTACAGGCGCGCCAGGTTGCCGGTCGTGCGATGGATCCCGGTGCTGGCGTGCAAAACTTCCGCCCGCGTTATCTCATCGATGCCAGCGGCCGCGATGCGTTCCTTGGCGGCAAGCTCAAGCTCAAGCGCAAGAATGAGCGCCATCAGTCGGCGGCGGTGTTTGGTCATTTCACCGGCGTGACGTCGCGCGACGGCGACAACGCCGGCAACGTCAGCATCTTCCGTCATGCGCATGGCTGGCTGTGGCTGATTCCGCTGCGCGACGGTGTCACCAGCGTGGGTGCGGTGTGCTCGTCCGAATACCTCAAGACCCGGCAGGGCGATTCCGAAGGGTTCCTGATGCGCACGTTCGCGTCCGTGCCCGCGGCGCAGGAAAGGATGCAGGGAGCGCTTCTCGTCGGGCCGGTGCACGTCACCGGCAATTACGCTTACGAATGCACGCGCATGAGCGGCCGCAACTGGCTGATGCTGGGCGACGCGTACGCCTTCGTCGATCCCATGTTTTCCTCCGGCGTGTACCTGGCGATGAACAGTGCCGAGCGCGGCGTTGAAGCCGTCGACAGCATCCTGCGCGATCCGGCCACGGAAACCGTCACGCTCGCCGCGCTCGAACGCCGGCTGACGCGTGGGCTGGACGAATTCAAGTGGTTCATCTATCGCTTCACCTCGCCGACGATGAAGTCGCTGTTCGCCAGTCCACGCAATATCTGGCAGGTTGAGCAAGCGGTGATTTCGATGCTTGCCGGGGACGTCTTCGACAATCCGGCCGTGCTGCGCAAGTTGCGGGTGTTCCGAGTGATCTATGCAATGACTGCGTTGCGGCATGCACCGTCGGCCGCGCGCAACTGGTGGCAACGACGGCGCGAACTCCGCGCGGGCTTTGATGGCGACACCTTGCAGGCGGAGCGTCCATGAGCCGGCCGTCGGTTCCCGTCACACCGGCGATCGCCCGGGCACGGTTGTCGGTGGACTATATTTCCGCGCATTCGCCGCATTCCTTGCTTCTGCCGGACGATACCCTGGCGGTGTTCGGATTCGGTGACGCGGTCCCGCAGCGGCTGGACGACCCGCGCTACCTGCACATACCGCTGCAGCCGCACGCCGGCAGTGCGCCCTACGAAGTCTGGCGCACGGATGCACCGGTGACGCACGGTCGCGACGGCGAGATCGCCTGGTCCGGCAATGGTCAGTTGGCCTTCGGCGTGATCGAGGTCGAGGAGGGTGCCGACGGCATC
>JBBQTR010000059.1:0-11500 GCA_038213095.1 Lysobacterales bacterium | reverse complement strand
GCCGTGATCCAGACCGCCATCGGTGGCGACGTGGCGACCCAAGTGGTGCAGAAAGAGAAGCAGTTCGACCTGGTCGTGCGACTGGACCGTCAGTACCGCGACAACCCGGAGGAGATCGGGAACATCCTGGTATCCACGCCGGCCGGACAACACATACCCCTCAAGCAATTTGCCGACATCCGCGTGGCAAACGGCGCATCGTTCATCTATCGACAGGACAATTCGCGCTACATCGGCGTCCAGTTTTCGGTGGAAGGGCGCGATCTTGGCGGGGCGGTGGGAGATGCGATCCAGCAGGTCAACAAGAAGGTTGCCTTGCCGCAGGGCTATCACCTGGACTGGGGTGGCGAATACACGGAATACACGGCCTCCCGCCATCAGCTGAGTGTCATCCTTCCGCTGACCGTGCTGTTGATCTTCCTCCTGCTGTTCACGCTTTACAGCAATTTCAAATTCCCGTTCATCACCGTGCTCGGCGTGCTGCTGTCGGCACCGGTGGGCGGCATCGTGGCGCTGTGGATCACCGGCACTCCGTTCTCGGTGTCTTCGGGCATTGGCTTCCTGGCCCTGTTCGGGGTGTCGGTACAGACCGCCGTCGTCTATATCTCCTACGTCAACGAGCTGCGCCTTGGTGGAACCGCGCTCACTCCCGCGATCCGCGAGGCTGCGATCCTGCGGTTGCGGCCGATCATGATGACCGCGCTCGTGGCGGCCCTGGGCTTGTTGCCGGCGGCGCTGGCCACGGGCGTTGGTACGGACACCCAACGGCCATTTGCCTTGGTCATCGTCAGCGGACTGTTCACGCGGCTTCTGATCAGCGTTTTCCTGATGCCGGCACTCTATGCGCTCGTGGCGCGTCCAGACGATCGCCTGGAAGTGTGAAAACGCATGCTTCGTTCATGTCAGGGATGAATCGCAGTGTTACATTATAACGAATGAAGCGCAGCAACCAGCCCACTGCCAAGACCCCTCACCCGATCCTCGACCGCCTCGGCGCGACGGGGTCGTTGGTGTGTGCCGTGCACTGCGCGCTGCTGCCACTGCTGATTGCCTTGCTGCCATCGCTGGGGATCGCGGTATGGCTCGGCGAGGGGTTCGAGCGCGGATTCGTGCTGTTCGCGACATTGCTTGGGTTATTCACGTTGCTGTGGGGTTATCGCCGCCACCACGTCGTGCGCGCTCTTGGGATCCTGATCCCGGGGCTCGCCGCGTTGTGGTTTGCGGTGTTGTATCCGCCGGTGCATGAGATGGTGGTGGCGCACGCCGTCATCATGACCTTCGGCGGCACCATGGTTGGCATAGCTCATATGGCCAACCTGCGGCTCAACCATCGGCATGTGCACAATGCGAGCTGTGCGCACTGAGATCGCCCGGCAGGATCAGATAGGCAACATCGGTTAGAATCAGCACCCTCGCGCACGCGGATGTTCGCTGCGACACTAAATTCCAGGAGTGATATCGATGGGCAAGGGCGACAGCAAGACGGCGAAGGGCAAGCGCGCCACCTCCAGTTACGGTAATGCGCGTTCGCATACAGCGCCCAAGGCCACCGGAACCTTCGCGGCACCGGCAGTAAAGAAGACCGCGAGCAAGTCCGTGTCCAAGGCACCGGCGAAGAAGGTCGTGGCGAAGAAAACCACCGCCCGTTAAGTTCAGGGTCGTCAAAGAAAACCCCGCAAATGCGGGGTTTTCTGGTTTTCGGTTCAGACGATGCGTTTGCCTGCGACGAAGACGGCATCGGCGAAATCGCCTCCGAGCCAATAGCCCAACTCGGCCGGATGCCTGATTCGCCAGTGCACGAAATCCGCGCGCATCCCGACACGCAGCACCCCACGGTCGTGCAGCCCCAACGCACGCGCGCCATGCAACGTCGCTCCGCGCAGTGCTTCTTCCGGCGTCAGCCTGAAATGCGTGCATGCCAATTGCATCGCCAGGCGCAGTGAAAGCAGCGGCGAGGTGCCGGGATTGCAGTCAGTCGCGATTGCCATTGGCACGCCGTGCATCCGCAACAACTCGAGCGGCGGCAATTTCGTTTCACGCAACACATGAAACGCGCCCGGAAGCAGCACGGCGACAGTGCCCGACTGCGCCATCGCACGCACGCCGCCTTCGGTGGTGTGTTCAATATGGTCGGCTGACAACCCGCCGAATTCCGCGGCAAGCGCCGCACCCCCGAGGTCGCTCAACTGGTCGGCGTGGAGCTTGACCGGCAAGCCGAGTGCGCGTGATGCCTCGAACACGCGCCGAGTCTGCTCCGGCGAAAATCCGATGCCCTCGCAGAACGCATCGACCGCATCTACCAGCCCTTCGGCGTGCAGGCGCGGCAGCCAGCGTACGACAGCGTCGATGTAACCCTCGGCATCGGAAACGAATTCGGGCGGCAATGCATGCGCAGCAAGATAGGTCGTGCGCACGGTCACGCCCAGTGTGTCACCTATGCGTCGCGCGACCCGCAACATCTTGCGCTCGTTGTCGAAATCCAGGCCGTAGCCGGATTTTATTTCAAGCGTGGTCACGCCGTCGCGAAGCAACGCCTGCGCACGCGGTAGCGATTGCGCAAACAGCTCATCTTCACTGACCGCACGCACCGCGTGCACGGTCGATAAAATGCCGCCGCCGCCGCGTGCGATCTGCTCGTAACTGACACCCTGCAGGCGCTGCTCGAACTCCATCGCGCGATTGCCCGCGAACACCAGGTGCGTGTGGCAATCGACCAGGCCGGGCGTGATCCAGCCATCGAAGTTGATCACTTCGCGCGCCAGCGATGCCGGCGCTGCGGGCAATGTCGTGCGCGGTCCGACGAACGTGAGCGCGCCATCGCGCCATCCCAGCGCAGCGTCATGGATCGCGCCATAACCGTCATCCGAATCCAGCGTCGCCAGCGACGCGCCAAGGATCAGTCCATCCCACAGGCTTGTCTGCGTCATTTGCGACAGGGTTCCCAAGCCTTGGCGATTGGATGATTGGCCGATGCCGATTCGGTTGGCATTACTACGTTTTGGGGGTCGATCATGATCGCCGGATTCTGTCATAACCGGTTGCTGGCCGGAATCAAAGGAGTTATGCGTTCCCTCGATAAGGTATCTGAGCGCGTAGTGATCGGCGATGTCCTGTTCGCGCGCTGGATCGTGTTGCTGAACATCCAGGCCAAGCTGATGTGTGCATGGCCGCCCACCGGAGTACGTCATGCACGCAGTCACCCGTTGCCTTGCAGGGAATATCCTGGCCTGTCTCCTGGTCACCGTCCTCGCAGGCTGTTCGAAGTCCTCGCCCGGTGCCGCGCCAACGGACGCTGCTCTACCTGCAACAACCGCTCAACCGAACATCGCGGCCAATGGAGCAGGCGATCCTGCAGTTGCACCCATGGCTCCTAACAGCCCCTGCCGATTGCTGACGGACGCCGAAGTGCGTGCCGTTTTTCCAGGCGTTAAAGCCGGGCAGCCCGAACGCAGCAGGGAGGAGTACGGCATCAAGGCCTGCCAATGGTCCGCCGATGGGGGACGATTTGTTGCAGAAGTCTGGAAGGCCAAGGGCAGTACCGCCGATAACGAAATCCACGGTCTGGTCGAGGGCTTCATCGATCCCGTCAATCAATCGGCTGCGAACAACGTCCGTTACGAGCCGGTTGCCGGAGTGGGTGACCAGGCGTTCGCCGTGATCGAAACCCAGGACGCCAAGCGCGGCATCCTCACCGACATCGCGATGGTGGTCGCGCGCAAGGGCGACCGGATCCTGGTGTTGTTGTCCGACGATCTAGCGCATCGCGATCGCGCCACGGCGTTGCACGCACTCTCCGACCTGGGTGGTGCTGCGGCGAAACGCTTGTAACCGCTGCCTGCCTCAAAAACGATATCAGGAGAAGTAAATCATGCAATTGAATCCATTCCGGCATTGTGTGCCGTCCACGGTGGTCACGCTCGTGCTGCTCGGTAGCGTCCTTTCTGGATGTTCCAAGGACAGTGACAGCACCGATGCGGGAAACCTCGCCAAAGGGATCAACCAGACCATGTCATCGACGGTCCTGGCGACCGACAACGCCTGCAAGTTGTTTTCCCGCAGCGACATCGCCACCGCGTTGGGAAAAGACGTGGATGAGGGCCACAACTGGGCTCCTGGTGGCTGTGAATGGAAGTCCGGTGATGACGTGGTACAGGCGGTCGTGATGCGCACCAGTGATTGGGAGCCAGTAGGCAAGGAAGGAGGTGGTGAATCCTTGCCCGGTATCGGCAACGAGGCAATGGTGAGTCCATCGCTTGGAAGTTTTCGCGCGGGTGCGTTGACGGCCTCCAACGCGATTTACGTGCAGGCACCTACCCGGGATGTAGCAGTGAAGCTGTTGCGGCAAGCCGTTGCTCGATTGCCGGTGCAATGACGGAATGGCTTCGTGCAGAAAGCAGCCACCGCCAAACCCCGCATGAAACCCTGACAGTCACTCTGCCGGTTCAACCGGCGCCCCGGGAACCTCGGCAACGAGACGTTGCGCGAGCGCCTTGTAAACGGGGACATGGCACACCAGCGCGGAGAATCCTCGCGCAATCAGCACGGTCGCCAGGATCGGCAACAGCATTTCGTTGTTGTCGGTCATCTCCATAGTGATCACCGCCGAGGTCAACGGTGCCTGCGTCACGCCCGCCAGGTACGCCGACATGCCCAGCAACACCACTGCGGTTGGCTTCACCCCGGGCAGCAGCACGGAGAGGTTATGGCCAAAGCCGGCGCCCACTGCCAGCGCAGGTGAAAACAGGCCGCCGGGAATGCCGGCCAGCGACGACAGCAGGTTGGCGATCAGTTTCACCAGTCCGAATTCATGGCCGACGGTCGCATGACCCTGCAGCAGGCTGCGTGCCTGCTCGTAACCGGTGCCAAAGGCGCCGCGTCCGAAGGTAATGCCAAGACCGGCCAGCAGCAGGCCGAACGTCGCGGCCAGGAGGATCGGATGATGCGTGCGCAGTGCGCTGAACCCGCCTGCCGAACGCGACGTGCCCAGCAGCAACAGGCGGCTGAATCCGCCCCCCGCCAGCCCGCAGACAACGCCGCATAACAACACGGCAAGCCAGCCTTGTCCCAACGGAAGCGCCGTGGTGACGTGGCCGAAGTAAGTGTAGTTGCCGAGCACGCCAAGCGAGACCACGCCGCCGACAATCACCGCCGTGAGCAGCGTGCCGGAGAAATGATGTTCGTACGCGCCGCTTAATTCCTCGATGGCGAAGACGACGCCCGCCAGGGGCGTGTTGAATGCCGCGGCAATGCCTGCAGCGCCGCCGGCAAGTAGAAAGCGTGATGTCTGGTGCGAGTCGCTGAACCCGAAGCGCCGGCCCACCCATTGCATGATGCCGGCGCCGACGTGCACCGTTGGCCCTTCACGACCGATCGACGCACCACCTATGAGCCCGATCACGGTCAACCCAAGCTTGGCCACGGCGATCCCGAACGACAGGTACTGATCGCGCCACGCCTGTGGCAACTGCAAGGCGGCAATGACCTGTGGGATTCCGCTGCCACGCGTGGCCTGCAGCCGTTCCGTGGTCAGCCAGGCCAGCAGCGCGAAGATGCCTGGCGTCAATGCAAGGGCCCAGTACGGCGAAATTGCCATCACGCGCTCGAACACGCGGAACGCGGCATCGCTTGCGCGCGCGAACACGATGGCGACCAAGGCGACCGCGATGGCGCCGCTCCATAGTGCAATGCGGCGCTTCCATCCCTCTCCCCACAACAGCAGGGCGAATCCAACTCTCGTTTCGTGGCGTGGATCCATTGAACCGGCATTGTGGCACGCGCCTTGCGCGCACTCGTGCAGAATGCATGGGCATCGTTTGGGAACACCTCATGCTCTGGACACCGCAAGGCTGGCAGACGACCGCCGCGATCAATCACCACGAGCCGTCGTCGGGCAGCCACCAGTGGAGCGTGCCCGGCATTCCCAACCTGCATTCGCATTCCTTCCAGCGGGCGATGGCAGGCATGGCCGAACGCCAGACGAATCCCGAAGACTCCTTCTGGACCTGGCGCGAAACGATGTACCGCTTCGCCGCGCGCTTCGATCCCGAGACGCTGCATGCGGTCGCCGCGCAGCTGTACGTCGAGATGCTGGAGGCGGGCTACACGACCGTCTGCGAATTCCATTACCTGCACCACGCGCCGGATGGCAGCAGGTATGCCGACCCGGCCGCGATGTCGCGCGCGCTCATTGCTGCCTCGCGCGACACCGGCATCCGCATGACCCTGCTGCCAGTGCTGTACATGAGCGGTGGGTTCGATGGCAGGCCACTCGGCGAACGACAGCGACGTTTTGGACACGATGTCGAAGGATTTCTCGCATTGTCCGCGACATTGCGCAAGGAAGAGAACGCCATGTTGCGTGTAGGCTGCGCACTGCACAGCCTGCGTGCCGTTCCGGAAGCGGCAATGCGCGAAGTCGTCGCGGCGTTGCCCGCCGATGTGCCGGTCCATATCCACATCGCCGAACAACTCGGCGAAGTGCAGGACTGCATCAACCTGCGTGGTGCGCGGCCGGTGGAATGGCTGCTCGCCAATGCAAAGGTTGATGCACGCTGGACGCTGGTCCATGCCACGCACCTCACCGATGTGGAAGTACACGGCATCGCCGGCAGCGGTGCCACTGTTGCGATCTGCCCGACAACCGAAGCCAATCTCGGCGACGGTCTGTTCCCGCTGCGTGGATATCTCGATGCCGGCGGCGCCTGGGGGATTGGCTCGGACTCGCAGATTTCGGTGTCGCCGGTCGAGGAATTGCGATGGCTGGAATACGGCCAGCGCCTGGCCACGCACCACCGAAATGTCGCCGTGCGTCCGGACTCAACCAGCGTCGGCGAAACCCTGTTGCGGGATGTGTTTTCCAGCACGTGCAACGCGACCGGCAACGACGCCGCCGATTCGGATCGCATCACGCTGGATGCGGATGCCGCGCAGTTCGCGGGGATGACAGAATCGGATGTCATCGACCGCTGGATTTTCAGCGGCAACCGCAACCTGGTGCGAGATGTTGAAGTCGCAGGTGTTCAGCAGGTCGCGGAAGGGTGTCATCGCGATCGCGACGCGATTGCCACACGTTACCGCGCCGCGATGCGGCAGTTGCTGGCCTAAGAGCGCTCGCACCACGATAGACGCGATAAGCCAAGCCGGGGGTGACGCATTCAGGTACGGCCGCCAAACGCACTGTCCGGTGGAATGACGCGTGCATTAACAGCATGCGCCGGGCATGTGCTGGTGCCGCCGCATGGGCGTATAAACGTATGACACCAGAGCGCATCAAGCGCCGGGAGTCCGTCATGAAATCCATCTCGCAACGCATCTTGTTCGCCTGCCTGTTGAGCGGCCTGGCGGCGACAGCGAGCGCACAAACGGCTGTCCCAGCACAACCTGAGCCCACCGATCTGCGTGCCGCGAACGCCGCCAACGACGTCTACAGCAATACGCTTTGCGTGCAGGACACTGGATCGAGGATCCGTCGCGCGCGGCCGGCGCCGTCGAACACCACGCGCCCCGTTGATTGCGCGACATCATCCCCTGCCCGCACGTATTCGCGTCGCGACATCGAACGCACCGGTGCGTTCGACATGGCGCAGGCCTTGCGCGAACTGGATCCATCGATCCACTGATCGGGGTTCGCAGGCATCAGAAAAAAGCCCGGCAATGCCGGGCTTTTTTTTGTTGGCATTGCAGACGCTCAGTGCGCGTGCGCTGGCTTGCGGAACTTGTACGCAAACTGATCGGTGTGTCCACGGATGGATTTGTCGAACACCTTGAGCGTGTGGTCGTCGGCCGGATTGTGAAGCACGGTGCTTTCGCCGACGTACTGGAAGCCCGCCGCCTGCACCTGCTGCTTGACGATCGCCGGATCGATGCGGTGCAGCGTGTCGGTATCGCGCAATCCTGAGTTCGCTGCGGCCACATGATCGACAACGATGTAGGTGCCACCGGGCTTGAGCGCGGCGAACACCGCCTTGTTGAGCAATGCCGGATCGGTCGGGCCCATGAACGTGTCCGGATAATCGTGGTAGTTCTGTGACGTGAACACGACATCCACCGGTACGGGCGCGGTCAGCGCCGCGGCAGGTTGCACCAGAACCTCGATGTTGCCGTAGTCCTGTTTGAGCGTGTGCATTTTGTCTGCGTCGGAGTGCTCCTTTTCCATTTCGGCAGGCAGCGCGACATAAACGCTTCCCTTTGGCCCAACCACCTTGCTGAAGACGCGCGTGAAGTAACCGGTCCCCGGAATCAGTTCGAGGACGGTATCGCCAGGCTTCACCCCGGAGAACGCCACCAGCTCGGCGACCTTGCGGCGCGCATCGTTCTTGACGTCATCCGCGCGGCCGGTGTCGGCGACGGCCTTGGCGACGTAGGCGGGAATGGACTTCGCCATCGGTGCATGTGCCAGGGCGGCGGACACGACCAGCCCGCCGACGGCCAGGCTGATGACGGACGAAACGATCAACTTCATGAAGCACTCCTTAGTTGGGGATCCAGCGGAAACCAGACGTTAGCAGGCTCGATGACCGTCCTCCAATGCCTTAAGTCCTTATGAAGTGAAACGGAATCCAACTGTCGGACGGCTTTAGCCACGAACTGGCACAAGAATCCGCACGGCGTTGAAAAGGCTATGGACCGACTAGAGGTACGCCAACCTTTTGGCCGGGCTTGCACGCGCCAATCCTGACGTTGTCCATGGTCATCACATCAGTCTTGCCATTCATGGTCGAGTTGACTTGAGTATGGAAAGAGTCGTCACCGTGCACAGTCGTTACGCTATGACTGGTGACATGCATTCCAGAAAAGGTGCATTCCGCGTCGGCGATCCAGTTGTCACCATCCTTGCGCAGGCTGCTCTTTGCTGTGCAGTCATTCTTGATGTGCGCATCCGCGCTTGCCCTGGAAGCGGCGATGGATGCCACGTCTTGGCACATGGTGAAGCTCCGTGGTCCGCCCGGCGTCTTCCCGTTCGTCATGGTGATCTTCCACAAGCCGGGTTTCTGTGAGGGCAATTCAAGGGCACTCGATGACGCCATTGCGCCAAGCATCAGCAGGGAAAGGGGTAATACGATGCCAATTTTCATGCGATAACTCCCGTCGGGTAATGGGGTTCGGTCGATCTTATCCATCGATACGTAAGAAAGGGCCATTCAAGGACATCAGGTGCCAAGACGCGTTCAGCCCTCCAAAGCCTCGATGCGATAATCCCGGCCATCACGCGACCAGGCCCACCCATGTCAACCCGCAACGACCCCAGCCGCCACATCCGCGCGCCACGTGGCACCACGCTGTCCTGCAAATCCTGGCTGACCGAAGCCCCGTACCGGATGCTGCAGAACAACCTGGATCCTGAGGTCGCCGAGAACCCGGCCCAGCTTGTCGTCTACGGCGGCATCGGTCGCGCCGCGCGCAACTGGGAATGCTACGACGCGATCATCGAATCGCTGAAAACGCTTTGCGATGACGAAACCCTGCTGATCCAGTCGGGCAAGCCGGTTGGCATCTTCCGCACGCACGCCGACGCGCCGCGCGTGCTCCTCGCCAACTCCAATCTCGTCCCGCACTGGGCGACGTGGGAGCACTTCAACGAGCTCGATAGGAAGGACTTGATGATGTACGGCCAGATGACAGCTGGCAGCTGGATCTACATCGGTTCGCAGGGGATCGTGCAGGGCACTTACGAGACCTTCGTCGAGATGGGCCGCCAGCACTACGACGGCGACCTCACCGGCAAATGGATCCTTACCGCGGGGCTCGGTGGCATGGGCGGTGCGCAGCCGCTGGCGGCATCGCTCGCGGGCGCAAGCAGCCTCAACATCGAATGCCAGCAGTCGCGCATCGACATGCGCCTGCGCACCCGCTATGTCGACGAGCAGGCGACGGATCTCGACGACGCGCTCGCACGTATAGGGAAGTACACGAAGTCAGGACAAGCCAAATCCATCGCACTGCTCGGCAACGCCGCAGAAATCCTGCCCGAACTTATCCGTCGTGGCGTGCTTCCCGACGCCGTCACCGACCAGACCAGCGCGCACGATCCCGTGCACGGCTACCTGCCGATCGGATGGACAGTCGAACAATGGCTTGCCGAACAAAAAGCCAATCCTGAGCGCGTGCGCGACGAAGCAAAGCAATCCATGCGCGTGCACGTCGAGGCGATGCTCGCGTTCGAGAAGCTCGGCATCCCGACCTTCGATTACGGCAACAACATCCGCCAGATGGCGTTCGACGAAGGCTGCAGCAACGCGTTCGACTTCCCCGGCTTCGTCCCGGCGTATGTGCGCCCGTTGTTCTGCAAAGGCATCGGCCCGTTCCGCTGGGTCGCGCTCAGCGGCGATCCCGAGGACATCTACAAGACCGACGCCAAGGTCAAGGAACTGATCCCCGACGACGCCGCGCTGCACCGCTGGCTCGACATGGCGCGCGAACGCATCGCCTTCCAGGGCCTGCCCGCGCGCATCTGCTGGGTAGGCCTGGGCCTGCGCGACAAGCTGGGCCTCGCCTTCAACGAGATGGTGCGAAACGGCGAACTGAAAGCCCCGATCGTGATCGGTCGCGACCACCTCGACAGCGGCAGCGTCGCCTCACCCAATCGCGAAACCGAAGCAATGAAGGACGGCAGTGACGCCGTCAGCGACTGGCCGCTGCTCAACGCAATGTTGAATGTCGCCGGTGGCGCGACCTGGGTGTCGCTGCATCACGGTGGTGGCGTGGGGATGGGGTATTCGCAGCACTCCGGCGTGGTGATCGTGTGCGATGGCACGGTTGAAGCCGACAAGCGGATTGCGCGGGTGTTGTGGAACGACCCCGCTACCGGAGTGATGCGGCATGCGGATGCGGGGTATGAAAGTGCGAAGGCTTGTGCAAGGGAGATGGGGTTGAAGCTGCCGATGGTGTGAGTCTTCCTACAGGGATCCTGAGTATTTCATCCGCAAGTGATGAAACCTTCGAAGAAGGGCAGGCCACCCAGTAAAAGTCCTGAAGAGTCTATTCCAGATCTGCTTTTCCCGCCTTGACCCAGGTTTAGGCACGCATTCAACGAACGCGTTATGGTCGGGTGTGCCGGTGTCCGGCCAATATTGGGGAAGCCGTCATGACCACCATTCCAGCCGTGCCCGCAAGCAACGCGATTGCCAATCCCGCGGACGATGGCCCGCTGTCGCCATGGTGGCTGCGCAGCATTGGCATCGTGATGGTGATCGGGTTCGGCGTTCTGATCGCGATCACGGTGCTGGCCTACCGCAACGCGCCACCGATTCCGGGCAAGATCGTCGATTCGCAAGGCGTGACATTGTTCACCGGCGAGGACATCGGCAACGGGCAGGCGGTGTTCCTGAAATACGGATTGATGGACAACGGCAGCATCTGGGGCCACGGCGCCTATCTGGGTCCGGATTTTTCCGCCGACGCCCTCCACCGGATGGGCGAAGCGGCCGCGATGGTGTTGGCACCCCAGGAATTTGGCAAGCCGCTCGCCCGACTCGATCCGGCGCAACGCGCGGGATTGCAA
>JBBQTR010000058.1:0-11525 GCA_038213095.1 Lysobacterales bacterium | reverse complement strand
CCCGCGACTGCGCGGCCGGATCCTGGTGGCGCGCACCCGGGCGACGGCGCAGGGTCAGCATGACCGCAGCCACCACCGCCACGGTCAGGATCACCGCGGCGACCTCGAACGGCAGCATGAATTCGGTGAACAGCGCCCGTGCCAGCCACGTCGTGTTGGGCACGTCGGTGGCGACCGCAGAGTTGTCGGCCAGCGGGATCTGGCTGAGGGCGCGCACGCCGATCAAGCCGAGCATCTGCACCAGCATCACCACCGCTACGACCAATCCAACCGGCAAGTAGCGCACATAGCCTTCGCGCATCCTGGCAACGTCGATATCCAGCATCATCACCACGAACAGGAACAGCACCATCACCGCGCCGACGTAGACCAGCACCAGGGCGATACCAAGGAATTCCGCGCCTGCCAGGATCCAGGTGCAGGCGACAGTGAAGAAGGTCAGCACCAGGAACAAAGCAGCCTGCACCGAATTGCGCACGCTGATCACCGCGACCGCGGACATCACGGCAGCGGCGGCGAAGGCGTAAAAAGCAAGCAAGGGATAATCCATCGGGTTCTCTGCGACCGGTCAGCGGTACGGGGCATCAGCGGCGCGGCGCGCGGCAATGTCGGCTTCGAAACGATCGCCAATCGCCAGCAGCTGCGGCTTGGTCACGATGTTCTGGCCGCGCTGGTCGAAGTGGTACTCCAGGATGTGCGTTTCGACGATCGAATCGACCGGGCAGGACTCCTCGCAGAAACCGCAGTAGATACACTTGAACAAGTCGATGTCGTAGCGCGTGGTGCGCCGCGTGCCGTCGGCCCGCTGCTCCGAATCGATGGTGATTGCCAGCGCCGGGCACACCGCTTCGCACAGCTTGCAGGCGATGCAACGCTCTTCGCCATTGGGATAGCGGCGCAACGCGTGCAATCCACGGAAACGCGCCGACTGCGGAATCCTTTCCATCGGGTACATGACGGTGTACTTCGGCCGGAACAGGTACTTGAGCGTCAGCCACAGGCCTTGCATCAACTCCAGCAGCAGCAGGCTCTTGAAGTAGTTGGCAATTCTGCTCATCGGATTCGCGACCATCAGCGTCCTGCCTCGAACACACCGTAATACGCCATCAATGCGGTCACGAAGATCCACGCAATGGTGATCGGGATGAATACCTTCCAGCCCAGGCGCATGATCTGGTCGTAGCGATACCGCGGGAACGACGCGCGAAACCAGATGAACATGCTGGCAAAGAAGGCGACCTTCAGCAGCAGCCACGGCCAGCCGCCCAACCATATCCAGTCAAGCAGCCAATGCACGTGCCCGTCGTAAAGGCCCTGCAATGGACTCAGCCAGCCGCCCAGGAAGAAGATCGAGGTCAGGAAACTGACCAGGATCATGTTGGCGTATTCGGCAAGGAAGAACAGCGCGAACTGCGAACCCGAGTATTCGACCATGTGGCCTGCCACGATCTCCGACTCGCCTTCGACCACGTCGAACGGCGCACGGTTTGTCTCGGCGACACCTGATAGGAAGTACACGACGAATAACGGCAGCAGCGGCAACCAGAACCACTCGAAGGGCCCGGCATTGCCGGCCTGCGCCATCACGATGTCGGTGAGGTTCAGGCTGCCGGCCGCGATCAGCACGCCAACCATCGCGAAGCCCATTGCAATCTCGTAACTGACAACCTGCGCAGCCGAGCGCATGGCACCAAGCAATGCATATTTCGAGTTGGACGCCCAGCCGGCGATGATGATGCCGTACACACCCAGCGATGTCATCGCCAGCAGGTACAGCAGGCCGGCATTCGCATTCGACAACACAAGCTTGGCGTCGAACGGAACTACCGCCCAAGCCGCGAATGCAGGCACCAGCGTGATCAGCGGCGCCAGTATGAACAATGTCGGCTGCGCCTGCGATGGCTGGATGACTTCCTTGAACAGCAGCTTGAAGACATCCGCGAATGCCTGCAGCACGCCACGTCCGACATACATCGGCCCGTGGCGGACGTGCATCCAGCCAATCAGCTTGCGCTCCCACACGACGTAAAAAGCGACGGTGACGATCACCGGCACCGCGATCGCGAGCACTTTCAATACGATCCACGTCAGCAGGCCGACAACGCCGAACGACAGCAGCCAGTCGCGAAACGGATCGACCATCAACATTAGCGGACTCATGCGCGGCGCACCTCGACATGGCCGGACGTTAGCGCTGCGGTGGCTCCATAGCCGGATTCGATCCAGATGCAGCCCGGCGCGACCTTGTCGCTGATCGCAACCGGCAAGCTCGCAGTCCCGACGACATTGCTGACCTTGGCAATTTCCCCGGCGGACAACATGGCGGCGAGTGCATCGACTGGATGCAAAACGATGCGCGCGCCGAGCGTCAGTGGATGCGCCTGCAATGCAGCCGCACGGCGAACAACGGCATCGGTCCGGTAGATGGCTTGCGAGACCACGAGCTCAAGGCCAGCAGCCTTGCCTTGCGTGACTGTGGCTTTCTCCCGCGAATTGGCCGCTTCGGCGGTTTCAACCGTTTCCTGCTCGTCGGCCTGAAACCACGCTGAAGCCGTGCCCTGAGCAGCCTTCGCTGTTGCAGGCTGCGCTGAAGGCCGCTTCATCGCGCCGTACAAACCCGCAAGGTCGGTGAAATCGAATCCAGCGGCACCAAGTTCTCCGCCCAGCGCACGCAGGACACGCCAGCCGGGACGTGCGTCGCCAGGCAGCTTGCCACCGGCAACGGCGCGTTGCTCGCGGCCGTCGAGATTGGTGAGTGTGGCGTCGATTTCGGGCAAGGCACCGATCGGCAGGATCACATCGGCAATCGCGCGCGTCGACTGGCAGGCGAAGTGGCTGAACGCGATGACCTGCGCCTTACCCAGCGATTGCATTGCCAATGCCTGATCCGCGAAATCAAGTCCGGGTTCGATGCCGTACAGGACATACGCGCTGCGAGCATCGCGCAACATCGATTGCGCATCGCGTGATGTTGGAAATACACCAACGCGAGTCAGCCCGACTGCGTTGGCGCCCTGCGGAATGCGGCACAGCGCAGCACGATTGGCGCTCGCAAAATTCTGTGCGGCGGCACGGATGGCGCTGGCATGCGGGCCTGCTTCAGCGACATTGCCAACGATGATCGCGGCATGGCTGGCATCTCCCAACTGCACGTTGGCGATGGCAGCGGCCAAGTGCGATGGCGCCACGATGTGCTTGCTGGCGATGTCGAACGTGAAATCGAAGTCGACCGGGTTGACCACATGCACCTTCGCGCCATGCTGCACGGCTTTGCGAATGCGCGCATGCAGCAGCGGGAGTTCGTGGCGCAATTGCGATCCCACGATGACGATGGCATCGGCCTGCTCGATCTCCGCGACCGGCATTGCAAACGCTTCCGCGATGGCGCCATCGGACAGATCCTGCTGCGCGATGCGGTGATCGAGGTTTGCAGTGCCGAGCGCGTCGGCGAGGCGAGCGAGCAATGCACCCTCCTCATTCGAGGTGGCCGGATGCACCAGCATGCCGAGTTGGTCGGCGCCGTTGTCGCGCAGGATTTGTGCCGCACGAGCGAGTGCTTCCTCCCACGATGCATCACGCCATTCGCCGCCCACCTTGATCATCGGCGTGAGCGCGCGGTCTTCGGCGTACAGACCCTGGTGCGAGTAGCGGTCGCGATCGGATAACCAGCATTCGTTGACGGCTTCGTTATCGCGTGGCACCGCGCGCATCACATCGCCACGGCGCGAATGCAGGAACAGATTGCTGCCAAGCGCGTCGTGATAGCCGAGCGACTCCTTGGCGATCAGTTCCCACGGGCGTGCGCGGAACCGGAACACCTTGTTGGTGAGCGCACCGACAGGACAGACATCGATGACATTGCCCGACAGTTCCGTGCTCAACGGCTTTCCGTCGTAGGTGCCGATCTGCAGGTTTTCCCCGCGCAGCATTCCGCCAAGCTCATATGTACCCGCGATCTCCGCAGTGAAGCGCACGCATCGCGTGCACTGGATGCAGCGGGTCATGTCGGTGGCGACCAGCGGACCGAGGTCCTCATCTGCAATCACGCGCTTGCGCTCGCTGAAGCGGCTCACCGAGCGGCCATAGCCCAACGAAAGATCCTGCAGCTCGCACTCGCCGCCCTGGTCGCAGATCGGGCAGTCGAGCGGGTGGTTGATCAGCAGGAACTCCATGACATTGCGCTGCGCCTTGAGCGCTTTGTCACTGCGCGTACTGACCTTCATCCCGTCCATCACCGGGGTGGCACATGCGGGTGATGGCTTCGGGCTTTTCTCGACTTCCACCAGGCACATGCGGCAATTGGCAGCGATCGCCAGCTTGTCGTGGTAGCAGAAACGCGGGATCGGAATGCCGGCCTTGTCGGCGGCGTGGATGATCATCGAACCTTTCGGCGCGGCCATTTCGACGCCATCGATGAAGACGGTGACGTGGTCGGGCGGCAGGTTGGGATTGACGGGCTGCGCGCTCATGCTGCGACCTGCTGCTCGACTACGCGACCCGCACGTTGATCATCGACAAGAAAACGACCATTGACGATCGCGTATTCGAATTCGCTCCAGTAGTGGCGCAGGAATCCCTGCACCGGCCACGCTGCGGCTTCGCCAAACGCGCAGATCGTGTGGCCCTCGATCTGGCCGGCGGCCGCCTTCAACATCTGCAGGTCGTCCAGCCTGGCCTGCCCATCGACGATGCGCGTGAGCATGCGATACATCCAGCCAGTGCCCTCGCGACACGGGGTGCATTGGCCGCAGGACTCGGCGTAGTAGAAGCGCGCGATTCGCTGGCATGCGCGCACCATGCAGGTGGTTTCGTCCATGACGATCACTGCACCGGAACCCAGCCCCGAACCGGCCTTCTGCAGCGCGTCGTAATCCATCGTCAGTGACATCATCGTATCGCCGGGCAACACAGGCATCGATGAACCACCCGGGATCACCGCCTTGAGCTTGTGACCATGACGCACGCCGCCGGCGAGTTGCAGCAGGTCGGCGAATGACGTGCCGAGGCGGACTTCGTAGTTGCCTGGTTTCGCCACATGGCCGGATACCGAAAACACTTTCGGACCCCCGTTGTTCGGCTTGCCGAGGTCGAGGAACCATTCCGGTCCGTTGCGGACGATCGCGGGCACCGACGCATAGGTTTCGGTGTTGTTGATCGTGGTCGGTTTGCCGTACAGGCCGAAGTTCGCGGGAAACGGCGGTTTGTATCGCGGCTGGCCCTTCTTGCCTTCCAGCGACTCCATCATCGCGGTCTCTTCGCCGCAGATGTAGGCACCGGCGCCGAGCACGTTGTGGATGTCGATGTCGATGCCACTGCCCAGGACATTCTTGCCCAGCCAGCCATTCTTGTAGGCCTCGGCGGTGGCTTCTTCCAGATGCTCGAACGGCTCGTGGTGGAATTCCCCGCGCAGGTAGTTGTAGGCCGTCGTGCTGCCGGTGGCATAGCACGCGATCGCCATGCCTTCGAGAACGGCATGCGGATTGAAGCGAAGGATGTCGCGATCCTTGGCGGTGCCGGGTTCGGATTCGTCCGAGTTGCACAGGATGTACTTGGTGCCTGCGCCCTTGGGCATGAAGCTCCACTTCAAGCCGGTCGGGAATCCAGCGCCGCCCCGTCCACGCAAGCCAGACTGCTTGACCATGTCGATCACCGCCGACGGCTCGATCTTTTGCTCCAGGATCCTGCGCAGCGCGCTGTAGCCGCCGGTCTTCAGGTAATTCTCGTATGACCATGGCTTGTCGAAATGCAGCGTCGTATAGACGACGTTGTGCTCCTGCGGGGCAGGACCGACGGGACCGGTTGTTGCTTCGTGCGCCATTGCGTGTCGCCTACTTCAAGCCATCGAGCAACTCATCCACCTTCGCGGTGTCGAGCTTCTCGTGGTAATGACCGTTGATGACCATCATCGGCGCGCCACAGCACGCAGCCAGGCACTCTTCCTCGGGCTTGAGGAAGATGCGGCCGTCCGCGGTCGACTCGCCCAGTTTGCAGCCGAGTTTTTTCTCGGCATGTGCGACAAGATCTTCGGCGCCGTTGAGCCAGCAGCTGATGTTGGTGCAGAACGCAACGTTATTGCGTCCGACCTGGTGGGTTTCGAACATCGAATAGAACGTTGCAACCTCGTAGGCCCATACCGGTGGCAATCCGAGGTATTTTGCGACGCCTGCGATCAGTTCATCGCTGAGCCAGCCGCCGTTCTGCTCCTGCGCCGCATGCAGGGCCTGCAACACCGCCGAGCGTTTGCGATCCGGAGGAAACTTCGCCAGCCAGTGATCGATGTGCGCGCGCGTCTGCTCGGTCAGCACCACCATCGGGTCGACGTTACGTGCGCTTTCGAAATTTCCGGTGGCTCTCATCGATCGATCTCACCAAAAACAATGTCGTACGTACCGATCATGGCCACCACATCGGGAAGCATGTGACCGCGCACGAACTCGTCCATCGACGACAGATGCGCGAAGCCCGGAGCGCGCAGATGCACACGGAAGGGCTTGTTGGCGCCATCGGAAACCAGATAGCAGCCGAACTCGCCTTTCGGTGCCTCCACGGCGCAATACGTCTCGCCTGCCGGCACGCAATAGCCTTCGCTGAACAATTTGAAGTGATGGATCAACGCTTCCATGTCGTCCTTCATCTCCTCGCGGGATGGCGGTGCGACCTTGAAGTTGTCCAGCATCACCGGACCGGGGTTTGCCTTCAGCCATTGCACGCATTGCAGGATGATGCGTGCGCACTGGCGCATTTCGGCAACGCGCACGAGGTAGCGGTCGTAACAATCGCCTTGCACACCAACCGGGATGTCGAAATCAACTTCGGCGTATTTCGCATAGGGCTGCTTCTTGCGCAGATCCCATTCGACGCCCGAACCACGCAGCATCGGCCCACTCATGCCCCACGCCAGCGCCTGCTCGGGTGAAATCACGCCGATGCCGACGGTGCGTTGTTTCCAGATGCGGTTGTCGGTGAGCAGCGTCTCGTACTCGTCGACGCGCTTCGGGAAATCATGGGCGAAAGCTTCGAGGTAATCGAGCATCGACCCTTCGCGCCACTCATTGAAACGCTTGAGTTTCTGGCCCTTGCGCCACTGCGACTCGCGATATTTCGGCATGTGCTCAGGCAGGTCGCGATAGACGCCGCCGGGGCGATAGTAGGTCGCGTGCATGCGCGCGCCCGACACTGCCTCGTACACGTCCATCAACTCTTCGCGCTCGCGGAAGGCATATAGAAAGACCGCCATCGCGCCCAGGTCCAGCGCGCTGGAACCGATCCACATCAGGTGGTTCAGGATTCGCGTCACTTCATCGAACAACGTGCGGATCCACAGCGCACGCGGCGGTGCCTCGATCCCCATCAGCCGCTCGATGGCCAGCACGTAAGCGTGCTCGTTGCACATCATCGAGACGTAATCGAGGCGATCCATATAGCCGATCGACGGGTTGAAGGGCTTGGATTCGCACAATGTCTCGGTGCCGCGATGCAACAGGCCGATATGCGGATCGGCGCGCTGCACGACTTCGCCGTCCATCTCCAGGATCAGGCGCAGCACGCCATGCGCAGCCGGATGTTGCGGGCCGAAATTGAGCGTGTAGTTGCGGATTTCCTTGCGGGCTTCGGCCTGGTTGCTGGCGAATGCAACGCTGCTGGGAAGGATCGACGCGTTCATTTTGTCGCTCCGGCAGGCGTCGGGGTCGGGCCGGTGGACGGCAACACGGCATCGGCGGGACCAAGCGTGCTGCCGACCTTGAGGTCGCGATCCTCGCCTGCCGCCGTGGCGTAGCGCGCGTCGTCGCGGATGACGCGCGGTACCAGGACCCGAGGCTCAACCGACGTCACCGGCTCGTAGATCACGCGTTGCGCTTCAGCGTCGTAGCGCACTTCGACGTTGCCGATCAGCGGGAAATCCTTGCGGAACGGATGCCCGACGAAGCCGTAATCGGTGAGGATGCGACGCAGGTCCGGATGCCCGGTGAACAGGATGCCGAACAGGTCGAATGTTTCACGTTCGAACCAATTCGCAACAGGCCAGAGATCGGTCACCGAGTCGATCACCGGGAACGCATCGTCAGGTGCGAACACGCGAACCCGCACGCGCTGATTGTTGCTAACCGACAGCAACTGCACGACGGCAGCAAAGCGACGCAGGGGGGCGCTCGTGTCAACTTCGCCCTGCGGTTGCGCAGTCTGTTGGCTAGGAACTTCTCCGAATTTGAAGCGGCCAGGACCCCTTCCTTCAACACCCCGCGAAAAACCTTCGGAGGACACATCGGTGTCCCACTCGTCGCTGCCATGCCCCATGTAATCCACGCCGCAGACGTCGATCAACTGCTCGAAGCCGAACTGGTCCCGCAATGCGCGGCAGCCGTCGTGCCACATCGCGGCATCGAACACGATGCCGACTTCTCCGCGCGGGCTGTCGACGGTGACCGCCACCTCCGGGAAACGTAAGCGCAAGCGATCGGCGAATGCAGCGGCGGCTTGCGTCATCTCAGGCAATCTCGTCCGAACGCTGGCCGGTCCGGGTGCCGCCAAAATTGGTGCCGCGGCGGATCTTTTTCTGCAGTTGCAGGATGCCGAAAACCAGTGCTTCGGCCGTCGGCGGGCAGCCCGGCACGTAGATGTCGACAGGGACGATCCGGTCGCAGCCGCGCACGACCGCATAGGAATAGTGGTAATAGCCGCCCCCGTTGGCGCAGCTGCCCATGGAGATGACCCACTTGGGGTCGGGCATCTGGTCGTAAACCTTGCGCAGTGCAGGCGCCATCTTGTTGACCAGGGTGCCGGCGACGATCATGACGTCGGACTGACGCGGTGAGGGACGGAACACGACGCCGAAGCGGTCCAGGTCCAGCCGCGCGGCACCGGCGTGCATCATCTCCACGGCGCAACACGCCAGCCCGAAGGTCATTGGCCACATCGAGCCCGTGCGCGCCCAGTTGAGCAGCGCATCCGACGTCGTGGTGACGAAGCCTCGCTCCGTCAGAGGGTTGTCACCCTCGGGCCGCAGGATGTCGTCCACCTGGCCTTCGGGCAGCGGGTTGTTCATCAACCCTTCGATGGTCTGCAGCACTGTCACAAGGTCACTCCCACTCCAATGCTCCCTTCTTCCAGACGTAGGCGAAGCCGATCACCAGCAGCGCAAGGAACACGCCCATCTCGACCAGCCCGAACACACCGAGCTCGCGGAACACCAGCGCCCATGGAAAGACGAACGCGATTTCCAGGTCGAACACGATGAAGAGGATCGCGACCAGGTAGTACCGCACGTCGAATCGCATGCGCGAATCTTCGAATGGCGGGAATCCGCACTCGTAAGGCGACAGCTTTTCCGCAGTCGGCCGCTTGGGACCGAGCACATTTCCGATGACGATCAGCGCGACGCCAATGCCAGTCGCGACGATCAGGAACAACAGGGTCGGCAGGTATTCGGCCAGCACAGCGTTCTCGAAGTTCTAACTGTTGAAAAGTCCGGCCATGGAAGGCCGGCGCCCTGGCACACGGATTTGCGATTTCAAATGGTGCCCAAGAGGGGACTCGAACCCCTACGACCTAAGCCGCTACCACCTCAAGGTAGTGCGTCTACCAATTCCGCCACCTGGGCAAAGCTGTACGGACATCCAGTTCCATGCGTCGGCATCCTGCCGAACGTCGAACCTTGATCTAAGTAATTAATTGGATCAACCACCCGAAGCCGGCTTGGCCGGCGTTTGAGACGGCGTGGTCGGCGCAGCTACGGGCTGCTGGGGCAACGGCGCGGCAGGAATCGTCGAAGCCGGAAGCGATTGTTGAGCGGGTGCGCCCGGCAGGGCTGGCATAGTCGGCGCGTTCGGAATGGCGCGTGCGTTGTTGCCCGAAGCTGGAATCCGCGCTGGCGAGGCCGGCAGCTGCGCCATCACGCCAAGGTCCTGCTGCGAAGCGACGGGGGCGGCGCTGTGCGTGGCGTACCACGCCATGAACAGGCTGATCACGAAGAAGGTGATCGCAAGCCATTTGGTGCTCTTGGACAGGAAGTTCGACGCGCCGCGCGAACCGAACACGGTGGCCGAAGCACCGCCGCCGAAACCCGAGCCCGCCTGCGCACCTGCGCCGCGTTGCATGAGGATCAACGCGACCATTCCGATCGCGAGCAGCACGTAAACGACATTCAGGATCAACATCAGCATTGCAGGGTTCTCGATTTGGCTGTCATGACAACCACTTCACTTACAGTGCCGCCGCGGCTGCGATGGCAAGGAAATCATCGGCGACCAGCGAGGCGCCGCCAATCAACCCGCCATCGACATCGGGCTTGGCGAACAGCGCCGCAGCGTTGCCGGGTTTGGCGCTGCCGCCGTACAGGATCGGCAGCGAGCCAGCAATTTTAGCATCGCCGGCTGCAACTTGGCCACGGATGAAGGCGTGCACGGCCTGCGCCTGCTCCGGGGAAGCCGTCAAACCGGTGCCGATCGCCCACACCGGCTCGTAGGCGATCACGGCCCCGGCGAGCATTTCCATGCCCAGGTCGAAGACCGGCTGGAGCTGTTGCCGGATGCAATCTTCCGTCTGGCCAGCCTCGCGTTGCTGCTGGCTTTCGCCAACGCACAGGATGGGAACCAGCCCTGCTTGGCGCGCGGCCAGGAATTTGCGTGCGACCAGCTCATTGCTTTCGTGATGAAAGGCACGACGCTCGGAATGCCCGACCAGCCCGTATTGCGCGCCGACGTCGACCAGCATTCGCGCACAGACCTCACCCGTGAATGCGCCCTGGATGTTGGGGCTGACATCCTGTGACCCGAATGCAATCGCCGGATAACGGGTAGCAAGTTCGCTCAGGTATGGCAGTGGCGGCAACACGACCAGCGAGACTCCCGCGGGTGCCGGCACTGCGGTCACCGCGTCAAGCAATGCGTGCGCGAAGGCGCGATCGCCATGCAGCTTCCAGTTTCCCGCCACGATGCGCTGGCGCGTTGGCGATGCCATGTCGAAACCCGATCAAGGAATGACCTGCAGTTTATCAGCCGCCCGCATGGAGCCGCTCAGGCGGGAGTAAAAATGCGCTCCGCGGTCATGTGGGCATCTTGTAGAGTGCGGCCATGGCGCAACCCCATCCCATCCGCTTGCCGATCCTGCCGTATCGCAAACCAACGCAGTCGCGCGATTACTGGGTCTTCGACGACGTTCTGACCGATCCGGACACAGTGCGTGCCCGTTGCCTGGCGCGCACCGATTGGATCGAAGGCTATCCACACAAGCCGGAAAGCTGGCCGGGACTCCGCGTCATGCCCGGTCTTGAACTGGATGAACTCGCAGCGGTGGAAGTCCATGTCCTGAAAGCCACCGGGGCCCGGAAGTTATGGGTAGAAACGACCGCTAACGGCACCCGTTTGAACCACAACTGCGTGCAAGTAGTTGGAGTCGACGAATGCGAACCGCGGCCACATACCGACTCCCGCGCGCTGTGCCGCTACGCCGCGGTGCTCTACCTCAATCCATCGGTTCCCGATGCGTGCGGGACAAGCTTCTACCGGCAACGGCTGGGCAACGGCCAG
>JBBQTR010000057.1:0-11618 GCA_038213095.1 Lysobacterales bacterium | reverse complement strand
AACGCAGTCACGAGGCCAGTTTTGGTTTCGTGAATCGCTGGAAAAGCGAACTTAGGCCGCCGCAGCCAACGCCTGGCCGATCAGGCTTTCGATCTGCTCCAGATCTGGCAGTAGAGCATCGTCTTCGTTGAGCAGGACCCGTGCCCGCACTCCAGTTGGCAATGATGATGCGCCTTCTTCCTGTGCAACCAGTGCGCCGCGGGCCACCGTCACCAGCCGCGGGAAGCCTTGCGTCAAGAGCGCGAAGAACGGGGCCTTGGCGTTACCGCCCAGTGCCTTGAGAATGATGACCTTGCTGCCCAGGCCGCCCTTTTCCTCGGCGATTCCGGACAGGCGCGCAAAGGCAATCAAAGGCAACTGCCAGCCACGCCAGCGGATGCGACCGAGCAACCAGTCGGGTGCGTCTTCGATCGGTTCGGGGTCGGCGAACGACATGACCTCGGCGATAGTGGCGTTGGGCAACAACAGCCGCGCTCCTGAAACCTGGATCAGCACGCCTCGAATATCATTGGTTGCAGTCGTGCTCATGGATCAATCCTTCAACGAAAGCCAGCGCTGGGACAACTGCTTGGCCAAGTCGGCCGGTGTTGCCGAGCTCGCGCCGCGCGCGATCAATGCCGCAGCCGCAGAGTCATCGAAGCACCCCTCCGGCGCTTGCCCTGCCACAAAGGCGCCCCCCCAGGACTGGGTCATCGCCGCATCCACCATGCCTGGATCACTACCACTGAGCATTAAAACGGCGCTGTTTGCCGGCGACAAGTACTGAAACGCTGGGAGCGCGTCGTCGGCGTTGTTGAAGCGCAATCCGCCGTCCTGTGGCTTGGGCAATATGCCGGTAGGAAGGATATAGACATACCCGGATTCAACGACTGCATCAAGCTCCGCAATGCGCACCGGAAGCTTGGTGGCGCGCTGCATCTGCCGCACGAGTTTTTCGTGGTTGCCACCATCCAGCCGCTGCTGGATGAGGATCGGACGCGGGAATCCGCTGGGGATGGCGGCAAGAAATTGCCGCACGGCGTCGGGCCCGCCGATGCCTGCCAATACGACCACGGCGCCGGCATCGGCACTGTCGGTATTCTGCACCGACTGAGGACCGGCAAGTTCGATCGTCGCCGCCTGCGCGTGCAGGTCTTCCAGTTCGCGTTGAAAACGGTCGCTGACCACAGGATTGTCGCGCTTGATGGGCTCGTCTGGCTCGAAGATCGCCGGCGAATACGAAGCAGGTTCGTATGAGGCATCAGGGTCGTCGAAACGCTGGGCCTGGACGTCCGGGGTCACCAAGGCAGGCGCGGTCTCCGCCAAGGTCAAATTCGAGAAATCAAATGTCGAAGCGCTGGACTGTGCAGCTGGCAATGGCTCCGAATACGTCTGCGAAGATACCTCTGAGGTTGGTTGTGATGGCGGCTCCTCGGTTTCCGTGCCCGGTGGAAGAACGTTGTCGTGGCGATGGAGCTTGGCGGCCAGATGTCGGGACCAGCGCGCCGCATCCCAGCCTTCGCGCTGCGCAGCGATCTCGGCTTCCTCGAAGATCACGGTCATTTGCGGATCGGCGAGCAGGGTTTCATAGCGATCCAGCGCATCCTCGACCTGCGGCTCCATGGCGATGAGGATTGCCTGCGCCCCCGCGGCACGAATCCCGGCAACATCGGAGTTCACAGGATCGGCGATCAGCACCAGCTCGGCACCTGCCTCGCGCAACGCGACCTGCAAACGCTCGCACGCAATACCCTCACGGGCCAGCAAGGCGACACGTGTCGGTTCGTCAAGACCATGATCACCAGGGGCGTGATTTCCGCCATCAGCAGGCATGTCCCGCGATGCAGTACTCATGCGGATGCCCCATCGGTTGCATTCTCGACCGTTTCATCTTGTTCCTGCTCCAGCAGGTCGAACACGTTACGCATCAATTCGTGTTCCTGGTAAGGCTTGCCCAGGTATCGCTGCACGCCAATCTCGAATGCACGCTGGCGATGTTTCTCCCCGGTACGCGATGTGATCATGATGATCGGAACGTCACGCAGGCGTGGATCGGCTTTCATCTGCGTCGCAAGTTCGTAGCCATCCATTCGCGGCATTTCGATGTCGAGCAGCATCAAGTCGGGCACGCGATCGGCCATGCGCTCGAGCGCATCGATACCGTCTTTGGCCGTGCCGACTTCGAAGTTGTGACGTTCCAGCACGCGACCGGTAACCTTGCGCATCGTCACTGAATCGTCGACCACCATCACCAGTGGCACGCGGCGCGCTTCCACCACCGGCGCTGGCGTGTAGTCACGCGGCAACGTAGCCTGGCGACGCACGAGCGGGGCAATATCGAGGATTACCACGACACCGCCATCGCCCATGATCGTCGCGCCGAAGATGCCAGGCATCGACGCCACCTGCGGACCAACCGGCTTGACCACGATTTCGCGGTTGCCAATGACCTGGTCGATGGTGACGGCCGCTCGCAGATCGCCGGAGCGGATCAGCAACAACGGCATCTGCAATTGACCTTCGGCCTTGGCCGGCGCCGTGCCGAGCAGCAGGCCAAGATCATGCAACGCGTAATCTTCGCCACCATAGGCGTACGTCGTGCCGTCCTTTCCAAGTTCGTCGCGCGCGATGCGTCCGACGCCGCGCACCGATGCGATCGGCACTGCGAACTGTGTGTCCCCTATGCGCACGAACACCGCCTGCGTGACCGCCAGCGTCTGCGGCAGGCGCAGCACGAAGTTGGTGCCCTCGCCGACTTTGGAATGGATGTCCAATGCGCCGCCGAGCTGGCGGACTTCACTGGCAACCACGTCCATGCCGACGCCGCGCCCGGCCAGCCGGCTGACTTCATCGGCGGTGGTGAACCCAGGCTCAAAGATCAGCATGTCCAGGTCGCTGTCGGACATACGCGCGTCACTACGGATCAACCCACGCTCCACCGCTCGCTTGTGGATCGCGCCCCGATTGAGGCCCGCACCATCGTCGCCGACTTCCAGCACGACTTCGGACCCTTCGCGACGTACCGCGATACGAACCGTGCCTTCCTCGGGCTTGCCCGCCTTTCGCCGTTGCTCGGGCGATTCAAGCCCGTGCGCGACGGCATTGCGCAGCATGTGCTCCAGCGGCGCGGTCATGCGCTCGAGCACGTTTCGATCGAGTTCGCCCTGCGCGCCTTCCAGTTTGAGCTGGACCTGCTTGCCGGTATCGGCGGCCGCTTGCCGCAACACGCGACGCAGACGTGGCACCAGTCCGTCGAATGGCACCATGCGCGTACGCATGAGGCCTTCCTGCAACTCTGAACTCACGCGCGACTGTTGCAGTAGCAATGTTTCGTACTGGCGCGTCAGGTCGTCCATCGAGACCTGCAGCGAGGTCAAGTCGGCGGCCGATTCCGCCAGGCCGCGCGAGAGTTGCTGCAGGGTGGAGAAGCGGTCGAGCTCCAGCGGATCGAACGTCTCGTCGGCGTTCTCGTTCTCGCGCTGGTAGCGCGCGATGATCTGTGCCTCGGTTTCGCTATCAAGGCGGCGCAGCTGGTCGCGTAGGCGCAGGTTTGTCTGCTCCATTTCGACCATGGCTCCGCGGAACGCGCCGAGCTGCTGCTCCAGTCGCGAGCGATAAATCGCGACTTCGCCGGCGTAATTGACCAGGCGATCGAGCAGGTCGGCGCGGATACGAACCTGTTCCTGCGGCGCACGGATACCGATGTCGTCGTCGTCATGCGGGGACACATCGCTGATCGGCGCGGACAGTGGTTTGAGATCGACAGGCGTGAGGGTCGCGGCTACGACGGGCGCCGGTGCGCGCTTGACGCCAGGTGCTGGTGGCGAGTCGCTGACATCAAGGCCTTGTACCGAAGCAATCGCCTGGCCGCGGGCACGCGCATTGAATTCTGCGATCAACCGTTCCGGCAAGCCGATCGCGCGGCGACCACCGACACGGGTGAGCATGGAATGCAGGCGATCGAATCCGCGCTCCAGCAGCGGGATGCCATCACGACCAAGTTCGCTGCGCTGCTCGACCACCGCTTCGAGCAACGTTTCCATTGCATGGCCGAGCTCGCCGACGGCCATGATGCCCGCCATGCGCGCGCCGCCCTTGATGGTGTGCAGATCGCGCTGCAGGCCGATCAGTGGTTCACGCTCGTTCGGCAAGTCGCGCAATTGCGCCAATAGGCCATCGGAATGGTCGAGCAGGTCGACGCTTTCCTCGACGAAAATGTCGACGAGTTCTGAATCCAGGCCCGTCAGATCCAGCGCTTCGTCAGGATCCTCGGCGGACACGAGCGCCTGGGCGATCAGGCGTTCAACCTCACGGCCGCGCTCGGCATCCGCAGTTTCTGCTTCAGCCTGCGCGTAGGTGATGCGCTCTACTTCTACGCGGTCTGCATCGACACGCTCGGCTTCGACACGTTCTGCCTCGACACGTTCTGCCTCGACACGTTCTGCCTCGACACGTTCTGCCTCGACGCGGTCTGCCTCGACGCGGTCTGCCTCGACGCGGTCTGCCTCGACGCGTTCTGCCTCGACACGCTCTGCCCCGACACGTTCTGCCTCGACGCGGTCTGCCTCGACGCGTTCTGCCTCCGTGCGGTCGGCTTCAAGGTGTCCGGCCAAGAATGCAGCTTCTGCAACCTCAGGCTGTACATCCTCAACAATCTGGGTCGATGCTTGTTGCTCACGAGCCAAGCGATCCTGTTCGGCGTATTCGGCTTCCAGCCTCTCGTATTCGAGCCGATCTTCTTCCTCACGCCGTGTGATCTCGACGCGCTCTGCCTCGACGCGTTCTGCCTCGGCGCGTTCTGCCTCGACGCGTTCTGCCTCGACGCGTTCTGCCTCGACGCGTTCTGCCTCGACGCGTTCTGCCTCGACGCGTTCTGCCTCGACACGTTCTGCCTCGACACGTTCTGCCTCGACACGTTCTGCCTCGACACGCTCTGCCTCGACACGCTCTGCCTCGACACGCTCTGCCTCGACGCGTTCTGCCTCGGCCGGCTCGTGGTATCCAGTGAGGTCCACTGGAGTGAGCTCGGGCAGTTCCGAATCCAGCTCCACTGGTGTGATTTCGGGCGCGCTTGCTTCCGGCAGGCTGTCGCGCAGGGCGATGAAGTTCGCTGTCAATGCGGTGTAGCGCGGCACGCGCGGGGATAGCGCATGCAGTGCGGTGACGGTTTCGCGTGCAGCCGACACCAGCTGCGTCAGCGCATCCACGCCTTCCGGCGTGGCCTGCGAACGAGCAACCAGCAGGCGCTTGACATAGGCTTCGGCGGGCGTCATCGCGTCAGTGATCGACGGCACTTCCGTCATCGCAAACGCGCCGTTCATGGTGTGGATGGCACGTAAGAGGATGTCGTCAGCAACCGCAGGTGCGGCGCGTGCGTCGGCGATCCAACGCTCGACCGTCAGCAGGTGTCCGCCGATTTCGGCGTCGAGAATTTCCAGCAGCACCGAGTCGACCGAGGCGGGAATGCCATCCTCGACCGGGATGTCCGCCGACACTTCGTTGGAGCCTGCCAGGACATTGGTCTCGACCTGCTTGGGCACGGGCGCGGTGTAACTGAGTTCTTCGCCAGCGGCGATGCGATCAGCCACTGACTGGATGCCATCCAGATCGGTATGGATGACCCCTTCGCCGCGCAGTGCCGCATGCAGTTGCGGAAGCGTGACAAAGACCTGATCAACCATGTCCAGCACGGCCGGACTGGCTGGACGCGACCCGTCGAGCACGCGGTTGAGCATGCTTTCGATCTTCCAGCTGAACTCACCCAGTGTCCTGGCACCGACCAGCCGACCGCTGCCCTTCAAGGTGTGGAATACGCGCCGGATCGGGCGCAGGCGCTCGGTGTCATCGGGTGCCAGGCGCCATGGCGGCAGCAGCTGTCCGAGGTTGGCGATTTCTTCTTCGAATTCCTCCAGGAAGACTTCGCGAATCTCGTCATCGATCTCGTCGCCAGTGACTTCAAAGCCGCCACCGCCGGCACCAACGGGTGCAGGTGCTGATGGTTGGATAGCAGCGACGGGCATGGCCTCAATCGGTTCTGGCAGCACCATTGAGGGCAGCGCCAAGCTATCGAACGATGCGTCGTCAATCGATGCAGCGTCATTTGACAGGGCATCGTCTGGCGCTTCGATCGGTAGCGCCAAGTCAGCAGCCATGGCATCGGCCGGCGCGAGGGGAGCAGACGCCGACTCGGCGTCAGGAAGCGGCCAATACCCCAATGTTTCCAGACTGCTGCGGGCAATGTCCAGGATGCTGTTGCGATTGGGGCGCTGCTCTCGCAACGCTTCCAGGAAATACTCCAGGCTCGCCAGCGCATCAGCCAGCGTGTCCAGTTGACGGCCATTGGGAACACGATGGCGACCGATCAGTTCGCGCTCGGTATACAGACGCACGCCGATGACATAGTCGGCGGGCACTGTCAGTTCGAGCATGTTCAGTGCGCCGGTGACTTCCTGTAGCAGACGTGGGACTTCGGCAAGCTGTGCGTGATCCCAACTGGTTTCAACGAATGCGACGAACGCCTGGCGCGCGTCTGCGAAATTGGTGATCGCCTCGCGCACGACGACTTCGAGCACCTTGCGCGATTCGCTGGCCAGCATGCTCTCGTCGGCGCCAGCATCCGGCCCACCAAGGTGCGCGACCTGCTCGTCGAGTGATGCGTCGACGTACAGCAACGCACCTGCGATATCCAGCAGCGCACCTTCGTCTGCCGGACGCTCGCCATGCACCATGGAACGCATGGCATCACGCTGTTTCTGGACGACCGTGCGGGCCACTCCCAGGCCCAGCATGCCCAAGGTATCGGCGATGCGGCCGAGTGCTTCGACCTGCGGCTGCAGGCTGGCCAGATCAGCTTGGCCGCTGCGCAATTGCAGGTCCAGGACATCCTTGACGCGCAGCAGGTCTTCCTTGATCGCCGCGGATACCGTGTCAAGCAGGGCTCGGTTATGTCCAGTAAGGCTGCCGCGGGCGTGTTCGAGCTCCGAAGCGCTGGGGGCCTGCGCGTTCAGGTCAAAGGTGTCGCGAAGATCCTGCAAGCCCGCATGCGTACCATTGCTGTTGGCGACGTGGTACAGCAGCTGGCGGGTGGGCTCCAGCGCGGCCTCGGCACGTGGCTGATCGAATCCATTGTCCTCGAACAGGCGACGGGTTTCGCGTTCGACGCTGGCGAATGCCTGGCGCAGTGCCGGCGTCGCGCTCAATGCGCCTTCACCAAGCGCGTCGGCCACCGTCGCCGCCACCCACAGCATGCGCCGATCGGCGGGTTCGGCGGTCTGTGACAGCAAGCCGTCCAGTGCACTGACAAGCTTGCTGATGTCCGCGGGCTGGCCGTCCTGCGGCCATTGCCCAAGCGCATCCCGCAATTGGGTTAGTAGTGGTGTCGCGGAATGGATCCGCTGCGCACGCGGATCATGCGAGTGATCGGGCGTCAATGAATTGAAGGTCGCCGGCACCGGGCGTTGCAGGTCAGGCGCAAACAGCACGCTTTCACTCAATCCGCTTTCACCACGCACCGCACGCAACTCATTGAGCAGCGGCAGCAACACAATCGGAATGTCCTTGTGGCCGCCCTGCAAGCGCTCCAGGTAATCAGGCAGCAACACCACGCCGCGCATCAACGTGGCGCAGGCTTCATCCCGGTTCAAAGCCTCGCCACTTGCCGTCTGACCACTTAGCAGCGACTGCGCCAGCTGTTCCATTTCCTCGGCGACCATCGCCGGGGCGTACAGCTCGACCATGCGCAGCGTGCCCTGTACCTGATGCAGGTAGCTGGCGCAGAATCGCATGCGGCTTGTGTCGCTGGGATCTTCCGCAAACGCCTCGATTTCGATGCGCGCCTGCCGCAGGGTTTCGTCCAGCTCGGGCTTGATCCAGCCCAGCGTCGAATAGTCCATCGCGTCGCGCAAGGCGCTCATCGCATGACTCCGGGCAATGCGAAGGCATCGTCATTGGCGCATTCGCCAATGACAGCCGTGCCTTGAACGGGCCCGCCTTGAACGGGCCGGCATGGAACGGACATGTTCATCCTGTCGGGCACTCTTTGGTTAGCCCTGCAGCTCAGGCCGGCAACTTGAAGTCGGCGACCGAACGACGCAGATCTGCGGCAAGTTGAGCCAGGTTACCAATCGACTCGGCCGTCTGGTTGGCACCCTGTGTCGTCTGCGAGGTGATCTGCTGAATCGTGTGCATCGCCTGCGTGATGTTGGCTGCGGCACCTGACTGCTGCTGCGATGCGGCGGAGATGCCCTGAATCAACCCGGACAAGTCGGATGACACCTTTTCGATCTCACCCAGCGCGGTACCCGCGTCTTCGGCCAGTCGTGCACCGGCGACCACTTCGGACGTCGTCTGCTCCATCGAGCTGACGGCTTCATTGGTATCGGACTGAATCGTCTGCACCAGCGTTTCGATGCGTTTGGTCGCATTGGATGCGCGTTCCGCCAGTCGCTGCACTTCATCGGCCACCACCGCGAACCCGCGGCCTGCTTCACCGGCGGATGCGGCTTGAATCGCGGCGTTCAGCGCCAGGATGTTCGTTTGTTCCGAGATGTCATTGATCAGTTCGACGATGGAACCAATCTCCTGCGAGGACTCACCCAGGCGCTTGATGCGCTTGGATGTTTCCTGGATCTGGTCACGGATATTGTCCATGCCCTGGATGGTTTGACGCACGACACCGGCACCACTGGTGGCGATCTGCACCGATCGCTGCGCCACTTCCGCGGATTCCGCAGAGTTCTTTGACACCTGGTTGATGCTGGCCGCCATTTCGCTGATGCGGTCGGAGGCGGAAGAAATTTCCTGCGCCTGGTGTTCGGCGGCCTCGGCCAGGTGCATGGCGGTCGCCTGCGTTTCCTGGGCACTCGATGCGACCTGCACCGAGGTGTCGTTGATCGTCGTCACCAGGCTGCGAAGCTGTTCGACGGCGAAGTTGATGGAGTCGGCGATCGCACCAGTCATGTCCTCGGTGACCGTCGCCTTGACCGTGAGGTCGCCCTCGGCGAGCGAACCCATTTCGTCCAGCAGGCGCATGATGGCCTCCTGGTTACGATTGTTGAGCTCCATCGTGCTCTGGTACCGCTTGCGTTGCGCGCTGCTCAAGCTGAAAAGCAGGCCGCCGATCGAGGCAAGCGCGATCAGGCCGGAAATGATGCTGATCCAGATGTTGCCGAGCAGGCTGGTGTCGCGCAACGAGCCGAAGGCAGTGAACGCGCGGAACAGGTCTTCGATGTCGCCAAGCAGCTTGTCCGATCCGGTCGCCAGGCTTGCCGCCGCTTTCTGCGCGCGAAACAGGTCCTGCGAGCTGCCGAGGATCGCATCGAGATCCTTCTTCATCTCGACCCATTGCGTGCTGGCTTGATTCAATGATCCGGCGGCTGCGGCCGAGGTGATCTTCTGTGCTTCGCCTGCGCCACCGTTATGGAAGCCGTTGAGCACCTGGGTGAACACGCCTGCGTCGCGCGCGAGCTTGTCGCCGGACATGGAGGCGCCAGTGCCGCCGGCCTGGATTTCAGTCACGCTGCGGGCCATGGTCGCGGCCAGGATGCCTTCACGGACCGCCAGGTAGACCTGCGAGGAGGGAGCACCACTGGCCAGCATGCCGCGCACCACTTCGTCCAGTTGCGCCTGCAATTGCGGTACGCGCTGGACGAATCGGTCGGCATTGCCGGCAAGGCCGAGTACGGCTTTTTCGGAAGTGGTGACCTGATCGGCGCTCTTGGCCAGTGGAGCCCAGGTCTGGGTCACGGTATCGATTGGCCCGGACACGCCCGTGGCTTGACCAAAGCGATCATTGAGTTGTTTGACATCCTGGTCGATCTGGGCGCGCGTCGTCTTGAAGGCGGTGAATGCTTCGGGCTTGCCGCCGACCGCTTCACGGCCTTGGTTGGCGAGCTTCTGCGAGTTCACCTGCAGGTTCGATGCAGACGAACTGGCGCCGCCAAGGCGCGCGGCCTTATATGTGGCGTAACCGGTGTTGGCGGCGAAGACAATCACCGATCCGGCAAGCAGCAGCAGCCAGAAGTTGGTGCCCATATTGCGAGCCTTGCCGCCCGCTGTGTCCATTACAGTGCTCATGGTTCGACCTCGACCTTCTGTTTGCTGTGCGGCTCAGGCCGCGGCTTGTCTGAACTCAGGCGTGCGGGATAAACGCTCGAGGCTGAAAATCCCCCACGAATCGTCGGCCAGGCGATAGGCCCGGTCGATGAAATGGGTATAACGACCTTGCGCCAGCGGGCTTTCCGCCAGCGTTTCAGCTGTTTGCTGCTGCGACTCGTTGAAGCTGCGCTGGCCGAACAATTCGTCGATCGTGACCGCAACGTCGCCGCCGGGCTGGCGCACGATCAGCACGCGCTGGCTTTCATGCAGCACGGTGCGTTCGCCTTCCAGGAATTGCTTGAGGTCGACGATCGGCAGCAGGTTGCCGCGAATGTTGGCGACACCCAGCAGCCACGGCTGCGACCCGGGCACCGGCGTCACCTGCGGCATCGACATGATTTCGACCACTTCATCAAAGCCCGAGGCCAGACGCTTGTCACCGATGCGGTAGCCGACGCCGCGCCACAACCCGGGCGCGTCAAGTTGCTCGGGCAAACCGACAACGTGCGCCAGGCTGCGGCGTTCGTAGTCGTCCAGGATCTCGAACGGCGGCATTTGGGGCGAGGCCGGCGCATGGAACACGGCGGCCCTAGGCGCTCCACTGGTGTCCCCAGGGATCGATATATCGACTACGGGAGCATCGGCAACCGCCACCTCGTTCCCGGGGATCGCCACCGAATCTTCAGCCCGCAACTCCGCCACGGGCGCTGCAGCGTGCGTGGCTTTGGCTTGCAGATTCGATGGGCGCAGTGTGCGTTTGGACATCGTCAGGCGCCCAGCAACTCGTTGATGCGGCTGATCAAGGCACCTTCATCCGGCGGCTTGACGATGTAATCCTTGGCTCCCTGGCGCATACCCCAGGCGCGATCGGTTTCCATGGCCTTGGTGCTGACGATCATGACCGGGATGGCGCTGGTCGCGGCGTCGCGCGACAACGCGCGCGTTGCCTGGAAGCCGTTCATGCCTGGCAGCACGATATCCATCAGGACAAGGTCCGGCAATTCGCGCTTGCAGACCTCTATGCCGTCCTCGCCGCTACCCGAGGCGAGCACCTGATGTCCGTTGCGCTCCAGCAACTGGGTCAGGACCGCGGTATCGGTCGGCGAATCTTCGATCAACAGGATGCGTGCCATGGAGGCCCCAGAAGTCAGGCGGTGACGTGTTTACGGATCGCGTCGAGGAGTTCATCGCGCGTGAATGGCTTGGTGACGTACTGCTCGGAGCCGACGATACGCCCGCGGGCCTTGTCGAACAGCCCGTCCTTGGACGACAGCATGATCACCGGCGTGGACTTGAACAGCTGGTTGTTCTTGATCAGCGCGCAGGTCTGGTAGCCATCCAGGCGCGGCATCATGATGTCAACGAAGATGATCTGCGGCTGCTGGTCGGCGATCTTGGCCAGTGCCTCGAAGCCGTCGGTGGCGGTGACCACGTCGGCGCCTTCACGCTTGAGCAGGGTTTCGGCGGTGCGGCGGATGGTCTTCGAATCGTCGATGACCATCACACGGAGCCCATCAAGGCTGCCGGTGCGGGTTTCGTCTTGC
>JBBQTR010000056.1:0-11704 GCA_038213095.1 Lysobacterales bacterium | reverse complement strand
TGGGCGCAGATGGCCTTTTCGCATGGTGGCGGGCGGCGTTGGCCGACTGGCTGCCGGTGCGCTGGCAGGCGCTGTTCGGATGGGCGCGCGATCGCCTGCTGCTGACCCGCGATGGCGACAGCGTGCAGTTGCGACTGGATCGCGCCGGCGACATACTGGATCTGGGCTACTTGCCACTGCCCGAATCCGCGGACGCCACCGACCCGCTGGCGACAGTGTTGGGCCAGCAGATCGTCGACCTGCCCCGCAGGCTCGTGCTGCCCGCCAACATTGGCCTGCGCCGGCGCATGCTGCTGCCGGCTGCTGCCGTAGAACGCATGCATGACGTGCTGCGCTTCGAGATCGAGCGGCAGACGCCATTCGAGCCCGGCAACGTGGTGTTCGACGCTTTGCTGCTCGGGCGGCGTGCCGACGGCCAGGCCGACATCGAACTCATCGTCGTGCCCAAGGCCAACTTCGATGCCGCACTGACCGCGCTTGGGCCCCTCGCCGCCAGCTTGGTGGGCGTTGATATCGCCGGTGCGCAAGGGCTGCCCAGTGGCGTCAATCTGCTTCCCGTTGCCCGTCGCGTCCGCATCGCCGATCCCTGGCGTGCCTGGAACTGGGCGCTGGTCGCCATCACCCTGCTCGCGCTGGCCGGCGGATTGTGGCAATGGCTGGACAACCGTCGTGCTGCCGCCGACCTGCTGGAAAAACAGGTCGCCAGCCGTAGCGCGTCCGCGCGCCGGGTGAATCAGCAGCGCCAGCAACTGGTCGACGCGGTCCAGGGCGCGGCGTTCATCGATCGCGCCCGCAACGGGCGCCCGACCATGATCGAGGTCATGGACGAACTCAGCCGGCGCCTGCCTGACGATACCTATCTGGAAAAAGTCGCGGTCGAGAACGATCAGCTGCTGTTGATCGGCCTGAGCACGCAAGCCTCGGCACTGGTGCCGCGCTTGGAAGGCTCCACCCTGTGGACGTCGCCCGCCCTGACCGGCGCGTTGCAACCCGACCCGCGCACGCACCGCGACCGGTTCACGCTGACGGCAGACCTGGCGATCAAGCCCGGCGCCGGCAAGGAGGTGGGCAATGGCCAGCATCGTCCTTGATCGCAAACGCCAGGAGCGCGACCGCTGGCTGGCCCTAGGCCTGCTGCTGCTGGCCTTGCTGCTGGGCTATCTGGTGCTGCTGCACACCTGGTGGACGGCGCCGATGCTTGACGCGCAGAGCCGCATCGAAGCCCTGCAGCAGCGCGAACTGCGCCAGCGCATGCAACTGCGCCAAGGCCCGGACATCGCCCGCCGCCTGCAGCAGGTACAGGCGGCCTTGGCGCACCGTCCGGGGTTCCTTGCCGAAAGCACCACCGAGCTCGCGACCGCCAGCCTGGTGCAGCGGCTGGAGTCGGTCGTCGAGCAGGCCAGCCCCGGCAACCGCAGCTGCGCGATCACTAATCGCTCGCCGCTGGCCGACGACAACGCTACCAAGGAGCGCTTTCGCAAGGTCACGGTGCAGGTGCGTTTGCGTTGCGGCACTCCTGAACTGTCGGCCGTCCTGTACGCGCTGGAAGCCGGCACGCCGAGATTGTTCGTCGACAACCTCAATGTGCTCGCGCAACGCTATTTCTTTGCACCTGGGCAGGGGGGTGCGCAAGCCGGTGGACTGGACGTGAGTTTTGATCTTTACGGCTACCTGCGTCCGCTGCCGGTGGCTGCGACGACGTCGACACGGACCACGGGGGCAAGCGATGCGCGTTGAAGGCGTCGCGCCACGCACCTGGCTGCTGGCGACGGTTGCCGGCTGGGCCCTGGTGCTGTGGGTCTTGAGCCTGCTGGGCCTGGGTGAGTACGTGCAGCTGCTGCCGGATGATCCCTCAATTGCCGCACAGCTGCCGCAACTGGCCGCTGCCTCGCCCGAACGCCTTGGCCCGCTGTCGCAATACTCGGAAACCATCGCACGGCCATTGTTCTCCGAAGACCGACGCCCGCAGCCATTCTTCATCGCGCCCGAAGGCGACGAAAATGCGCCGCCCGCATTCGACTTCATCCTCACCAGCGTACTGCTGACGCCGACGTTGAAAATGGCGATCGTGCAGCCGTCCGCCGGCGGCGAGTCGACGCGCATCAAGCTTGGGGATGCCGCGGCTGCCCAGCCGACCTGGCGATTGACCGCGCTGAACCCGCGTAGTGCAATTTTTGACGGCCCCGACGGTCAGAAGACACTGGACTTGCGCGTCTACGACGGAACCGGAGGCGAGTCCCCCACAGCCGACCACATGAACGGGCTGACGGGTACCAATCCGGCGGCCATGAATCCGGCCGGCAAGCCCGCCATGCGGTCGGCCATTTCGCCCGCCATTCCCAACGAGCAACCTGCGCCGTCCACAGCTTCGCCCGAATCGCCCGTGACACCGGATGCCCAGGTCGACAGCATCCGCAAGCGCATTGAAGAACGTCGCGCGCAGCTGCGTAAGGACGCCAACACCCCGCCGCCTGCTCCTGCAGTCAAGAACCCATAGCAAGAAACACATTAGAGTCCCGCAAATGAAAGTCCTTGAAATGCGCGCCCGATCCATGCTCCGCAGTCTGCTCGTCGGCGTCCTCATCGCCGCGCTCGCCGCCTGCGAAACCATGCCGCCGCCCAACATCCAGCGCGCCGGCAATCGGTCGCAAGCGACTCAGGCCGGTACGTCGAGTGCTGGCGCCAATGGCGATGCACGGACGCCGGGCGTGGTCACCACGATCAACGGCGTGCGCACGCAACCGCTGCCGGTCGATGCCGATGCCAGCCCGCAGGCCATTATCCATCGCGGCACCGGGCAGGTGATCAACCGCAGTGCCGCCGCAGCACCGCCGCCCAACATCGGTGGCACCACGGGCGTTGCGACCTTCAATTTCGAAGGCGAATCGTTGCAGGCGGTGGTCAAGGCGATCCTGGGCGACATGCTCGGCCAGAACTACGTCATCGCACCGGGCGTGCAGGGCACGGTCACGCTGGCCACGCCCAAGCCGGTCAGCCCGGCCGCGGCGTTGTCGCTGCTGGAAATGGTGCTGGGTTGGAACAACGCGCGCATGGTCTACAGCGACGGGCGTTACAACATCATGCCCGCCGACCAGGCGCTGGCGGGCACCGTCGCCCCGCGCACCGGCAGCGCGGAGAACGCGCGTGGTTTCGAAGTCCGCGCAGTGCCGCTGCGTTACATCTCCGCTACCGAGATGGAGAAAATCCTCAAGCCCTACGCACGTCCCAATGCGATCGTCAGCGTCGACAACGGACGCAACCTGATCACGCTGGGCGGTACGCGAGACGAGCTCGAGAATTACCTGCGCACGGTGCAGATCTTCGATGTCGACTGGATGTCGAGCATGTCGGTCGGTGTGTTCCCGTTGCAATCGGGCAAGGCGACCAAGGTGGTTGCCGACCTCGAAAAAGTCTTCGGCGAGCAGAGCAAATCGCCGGTCGCGGGCATGTTCCGCTTCTTGCCACTGGAAGAGGCCAACGCGGTGATGGTCATCACCTCGCAACCAAAATATCTCGATGACATCCAGCAATGGCTGGAGCGCATCGATACCGCCGGCCAGGGCGTGCAGCTGTTCTCGTACGAATTGAAATACATCAAGGCCAAGGATCTGGCCGATCGCCTGGCGGAAGCATTCGGAGGCGGCAGCAGGGGCGGCGGTGGCGACAGAGGCAGCGGCGCGCCGTCTTTGATGCCCGGCAGCAATCCGACCGAAATCAAGGATGGCGGCGTGGACAATTCCAGCGGCGTCAGTTCCGCGAGCGTTGGGGGCGGAATCGGCGGCGGCGACAGCGGTGGTGGCGACAGTGGCGGCGGGTTGGGCGGCGGTTCGTTGTCGCTCAACTCCAAAGGCCAGGGCAACGGCGCCGTCACGCTGGAAGTCGGTGGCGAGAAAGTCGGCGTGTCGGCGGTCGACGAAACCAACACCCTGCTGGTGCGCACCACGGGCGCCGCGTGGCGGTCGATCAAGGAAGTCATCGAGCGTATCGACGTCATGCCGCTACAGGTGCATATCGAGGCGCAGGTGGCCGAGGTCACGCTCGGCGGCGCATTGCAATACGGCGTGAACTGGTATTTTGACAATGCAGTGACCGATCCTGGCACCTCTGGCGGGGCTGGCCTGCCTTCCATCACCCGCAAAAGCCTGGGCAGCCTGGCTGGCAGCTTTACGCGGGCAGGTCCCGTTGCGGGCACCGGTGGTTTGGCATGGACATTCCTCGGTCGCAATGCCGCGGCCGTCATTTCGGCGCTGGATCAGGTCACTGACGTTCGACTGCTGCAGACCCCATCGGTGGTCGTGCGCAATAACGCCGAGGCGACATTTAATGTCGGCAGCCGCATTCCGATCGCGTCGGTCAGTTTCAATCCCGGGACTGGTGGGACTACGCCAGGAACGCCATCGACATTCAGCCAGGTCCAGTATCTGGATATCGGCACCATTCTCAAAGTCCGGCCCCGCGTGACCAAGGATGGAATGGTGTTTCTCGACATCGTGCAGGAAGTCAGTTCGCCTGGAGATACCACCAACATCAACGGAAACATCTCGATCAATACTCGCCGGCTGAAGACAGAAGCCGCGATCCAGAGTGGCGAAACGGTGATGCTGGCCGGCTTGATCTCTGATGGCGTGACACACAGCGCATCGGGTCTTCCCGGGCTTAGCCGGATTCCTGTCATTGGAAGCCTGTTCGGGACCCAAGGATCAAAAACGACCCGAAGTGAAGTCATCGTCCTGCTGACACCGACGATCATTCACAACCCGCAGGAAGCGCGCGATCTCACCGACGAATACGGCCGTCGCTTCCGCGCACTGGAGCCGCTCAACACGCCCTCAAAGCGCAGGTGACCGCAGACGGCGCAGCGTCGACATTGCCGGTCGTGCTGTTGCCGGTCGGTGTCGATGACGATGCGCTCGACGCCTGCCTTGCGGCGCTGGATGCCTGCACCCCGGCCGGAAGTCGCGTGTGGCTCGCCGATGACGCCCAAGCCGGACCACGCGGTGTCGCCATCATCGAGCGCTGGCTGCTAGCGACGCCACTGGCCGCCGATTACAGCCGCCGGCAGCGCAGCATCGGCGAGGTCGCGCATCTGGATCAACTGCTTGCTGCCTGCGGAGAATCCGACGTCGTGGTGCTCGCCTGCGATGCAATCCCGACACCGGGCTGGCTGCAGCAGCTGACGTCGTGCCTCTCACGCGACGCCGCCATCGCCACTGCGACGCCATGGTGCAATGTCGGCGAAACCGCCTCCTGGCCGCGATGTGGCGAAATTGCCGCTGTTCCCGAGGATCCCGATCGCCTCGCGCACAGTTGCGCCACGATGCCCGCGCAGTCTCCCGAACTTCCGACGGCCGTGACCCATGCCGTGGCATTACGTGGCAGTGCGCGGCAACGTGTGGGCGGACTCGACGCCGCCAGCTACGGCTCGTGGTACGCCGCACTGATTGATTTGTCCCTGCGGATGTCGGCGCACGGCTGGCGGAATGTCCTGTGCGACACCGCTTTCGTCGCCCGTCGAAGCGAGGGCAGGCATGCCGACAGTGACCTCGACGCGCTCGCCGCGCGCTGGCCCGGCTGGCATGCCCGGCTGGCGCAGTTCCTGATGCACGATCCGCTGCATGACATGCGTGGGCAACTCACGCAGCTGTACAGCAACACTGCGCCCATCACGCCGCAACGCGAATTGTTTGCATCATGAGTTCCGTCGCCGACATCGGTGTCATCGTCGTAACCCACCGCAGCGCGGCGACCATTGACGATTGTCTGTCGCGGCTGCGCGTGGCCGACGGCGTCGTGGCAATCCGCGTCGTCGACAACGCATCCGAAGACGGCACCCTGGCAATCGTTCAACGCCACGCCGCGGGCGACACACGATTGCGATTCGTCGCCAATCCCGACAATCCAGGCTTTGCGGTGGCCTGCAACCAGGGCGCAACGGCACTGCTCGATACAGGACCTCCCATCACGTGGCTGGCCTTCGTCAACCCTGATTGCCTGGTCGAAGCCGATTCGCTGGCGCAACTCCGCACCCATGCGCGTCCACTTGACGGCAACGCATTGGTCGGTGCGGACCTGGTCGGGGAGGATGGCGTGCGCGACCCGGCTGCGCGTCGGCGCGACCCGGACTTCAGGGCAATGCTGCGCTCGGCGACGGCGGCGCAGCTCGGTGTGCAGGTTGACGTCAAGCGCTCGCTGCAACAGGTCGATGCGGTTTCCGGTGCGCTGATGCTGTTGCCGCGCATCCTGTTCGAGCGCGTTGGCGGCTTCGATATGGCGTACCGATTACACGCCGAGGACCTCGACCTGTGCCGGCGCGTGCGTGATGCCGGTGCAATCGTCGCGGTCGCCAACGATGTGCGCGTGGTGCACGTGCGCGGCGTGTCGTCCCGATCGCGCCCGCTGTTCGTCGAATGGCACAAGCATCGTGGGCTGTGGCGCTGGTTCGTTAAATTCGAGGCGCCGCATCGCAGCGCATCAGTACGCGTGGCGGTGTTCGCGATGATCTGGGGGCGGTTTCCATTCGCTGCGTTGCGCGCATTGGTGCGGCGCTGGGGCCAGGTGCTTTCCGTGGGAGCGTTCAGCGGTAGCGATTGATCTCGTCGCGCAAGGCCTTGGTGGCGTTGCCAGCAGCTTCAGCGAAATCATCGCCATTCGAGGCATAGAGGATCGCCCGCGAAGAACTGACGATCAGCCCGGTGCCGTCGGTGGTCCTGCCATTACGGACAACGGCCTCGACATTGCCTCCCTGCGCACCGACACCGGGGATCAGCAGCGGCATGTCGCCGACGATGGCGCGCACTTCGCTTAACTCTTCCGGGAAGGTGGCGCCGACGACCAGCAGGCAGTTGCCATGCGCATTCCATTTTTCCGCGATCGTCCTGGCCACTTGTTGATACAGCGGCATGCCTTGAACATCGAGCTCCTGGAAGTCGCGCGCGCCGGGATTCGACGTGTGGCAGAGAAACACGCAGCCGCGGTCGGCGTGATCGAGAAAAGGTTGTGCAGCGTCGATGCCTTGATAAGGGTTGAGCGTCACCGCGTCCGCACCGTAGCGGTCGAACACCTCGACCGCATACTGCTGTGCCGTGCTGCCCATGTCACCGCGCTTGGCGTCGAGGATCACCGGCACGTCGGGATGCGCGGCGTGGATATGCGCGATCAGCCGTTCCAGCGCACCCTCCGCGCGACGCGCGGCGAAGTAGGCGATCTGGGGCTTGAAGCAGCTCGTGTAGTCGGCCGTGGCGTCGGTGATGTCGCGGCAGAAGTTGAAGATCGCATCCGGATCATTGACGAAGCGCGCCGGGAATTTGCTCGGCTCCGGGTCAAGTCCGACACACACCAGCGAGTCGGATTTCGCCCAGCGATCGCGCAATGCCTGCATGAAGTCCATGGTGCTCCTCCCGCCTATCTACTGTCATAGGAGCGGCGTAAGCCGCTGCTATGAAGATTGGTACCGCTGCACACTCAGGATTATTTCAACGCCTTGAACCGCAACCGATGCGGCTGCGCGCCTTCCTCGCCGAGGCGACGCTTTTTGTCTTCCTCGTATTCGCGGTAGTTGCCCTGGAAGAACTCCACGTGCGAGTCGCCTTCGAACGACAGGATGTGCGTGGCGATGCGATCCAGGAACCAGCGATCGTGCGAGATCACGAACACGTTGCCCGGGAACTCGAGGATCGCGTCTTCCAGTGCACGCAGCGTTTCGATGTCGAGGTCGTTCGATGGTTCGTCGAGCAGCAGCACGTTGCCGCCCTGCAGAAGCGTCTTGGCCAGGTGCAGGCGACCTCGCTCACCGCCGGACAGCGTGCCGACCAGTTTCTGCTGGTCCTGGCCTTTGAAATTGAAGCGGCCGATGTAGGCGCGCGACTGGATCTCGACGCCGTTGATGTTGAGGATGTCGGCGCCACCGGAGACTTCCTGGAAGACGTTATGGTTGCCTTCGAGCTTCTCGCGACTCTGGTCTACGTAGGCCAACTTCACCGTCGGCCCCATCACGATCGTTCCCTTGTCGGGTTTCTCCAGCCCGGTGATCATCTTGAACAGCGTCGACTTGCCGGCGCCGTTCGGGCCGATGATGCCGACGATCGCGCCCGACGGCACGATCAGGCTCAGATCGTCGATCAGCAATCGGTCGCCGAAACTCTTCGACACGCCCTTGAACTCGACGACGGATTGACCGAGCCGCTCCCCGGGCGGGATGAAGATTTCATTGGTCTCGTTGCGCTTCTGGTAATCGACGGCCTGTAGTTCCTCGATCCGCGCCAGCCGCGCCTTGCCCTTGCTGCGGCCGCCTTTTGCGTTACTGCGCGCCCACTCGAGCTCGCGCTGGATCGCCTTCTGCCGAGCTTTTTCTCCGGATTCTTCCTGCTTCAGGCGCGCATCTTTTTGCGTGAGCCAGTCGGTGTAGTTGCCCTTCCACGGAATGCCCTTGCCGCGATCCAGCTCCAGGATCCATTCGGCGGCGTTGTCGAGGAAGTAACGATCATGCGTGACCGCGACCACGGTGCCGGTGTAGCGCGCCAGGAACTGTTCCAGCCATTCGACCGATTCGGCGTCGAGGTGGTTGGTTGGTTCATCAAGCAAGAGCATGTCCGGTTTCTGAAGCAGCAGCTGGCACAGCGCGACGCGGCGTTTCTCACCGCCCGAGAGTTTGCCGATGATCGCGTCCCACGGCGGCAGGCGCAGCGCGTCGGCGGCGACTTCCAGCTGGTGTTCGAGCGTATGCGCATCGCCGCTGGCGAGGATGGCTTCGAGGCGCTGCTGCTTGGCAGCGAGCTTGTCGAAGTCCGCGCCTTCCTCGGCGTAGGCTTCATACACTTTGTCCAGCTCGGCTTGCGCACTGAGCACTTCGCCGACACCGACTTCGACTGCCTCGCGCACGGTTTGCGCGGGATCCAGTTGCGGTTCCTGTGGCAGATAGCCCACCTTGATGCCGGGGGCCGCGCGCGCCTCGCCGTTGAAGTCGGCATCCACGCCGGCCATGATCCGCAGCACCGTCGACTTGCCGGAACCGTTGATCCCGAGCAGGCCGATCTTGGCTCCGGGATAGAACGACAGCGAGATGTCCTTGATGATCTGGCGCTTGGGCGGCACGGTCTTGCTGACGCCGTTCATGGTGTAGATGTATTGCATGGAGGCTCCGCAGGGGGCAGCGACGGACCTGCAAGGGCAGGGCCGCGGGAGTGTTTCAGGATGTCGTGGATTATCGCGGAACAAGTCGTTCCATGCCAGTTGAATGGCCGTAAACCCATGCTGCGGCTACACTTTGCGTCTTCCTGAAACGCCGCCGGAGTGCCTGATGTTCCCTCGTGACACCCGCATCGAAGGCTACGACCCCGTACTCGCCAAGGCCATCGCCGACGAGCACCAGCGCCAGGAAGACCACGTCGAACTCATCGCCAGCGAAAACTACGCCAGCCCGCGGGTGATGGAAGCGCAGGGCAGCGTGCTGACCAACAAGTACGCCGAAGGCTATCCTGGCAAGCGCTACTACGGTGGCTGCGAGTACGTCGACATCGCCGAGCAGTTGGCGATCGACCGCGTGAAAGAACTCTTTGGGGCTGACTACGCGAACGTGCAGCCGCACTCCGGGTCGCAAGCCAACCAGGCGGTGTTCCTCGCGCTCTTGCAGCCGGGCGACACCATCCTCGGCATGTCCCTTGCACATGGCGGCCATCTCACCCACGGCGCAAAGGTCAACATCAGCGGCAAGCTCTTCCACGCGGTGCAGTACGGCGTGGATGCCACCGGCATGATCGATTACGACGAGATGCAGCGCTTGGCGACCGAGCACAAGCCGAAGATGCTGATCGGCGGTTTCAGTGCCTACTCGCAGATCGTCGACTGGGCGCGCATGCGTCAGATCGCCGATTCGGTCGGCGCGATCTTTTTCGTTGACATGGCGCACGTCGCCGGCCTCGTTGCTGCCGGTGTGTATCCCAATCCATTGCCGCATGCGCACGTGGTGACGTCGACCACGCACAAGACCCTGCGCGGCCCGCGTGGCGGCATCATCCTTGCGCAGAACGCTTCGGATGAGCTCGTCAAGAAGCTGCAATCGATCGTCTTCCCTGGCATCCAGGGCGGGCCGCTGATGCACGTGATCGCCGCCAAGGCGGTCGCGTTCAAGGAAGCGCTGGAGCCGTCCTTCAAGGATTACCAGCAGCAGGTCGTCAAGAACGCACAGGCGATGGCCAATGCGATCACCGCGCGCGGTTACAAGATCGTGTCAGGTGGCACGCAGAATCATTTGATGCTGGTCGACATGATCGGCAAGGGTATTACCGGCAAGGATGCCGAGGCCGCATTGGGCCGCGCCCACATCACGGTCAACAAGAACGCGGTGCCGAATGATCCGCAGAAACCCTTCGTCACTTCAGGCTTGCGCCTGGGCACACCCGCGATCACCACGCGTGGCTACAAGGAAGTCGATTGCGTCGCTCTGGCGAACTGGATTTGCGATGTGCTCGATGCGCCGAATGACGAGAACGTCATTGCCGGCGTGCGCGATAACGTGACCAGGCAATGCCAGCAGTTTCCGGTGTATGGATAAAACCGCGGCGCCCTGCACATGCACTGTCCTTTCTGCCAACACGTCGATACCCGCGTCATCGACTCGCGTGTGTCCGATGACGGTGTCACCATCCGCCGGCGTCGCGAATGCGAAGCCTGTGGGGAGCGCTTCAGTACGCTGGAAACGATTGAACTCAAGCTGCCGGTGATCATCAAGGGCGATGGCCGGCGCGAACAGTTCGATGCGCGCAAGCTGCGAGTCAGTTTCGATCGCGCATTGCAGAAGCGGCCCGTGGCCGAGGAGCAGATCGAGTCGGCGGTGCGTGCGGTCGTGCATCAGTTGCGCATGACCACAGAGCGCGAGATCGCATCGCGCCGCGTGGGGGAGTTCGTGATGTCGGAACTACGCACGCTCGATCATGTCGGCTACGTGCGTTTTGCTTCGGTCTATCGCTCGTTCGAAGACGTGGCGGACTTCCGCGAGGAAATCGACCGGCTTGAACGCGAAACGCCGGGCGAAGGCCAGCTGCCATTGCTCGGTGGCGCCGTGGTGCTTATCGACAAGAAGAAGCGATGACATGACGAGCGCTGGCTCGATAACGACATTCACCGCGATCGACCACGCGATGATGGCGCGCGCCTTGCGCTTGGCCGAGCGTGGCGCATTCACCACCAAGCCCAATCCCATGGTCGGCTGCGTGCTGGCCAAGGGCGATGAGGTGGTCGGCGAAGGCTGGCACCAGCGCGCGGGTGGTGCGCATGCCGAAGTGCTCGCATTGCAGGCTGCAGGCGACAACGCGCGTAGCGCGACCGCGTACGTCACGTTGGAGCCGTGCTCGCATATTGGCAGGACCGGGCCGTGCGCCGATGCATTGATCGCTGCAGGCATCGTACGGGTGGTCGGGGCGATGCGCGATCCAAATCCGCTGGTCGATAGCACCGGCTTCGAGCGTTTGCGTGCAGCGGGCGTGGTCGTCGACATCGGATTGATGGAAGCGCTGGCACGTGAGCTAAACCACGGGTTTCTGTCTCGGATCGAGCGCGGCCGCCCCTGGGTGCGGATCAAGCTTGCGATCAGCATCGACGGCCGCAGTGCGCTGGCCTCGGGCGAATCGAAATGGATCAGCGGCGATCCCGCACGACGGGATGTACAGCGCTGGCGTGCACGCAGTGGCGCGATTCTGACTGGTGCCGG
>JBBQTR010000055.1:0-11721 GCA_038213095.1 Lysobacterales bacterium | reverse complement strand
ACTTCCTCGGCGACGATCAGCAGCGGCTTGCCGGCCTTGGCGACGCCTTCCAGCACCGGGAGCAGGTCACGGACGTTGGAGATCTTCTTGTCGTACAGCAGGATGAAGGGGTCTTCGAGTTCCGCCGACATCGACTGCTGGTTGTTGATGAAGTACGGCGACAGGTAGCCGCGATCAAACTGCATGCCTTCGACGACATCGAGCTCGTTGTCCAGGCCGGAACCTTCTTCAACCGTGATGACGCCTTCCTTGCCGACCTTCTTCATCGCGTCGGCGATGATGTTGCCGATCGACTCGTCGCTGTTCGCGGAGATCGTACCGACCTGCGCGATCGCCTTGTCGTCCGCGGTCGGCTTGGAGATGATCTTGAGCTCGGCGACGACCGCGGTCACGGCCTTGTCGATGCCGCGCTTGAGATCCATCGGGTTCATGCCGGCGGCGACCGCCTTCATGCCTTCGCGGATCAGCGCCTGCGCCAGCACGGTGGCGGTGGTGGTGCCGTCACCGGCGTTGTCGGAGGTCTTGGACGCGACTTCCTTCAGCATCTGTGCGCCCATGTTCTCGAACTTGTCGGCCAGCTCGATCTCCTTTGCGACGGACACGCCGTCCTTGGTGATCGTGGGGGCGCCGTAGCTCTTCTCAAGCACGACATTGCGGCCCTTCGGGCCGAGCGTTGCCTTGACGGCATTGGCGAGAATGTTGACGCCGCGCAGCATCTTCGCGCGCGAGTCCTCACCGAAACGAATTTCCTTGGCAGCCATTGCGATTACCTCAAGATATTTTCAGGAATGGGGGTTGAAACCGGTGAACAGTGACGTCGATCAGCCAATCACGGCGAAGATGTCGTCTTCCTTCACCACCAGGATGTCGGTGCCGTCGAGCTTGACCTCGGTGCCGGCGTACTTGCCGAAGAGCACCTTGTCGCCGACCTTGACCTTGGGCGCGCGTGTCGTACCGTTGTCCAGCGCCTTGCCTTCACCGACGGCCAGCACTTCGCCCTTGATCGGCTTTTCGGCAGCGGAATCGGGGATGACGATGCCGCCAGCGGACATCTTTTCTTCTTCCATGCGCTTGATGACGACGCGGTCGTAAAGCGGCTTGATATTCATAGACAACCTCTTAAGTGCTTGATTGGGTTGGAAAACGGCCGATCATGTTAGCACTCCGGGGATGAGAGTGCCAAACGCCGCCGAGACAATTGCCCGGGACGGGACTGCCTACGAGATGGGGCATATGGCCTGGGTTTCAAGGGAGCCGCAGGGTCGACAAAGTCGGATGGGAGCACGTCCCTTCCTGGATGATCAGGGCCTTAAAAACGACAAGGCCCGCATCTGCAGGCCTTGTCGTTTCCCACTAGCGCTGGCATCGGGTTTCATATGGCCCAGCCAGCTGGCCATCCACCTCCCGGATCATTGTCAGGAGGATGACCAGAACTGCCGCTCGCTATCCCTCCCCATCCTTGTGCCCAAGCTTGCGTCCTGCCTTGGGTCGCCTCCATGCCTCATCCTTGTCGAAACGCGGGGGCGCCTCGAGCCAACACCCATGTCGGCCAGGCAAGAGTTGCGAGTAGGTGTCGATTTGTGAAGAGGGTGGCAGACCGGAGCAGGTGAATATAGTTATCGTTACGTACCAAAAGCCATTGGAATAGCGGTCTTACAATGCGTATGGATATCGATATCGCACAAGTATGGGTGAGTATCTCTAACCGCGTGAGCAGTAGTAACATTCCATTCGTTTAAACACGCCAGCGGGAATTTCATGACACCCCAATCCCGAATCCGGCTGGCGCGCCGGCACGCCGGAATGTCGCAGTTACAGCTAGCTGGCCTCATCGGAGTCCAGCGCAGCGCCGTCAGCCACTGGGAATCTGCACAGGCCAAGAATCCCAGCGTCGAGCACCTGCGCCAAGTTGCTGTGGTGACGGGTGTGCAGTTCGAATGGCTGGTCACCGGGCGCGGCGGGATGGCGCTGAGCAACGAGGTCCGGATGGACTCTGTCCCGACCGCCGACGCGCTGTTGATCGACGAGCCGATCGAACTGCGACTGCTGCACGCCTTTCGGGACGTGTCGGCGCAGTCGCGCGTGTCGCTTGTGGACATCGTCGAGCAGCTGGCCTCGCAACGTACCGGGCGATCGCGGGACAGCATGGCGCGCAGTGCCGTCGCGCATGCAGAGGCGGGCTCGGCGCGACACTCCACCAAGCCCACCGGCACCTCGCTGGGCTAGGCTAGGCGCCCGCAGCTGGCAGCCCGCTTTCGCAATCGTGTCGTGACCGTCCTCCTTTGCCATTGCAGTTGCCCCGACATCGACACTGCGCACCGCATTGCCCAGGCCCTGGTCGACGAGCGCCACGCCGCGTGCGTGACGCTGTTGCCCGGGGTGCAGTCCATTTACCGCTGGCAAGGCGCCATCGAACGAGCGGACGAGATCCTGCTCTTGATCAAGACGACACGGGCGCAGTTCGAACCGATGGCCGGGCGCATTGCCTCCTTGCATCCATACGAACTACCCGAAGTGCTGGCGGTCGAAGTGGCCGCCGGATTGCCGGGGTACCTGGAGTGGGTCGTCGACAATACGGGCGCTGGAGAATCAAGTGGTCAATGAGGTGATGCTGTCATGGTGATGTTGTCCCGTTTTCGCCGCGCGCTCGCGACGTTGCTCATGTGCGCGCTGATGTGCGTGGCGGCACCGGCGCTGGCGGTCGACGAGTCCGATCTGTTGCCGGTGGACCAGGCCTTCGCGCTGACCGCCTCCGCGCCCACCCGCGACCGCATCGTGCTGAGCTGGCGCATCGCCGATGGCTACTACCTCTATAAACAGCGCATGAGTGCGCTGGCGATCAACGGCTTCGATACGCAGGCGTTGCAGCTGCCGCACGGTCAAACACATCACGACGAATTCTTCGGGCAGGTGGAAACCTATCGCAAGCAGGTCGTCGGCTCGCTGCCTGGCAGCGCGACCGGTGACAGCGTCACGCTGAAGGTCAAATACCAGGGCTGCGCCGATCTTGGCGTGTGTTATCCGCCACAAACGCGGATGTTGACGGTGGCGTTGCCGGCGGTGGTATCCACGCGCTCCGATGACACCGGTTTTGGTGCGCTTGGTCGCTCGCTTGCCGATGGCAATGTGCCGTTGGTGGGAGCTGCGCCAGGTGCGATGGATGCAAAACCGCTGCCACCGGAACAGGCCTTCGGGTTCGAGGCGATCGTGGGCGACGGCAATACGTTGTTGCTTCGGTTTACTCCGGCGATGGGGTATTACCTCTATCGCGACAAAGCATCGTTCGCGTTGACGGGGGCGAGTGGAATCAAGACTGGCACCCCACGCTGGCCGCAAGGCACGCCACATCGCGACGAACACTTCGGAAATGTCATTGTCTACTTCGACCAGATCGATGTGCCGCTGCCGCTGCTGCGCCAGAACGCGACTGCCGCGCACGTCACTCTGACGGCGATATTCCAGGGCTGCCAGACCGATGGCATCTGCTACCCGCCGATGACGCGCACGGTGGCGCTGGCGTTGCCCGCGGGACAAGTCAGGCCTGCGAGCGCGGAGCGCCCGGCTGCAATCGTCGTCCCGGAACCTCGATCGGCAGATGCCACGGCGCCCACTGACGCGTTGGGAGCCAGCACCAACGCCACGGCACCAGTCGCAGCCGAAGACAGCCGGCTCGCGTCCGCGCTGGCTGGATCGAACAAGTGGCTGACGCTGCTCGGCTTTTTCGGCGCCGGTCTGCTGCTGGCATTCACGCCATGCGTGTTGCCGATGATTCCCATCCTGTCCGGCCTGATCGCAGGAAGCGGCACGCGCCTGGGCACTGGCCGCGCGCTGGTGCTGTCGCTTGTGTACGTGGTCGCCAATGCGCTGGTGTTCACGGTGGCCGGCGTGGTCGCGGGGTTGCTGGGCGCCAATCTGCAGGCGGCGTTCCAGAACCCGTGGATCATTACTGCCTTCGCGGCGCTGTTCGTCGTGCTGGCGCTGTCGTCGTTCGGGTTGTACGAACTGCAGTTGCCGATGGCGCTGCGCTCGCGATTGGGCGAAATGACCGACCGCCAGCGCGGCGGCTCGCTCGCCGGGGTTGCCGCGATGGGCGCACTGTCGGCATTGATCGTCGGCCCCTGCGTCGCACCGCCGTTGGCCGGTGCCGTTCTCTACATCGGCCAGAGCCATGATCCTGTCCTTGGCGGCGCGGCGTTGTTCCTGCTGGCGATGGGCATGGGCGTGCCGCTGCTGGCATTCGGTGCGGCCGCGGGTCGCGGCATGCCGACGAGCGGGCCGTGGATGACGACGGCGCAGCGGATCTTCGGATTCGTCTTCCTCGGGCTTGCTGTGTGGATGCTGGCGCGCATCCTGCCGGGCGCTGCGACGCTGGCACTCTGGGGATTGCTGGCGTTGGGCGCGGCGGCCTGGGCGTTCAGCGCTGCAACCGTTAGTCCGCGTACGCGGCTGGCAGGGCGTTTCGCCGGACTGGTGCTGGCGGTGATCGGCGCCGCGCAACTGCTGGGCGCGCTCGGCGGCGGCAGCGATCCCTTGCAACCGCTGGCGGGCATTGCGGGCGGCAAGCGCATGACCAACGAACTTGACTTCCGCACCATCAAATCCTCGGCGGATCTCGACCGCGAACTCGCCGCCGCGCAAGCCGCAGGCAAACCGCTGATGTTCGATTTCTATGCAGACTGGTGCGTGAGCTGCAAGGAGATGGAGAAGTACACCTTCACCGATCCGACCGTGCATGCCGCTCTCGGCAACTTCGTACTGCTCAAGGCCGACGTCACCGCCAATGACGCGGTTGACCAGGCGCTGATGCAGCGCTTCGACATCATCGGGCCGCCAGCGACGCTGTTCTTCGGCGGTCACGGTGAACATCGCGAACTGCGCCTGGTCGGTTACGAGAAGGTCGCGCCGTTCGTCGACCGCATCCAGCACGCGGCCCAGTGAACGGCACCCGCACAAAAAACAGCGTTGTCGTTGTGCTGATCGCGCTCGCTGCCGGTGCACTCGGCGTCATCGCCAGCCTGCTCACGACCGGCCCCGGCCCATTGCTGCGCAGCGAACCCGGCCAGCGCGCAGTGAATGCGCTGCTGTCTGCGAATGCCCCAAAGCCCCTGCCGGGGGTTGCTGTTGCCCAGCTGGGCCAAGCCGTCCCGACGATGACCCTGCCTGTACTGGACGGTTCGAACCTCACCCTGCCTGCCGCGTATCGCAGTCGCCTCCTGCTGATCAATGTCTGGGCGTCATGGTGCGGACCGTGTGTGCGAGAAATGCCGGAGCTTCAGCGCTATTCCGCCCAACATGCGCCTAACGGCGCGCAAGTAGTCGGCATCGCGCTGGACGATCCCATTGCCGTGCGTGCCTTCCTCAAGCGTGTGACGGTCTCCTACCCGATCCTGCTGGACACGCCGGGCCCCGCCGATGCAGGCGTTCGCCTGGGTAATGCCAGTGGAGTGCTGCCGTATTCGATCCTGGTCTCCCCCGACGGACACCTGCTCAAGCAGCGCATCGGACCGTTCGCCGAGGGAGAAATCGAAGGTTGGGCTCGGGATTAGCAATTCCACTCAAACAATCGCTTAAATCCAGCCAACGTCGCCGAACTGGACACCATTGGAGGCTTCAAGCAGACTGCGCGTCCCTCGCCCGGTGTCCCGGATGGCTAACCTGCTGGTCCTGCACGGCCCCAACCTCAACCTGCTCGGCACGCGCGAGCCGGAATTCTATGGCCATTGCACACTGGCCGAGATCGACGCTGACCTGCACCGTCGCGCCGAAGCCGCGGGGCACGCACTGACCAGCCTACAATCCAATGCCGAAGCGGTACTGGTCGATCGCGTCCAATCCGCCCGCGACGATGGCACTGACCTCATCCTGATCAATCCCGCTGCCTTTACCCACACCTCGGTGGCCCTGCGCGACGCGCTGGCCGCGGTCGCGATTCCGTTCATCGAAGTGCACCTTTCCAACCCGCACGCCCGCGAACCGTTCCGCCACACCAGCTATTTCAGCGACCTGGCCGTCGGAATCGTCAGCGGTTTCGGCGCCGACAGTTATCGCTATGCCCTGGAAGCCGCGGTTGCGCGGCTGGACAAACGCTGAAGCCGCGCTTGCGCGGCTCGACTCCTGACTTCCAACCCAGTAATCGCAAGAGAGAGACCAGCATGGATCTCCGCAAGATCAAGAAACTCATCGACCTGCTTGAGGAATCCAACCTCGCCGAGATAGAGATCAAGGAGGGCGAGGAATCGGTGCGCCTGGCCCGCACCCCCCGCGGCAGCTACGCGCCCGCGCCGCCGATGATGTATGCGCCAGCGCCCACCGCGACCACCACCAGCGCCGGACCCGCGATGCCGATGCTGTCGCCGACCGAAGCCGCCACCGGTAGTCACGCCAAACCGCAGTCCGACTTGCCCGAAGGCGACATCGTGCGGGCGCCCATGGTCGGCACCTTCTACACCTCGCCGGCGCCGGACAAGCCCGCGTTCGTCAGCGTGGGCCAGGCGGTCAAGGCCGGCGAGACGCTCGGGATCATCGAAGCCATGAAGATGTTCAACCCGATCGAAGCGGAAGTGTCCGGCACGGTGCTCAAGGTGCTTGCCGAAAGCGGCCAGCCGGTTGAGTTCGACCAGCCTTTGTTCGTGATCGGCTGACGTTCTTGGACCTCGCTTTGCAACGCCCAGGACCAATGGGAATCCCATGCTAGACAAAGTCGTCATTGCCAACCGCGGCGAGATCGCGCTGCGCATACTGCGCGCGTGCCATTCGATGGGCATCCGCACAGTCGCCGTGCATTCCACCGTCGATCGCAACCTCAAGCACGTGGCGATGGCAGACGAGTCGGTCTGCATCGGCCCGGCGGCATCGGCCGACAGTTACCTCAACATGGCCTCCCTCATCGCGGCGGCCGAAGTGACCGATGCGCAGGCGATTCATCCTGGTTACGGCTTCCTCAGCGAAAACGCGGATTTCGCCGAGCGCGTGGAGCAGTCGGGTTTCATCTTCATCGGCCCGCGTCCCGACACGATCCGACTGATGGGCGACAAGGTCGAAGCGATCCGCGCGATGAAGGAAGCCAAGGTGCCATGCGTCCCTGGCAGCGGCGGTCCACTCGGAGATGACGCCGCCACCAATATCGCCATCGCACGCAAGATCGGCTATCCGGTGATCGTCAAGGCCGCCGGTGGCGGCGGCGGCCGCGGCATGCGCGTTGTGCACACGGAGGCAGCGCTCGTCACCGCGATCGCGACCACCAAGCAGGAAGCCAAGGCCGCGTTCGGCAACGACATGGTCTACATGGAGAAATTCCTCGAGAACCCGCGCCACATTGAAATCCAGGTGCTGGCCGACGGCCAGGGCAACGCGATCCACCTGGGCGAACGCGACTGCTCCATGCAGCGCCGCCACCAGAAAGTGGTCGAAGAAGCGCCCGCGCCGGGGATCACTCCCAAGCAGCGCGCGGAAATCGGCAAGGTCTGCGTCGACGCCTGCCTGCGCATCGGCTATCGCGGCGCCGGCACCTTCGAGTTCCTGTACGAGAACGGCCGCTTTTATTTCATCGAGATGAACACCCGCATCCAGGTCGAGCATCCGGTCACCGAAATGATCACCGGCGTTGATCTGGTGCGCGAGCAGCTGATGATCGCCGCCGGCCACAAGCTGTCGTTGAAGCAGAGCGACATCGTCATCGACGGCCACGCCATCGAATGCCGCATCAACGCCGAGGACCCTGATACCTTCATGCCGTCGCCCGGGCTGATCCAGCATTTCCACGCGCCCGGCGGTCCTGGCGTGCGCGTGGATTCTCACATCTACGAAGGCTATCGCGTGCCGCCGAACTACGATTCGATGATCGGCAAGCTCATCGTGCATGGCGCTGATCGCCAGCAGGCCATCTGCCGCATGCGCGTCGCGCTGAGCGAACTGGTGGTCGACGGCATCAAGACCAACATCCCGCTGCAACAACGCATCCTCTCGGACGGTGGTTTCCAGCAAGGTGGACAGAACATCCATTACCTCGAGAAGCGACTGGCGGAGCGGAAGGAAAAGTCGCTGCTCATCGTCTGACATGCCCTTCCTGGAACTCACACTGCGCTGCCGCGAGGATGAGCAACCGCGCTACGAACATGCGCTGGAAGATGTCGGAGCACTCGCCGTGACACTGCTTGACGCGGATGCCGAGACCGCGAACGAGCATGCCATCCTGGAACCGGGTGTCGGCGAAACCCCACTATGGGATGCGCTGGTGCTGACGGCATTGTTTCCGGACGACACCGATGCGCTGTTGCTGCTCGCGGCGCTCGACGCATTCGACCCGGCGCTGGATTTTTCGGGCGCACGTTTCCGCAAGGTCGACGACCAAGACTGGGAACGGGTGTGGATGGATCAGTACGTGCCATTGCGGTTTGGCACGCGCACCTGGATCGTGCCGTGGAATCAGCCCTTGCCGGACGACGCAGCGACGACGTGCGATGCCGCGATCGTACGGCTGGATCCGGGACTGGCGTTCGGCTCGGGGACGCATCCCACCACCTCGCTGTGCCTGCAGTGGCTCGATGCGCTTGCCACCGAAGGCGCACTTCAAGATGCGACCGTGCTCGATTACGGCTGCGGTTCCGGCATCCTGGCGCTGGCGGCGCTCAAGCTCGGCGCGGCGCGCGCGGTGGCCATCGACAATGATCCGCAGGCGCTGCTCGCCACGCGCGACAACGCAGAGCGCAACGGTGTCGGCGACCAGCTCTTAGTGTGCCTGCCCGACGACGAAACCATCGCCGCGTATCCAGTTGTCGTCGCCAACATCCTCGCGTCCGCGCTGGACCAGCTTGCCGGCATGCTCGCAGCGCGCACTGCAGTGGGTGGTCGCATAGCCTTGTCGGGCATCCTCGTGGGCCAGGAAGACGCATTGCTGGCGCGGTACGCCCTGTGGTTCGACGAAATCCAGGTTACGCGCGAAGACGACTGGGTGCGCATAGATGGCCGACGTCGTGGCTGATGGCTGGTCAAGTGGTGACGCCGCGTCCCAGCATGTTTGAATAGGACGCATGTTCGTCCTCTGCCCCCATTGCCAGTTCCTTGTCGCGCTGGATCCCGTCAGCGGCCTGCCCCCGGAACATTGCCCGCGCTGCCAAGACGCCTTGCAGCCATCGATTCCATCCGAGTTGTCGCCGTCAATCGACCCGCCGGAATTGTCCCCGGTCGATCCAGGACTTCCGCCGCCACTGCACGAATCCCATGTTGCGCTCGATGAGGAAGTGAACGCCGTCGTGCCATCGCATGCACCAGCACCAGCACCAACTGCCGACGCTGCCTCCTCCAACTCCCATGCACCGGTTTTTGCCGGCCTTCCTGTAAAAACGTCGATTGCTTCGCCACGTTTCCCTTGGCGAATTCCATCCCTCATCGCTGGATTGACGTGCCTGCTGTTGTTGCAGATGCTGCTTGCGGACTGGGTTCCACTCGCGGCCGATGCACGTTGGCGACCCATGTTGTCCATGCTGTGCGACACGCTGCGTTGCAGGTTGCCGCCATGGCATGAACCCGACGCATTCACATTGCTGGAGCGCGACGTGCGGCCCGATCCGCAACGCGGTGACGTCCTGCATGTCACCGCCAGCTTTCGCAACGACGCGCGCTGGGCGCAACCCTGGCCTTCGTTGTTGCTGACGTTGTCGGATGTCGACGGCCGTGTTGCGGGTACGCGGCTGTTCACTCCGCGGGATTACCAGGCGTCCGGCACAACGCAAAAGACTCTCGCCAGCGGCCAGGATGCGCGCATCGCCATCGACATCCTCGAACCGAAGCCACAAGTCGTCGCATTTACCTTCGACTTTCGCTGACGCCGAGGGTTGATGCGTGGATAAGGCATCCTTGGCATTGGCGAATGAGTCGGACGCGCGCTAGACTTCCTTCCCCGTCGCAACTGGCGGACGTTGCGTTTCGCGCTTGACTGTTGCAGAGGGGATTCATTTGAACGCTGCCGACCGTACCGACGCCATCGGCACTTCATCCCGCACCACTGCGCGCCCGCCACTACGCGAGCACGTCGCCAATTCCGTCCGTCGGTATCTCGGCGACCTGAATGGTTGCGGTGCGAACGATCTCTATGAAATCGCGCTGCGCGAGCTCGAAATCCCGCTCTTCGTCGAAGTCCTGCAGTATTGCGATGGTAACCAGAGCCGCGCGGCGGCGATGCTCGGCATCCATCGCGCCACGCTGCGCAAGAAGTTGCGGGATTACGACATCGCTTGAGGGGCGCCGCTCTTTGTAGGAGTGGGTTTGGTCGCGAGGGCATGTTACGCCCGCATTGATTCATGCACGCGGGTTTACCGGCGCGCGGGGGCGCGTTGGGGCAATTCCGTAAATGGGTGTTCCGGCGGCCGCTATAATCCGCTTCCCTCCCGCCGACCTTCCCGCATGTCCGCTGATCGTGTCCGCGTGCGCCGCGCGCTGCTGTCCGTTTCCGACAAAACCGGCTTGCTCGACCTCGCTCGCGCGTTGATCGCGCGCGATGTTGAACTGGTGTCCACCGGAGGCACCGCCAAGGCGCTGCGCGAAGCTGGGTTGCCGGTCACGGAGGTCAGCGAGGCGACCGGTTTCCCGGAAATGATGGATGGCCGCGTCAAGACGCTGCATCCCATCGTGCACGGGGGCCTGCTTGGCCGGGCCGGCGTCGACGACGCGGTAATGTCTCAACACGGCATCGCCCCGATCGACCTGCTGGTGCTCAACCTGTATCCGTTCGAGCAGGTGTCGTCAGCACCAGGCAGTTCGATGGACGACATCATCGAAAATATCGACATCGGCGGGCCAGCGATGTTGCGTTCGGCGGCGAAGAACTTCGCGCGCGTTGCGGTCGCAACCGATCCGTCACAATACCACGCGCTTGTCGACGAGTTGGACGCGTGCGATGGCGCCCTGTCGGCACAGTCACGCTTCGCGCTCTCGGTGGCGGCATTCAATCGCGTTGCGCAATACGATGCGTCGATCAGCAATTACCTGTCCTCGCTCGATGGCGCCTGCAAGCAACAGCTGTTCCCCGCACAAAACAACAGCAGCTTCGCCAAAGTGATGGATCTGCGCTACGGCGAAAACCCGCACCAGCACGGTGCGTTCTATCGCGATTTGCATCCGGTGCCCGGCACGCTGGCGACGTTCACCCAATTGCAGGGCAAGGCGCTGAGCTACAACAACCTCGCCGACGCCGATGCCGCGTGGGAATGCGTGCGCCAGTTCGAGCGCCCCACCTGCGTGATCGTCAAACATGCCAATCCGTGCGGCGTGGCCGAAGGCTCGGGTTGCAGGGACACGTACGAATCCGCCTACGCGACCGATCCAACATCGGCGTTTGGCGGCATCATCGCCTTCAACGGCACGCTCGATGCGACGACGGCGAAAATCATTCTCGATCGACAGTTCGTCGAAGTGTTGATCGCGCCGGATTACGAACAGGCCGCACTGGACTACTGCGCGAAGAAAGCCAACGTGCGCGTGCTAAGAATCCCGCACGGCGACGGCCACAACAACTTCGACATCAGGCGCGTGGGCTCGGGTTTGCTGATGCAGACCAGCGACACTCATGAGGTGACGCGCGATGAATTGAAAGTGGTCACGAAGCGCGTGCCCACCCCGGCCGAACTCGACGATCTTCTATTTGCCTGGCGCGTGGCCAAGTACGTCAAGTCCAATGCGATCGTGTATGCACGCGAACACCGCAGCATCGGCATCGGTGCGGGG
>JBBQTR010000054.1:0-11884 GCA_038213095.1 Lysobacterales bacterium | reverse complement strand
CGAGCAAGGGGTAACGCGAGAGCGATGTAGCGGATCGGCGTAAAGCTGGTGATCTACCGCATCGGAGCCACGGTGTACCGTGATCCCGGCTTTGAACAGTGCGCGCACCATACCCTACTTTTGGTGACAAGTGTGAACACGACCCGACCCCCTCCCGGCCTTACCAGTCCTCACGCTGCGGCAGCAGGCCGCGCAGTTCGGCGTCGGTGAGATTCCGCCATTTCCCGGGTTTCAGATGGCCGATCTTCACGTTGCCGATCCGGACCCTGACCAGCTGCTTGACCCGATATTTGAAATGCGCCGCCATCAGCCGGATCTGGCGGTTCAACCCCTGGACCAGCACGATCCTGAATCCAAATGGCCCAAGCTTCCCCACCCGGCACGGCAGGGTCATTTCCCCATGGACTGGCACCCCACGGCTCATGGCTCGCAGGAATTCATCGGTAACCCGGTGGTTGACCGCCACCAGGTACTCCTTCTCCAGTTTGTGCTCGGCGCGCAGGATCGCATTGACGATGTCACCGTTGCTGGTCAGCAGGATCAGGCCTTCGGACTCCTTGTCGAGCCGGCCGATCGGAAAGATCCGCTGATGGTGCCCGATGAAATCGATGATGTTGTCCTTGTCCGACGATTCGGTGGTGCTGGTGATGCCGACCGGTTTGTTCAGGGCGATATAGACATGCTTGCGCTGCCCTTTGGCTGCAGTGCGCGCGCGCAACGGCTGCCCGTCGACCTTGACCTCGTCACCCTCGCCGACCTCCGCGCCAATCCGCGCGCGAATCCCGTTGACCGTCACGCGCCCTTCGGCGATCAGGCCGTCCGCCTCGCGCCGCGAACAGAATCCGCTGTCGCTGATGTGTTTGTTAAGTCGCATGGCGTGACATCTTGAGGCGAGCCTTCATGATCGACGCGGAAGGCGCGCATGCTGCCACAGGAAAGTGGCTGTCGTTGAACGGGATTCAGCTGGCCAGGAGATCTTCGTATTCCGGGTGACGCTTGATGTAGCCCGCAACGTAGGAACATGCGGGCACCACCTTCAAGCCTTCCGCGCGGGCATGCTCCAACGCCGTGCGCACCAGCTCGGCGGCCACCCCTCGCCCACCGATCGCCGATGGCACGCCGGTATGCGTCAGGCGCATGACGCCTGCGCTGCACTCGTAATCCAGCTGGGCCTGGACACCATCCACGGATGCCAGGAAACGTTGCGTGTGGGGATCGTGCTGGATCTGAAAGGAAGCCGACATGCTGATGTCCTGATGGGTGACGACGACCGCATCATCGCAAACCTGCGATTCCAGGCGTGTGGAGGATTCCGCCGTGCTTCGACCCACAAAGATCAACCCAGCGCGGGATGCAGCACCCGTTGAAGAAAAATCGGGCCAACCCGCGGCTCCATCAGCAACGTGAACAACACTCCGTAGCCTGCGCCCCACAGGTGTGCGCTGTGATTGACGTTGCCGCGTCCCTGCCTGTCCATCCAGATCGAATAACCCACGTACAACACGCCGTACAGGATCGCCGGCACCGGCACCACGAAGACATAGATCATGGCCCATGGCTGCAGCAGGATGAAGGCGAACAGGATCGCCGACACCGCCCCCGAGGCGCCAAGACTGCGGTAGCTCGGGTCGTCGATATGACGCAGGTACGTCGGTAGTATCGCCACCAGCAACGCCGAGAGATAGAACAGTGCAAAGCCGACATGGCCGATGTAATCCGCAAAGAACTGCTCGATCAGGCGCCCAAAGAAATACAGCGTGATCATGTTGAACAGCAGGTGCTGGAAATCCGCATGCACGAAGCCATGCGTGATCAGCCGGTCGTATTGATGCCTGCGCCGGATCGCCGGCGGCCACAGGATCAACCGCTCCAGCAATCGCATGTTGTTGAACGCCATCCACGACACCACCACGGTGATGCCGATCACCACCAGCGTCATGAACGGGCCGTTCAAGTCCAGTCGCTCAGGTCTTCACGCTGGTAGAGCAACGCGAAAGACGCACGCGCCTTCATGCGTTGCGCCAACGCTGCCAGATGCGGCCAATCGGTCGCCGGGCGCGGCAGCGCGCGCGACCACCTCATCAGCATCGTGAGATAGAAATCGGGGACGGAAAGCGTGTCACCCAGCAAATAGGGGCCATTGTTGGCCAAGTGCGCATCGATGCGATCCCAGGCCGCCTCGATGCGCGGATGCGTGTGTTCGCGCACGGCATCGACTACTTCTGGGCCTGCCGCTTCCTGCGGATACCACCACAACCGGAACAGCGGCTGTACGGCATTGGCCAGATGGAACATCCATTGGTTGTAAGTCGCGCGCAATGGGGCGTCGGCCGCCGGTGCAAGGTGTTTCGCGGGATGCCGGTCGGCCAGTGTCATCGCAATCGCCGCGGCTTCGCCCATGGGCTTGCCGTTGCTGATCCAGGTTGGCACCACGCCATTGGGATTGAGGGCCAGATAATCGGGCCGTTTCTGCTCGCCCGCAGCGGTATCAACCCGATGCAGCGCGTGCGGGACATCCAGCTCCAGCAACAACCAGTGCACCAGCATGCTAGCCGCACCTGGTGCGTAATAGAGGGTGTCGACAGGGGAAACATGCGTTGGCTGCATTCGCGCCTCAAAATGAACAATGGCCCGGCAGTCTAGCGAAGCATCCGGCGTATTGCGCCTGAGGGCGGCAGATTGCGACCTGCCCGCGGCAGGTGTGCCAAGATGCACCCTGAACCCCGTTTCCGATCCCGTGATGACCGCAACCGACACCATCGACAGTATCGACGCCGAGCGCGACCAGCTTCGCCACTGGCTGGTGGGAACCGCCGGCGGGGATCGCGGCGCGTTTGAAAATCTTTATTCGCTTACGTCCGCGAAACTATTCGGTGTGTGCCTGCGTATCTTGCATGAACGCAGCGAAGCTGAAGAGGTTCTGCAGGATGTCTATCTCACCATCTGGCGCAAGGCTTCGCAGTACGACGGCGATCGGGCCAGTCCGATTACCTGGCTTGCGATGATCGCGCGCAACAAATCGATTGATCGGTTGCGTTCAGGCCGCATCGACCGCGCTGCCCTGCCGATCGACCTGGCCGCGGAACTGGCTGATGAAGGCATTTCCGCGCCCGCCATGGTCGAAGCCGCAGCGGAAGGCAAACGTCTGCATAACTGCCTGGACGAATTGAGCGGCGAGCAGCGCAGTGCAATCCGCGTCGCGTTTTTTGAAGGCTGCACCTACGAGGAAATCGCCGCACGCAGCGATACGCCACTGGGCACGATCAAGAGCTGGATCCGCCGCGGCCTGCTCAAGCTCAAGGATTGCCTGCAGCGATGAGCCCGAATACTCCAATCGATGACGTCGACCTGAGTGGCATCGATCTCACAGCGGCCGAGTATGTGCTCGGCCTGCTCGATATCGACGCAAGGCGTGCAGCGCAAGGCCGAATTGAAAGCGATTCTGCCTTCGCAAACGATGTCGCGCGCTGGGAAACGCATTTCTCGCCGTGGCTCGACGCGATTGCGCCCGTCGCGGTGCCGGCTTCGCTGTGGCCGCGAATTCGTACAACTCTTTGGCAGCATGAACTCCCTTCGCGACAGCATTCCAACGAGCTCCAGCCTCGCAAAGCCGGACGTCCTTCGCTGCTGGAGAGTCTCGGCTTCTGGCGCGGGTTGGCTGCAGGCGGGTTCGCCGTCGCGGTCGCCAGCGTCGCCGCATTGCTGTTGACCACGCGGCAGTTGCCCATGTCGGTTCCCACAGCAGTTCCAGTCGTTGTTGCGACGTCCACAGCGGCACCAATGGTCGTTTCACTGCGGCAGGACGACGGCAGTACCGCATATACAGCCACCGTCGATCCAGTGCACGGCACCATCGTGCTGGTTCCGATCCGCCTGGGTGGTGATCCTTCGCTATCGCCGGAACTATGGATGATCCCCACTGGCGATCATCCGCATTCGCTGGGCATGATCGAACGCGGCAAGGCCATGGTGGTCAGCATCCCGGCCTCGCTGCGCGGCGCAAGCACCGGCGCTCTATTCGCGGTCAGCCTGGAGCCGGCCGGCAGCCACGCGCATGTCTCAGCAACCGGACCGGTCGTTGCCAAGGGCCAAGTGATCCAGCTTTAACCTTGCCCCAATAACGTTTGCAGTCTCGTCGCATTGGCGACTGCGTGTCCGGCAGCGGTGTTGTCGAAAATGCACCAGCCCGGTCGGGCCCGGCTTGACTGCATCATCATCGATTGCGCGAGCGCTTGCAGACGATCCTCATCGTAGCTGTCGTAATACATGCGTGGCGAGCCATGCCAGCGCCAATAGCTCCATCGGCCGCTGCCGCCCGGTTCCGCCGCAACAGCAAAACGGGTCGGGTCAGTCGCGACGCGAGCAATGCCATACCGCTGCCAAAAGGCATCGACCCGTGGCTCGAACCAGCTGGCATGTCGCGGCTCACATGCCACGGCAGATGCAAGACGGCGACGCAGCATCGAAAAGAAAGTGCCCGCAACACGTGCATCGAATGACAGGCTCGGCGGCAATTGCACCAGCACGCCGCCCAGCCGGCTCCCAAGCTGCGACACCTCTTCCACGAACCGTGACAGCGCATTACCCACGCCTTGCAAGCGCATGTCGTGCGTGATCGTTTTTGGCAACTTGACCGAAAACCGGAAGCCGCGAGGGACCGAAGATGCCCAGCGTGCATATGTCTTCGCGGAATGGGACCGGTAGAACGACGAATTGATCTCGACCGCATTGAATCGGGTGGCATACCTCGCCAGGTGGCTATCGCCTTCACCAAACAAATGGGCATGCTGAGACGAAATGGACCAGCCGGCGCAGCCGATGCGCATGTCCAACGAAGCCGATTTGCGATTTCCTTCCATTTCCCATCGACGCACGAAAGCTGTGAAAACCCTGTGCCCGGCCCGCGTCAAGACGGCAGTGGACGTGGATGGCGACGCCACCCTATCCCGCTCCGCGTCAGCCACGAACCGGACTGACAATCAGGGGGAGTCATGCCCGAGCAGGAACGTCGCACGATTGACCAGGACAGTCTCGCCAGGCTGCGTGCGCTACTGAACGAAGATCAGCGGATGACGCTGGCCGATCTGGAACGATTTGGATGGGAGTTGAAATTCGTCCGCCGACCGATGTTCCAGCCGTCGATACCCGTTGTCTCGGATGCGACCCGCAAGACGTACGCCGTGCTGGAAGCCGATGGCACGCTGAACGAGGAGCCGGGCTTCGGCATTCGCGACTGATGGAGGCGCTGGCTGATCAGGCCCGTTCCAGTTCAGCCCAGCGCGCATAGGCCGTGTCAAGTTCGGCTTGGGCCTGCGCCACAGAATCGTTGTGCGCCGTGATCGCGACGCTACTGCGCTGATAAAACACCGGGTCGTTCATCTGTTTCGTGAGCGCGGCCAGCTTGGCTTCCAGCATGTCGATCCGCAGCGGCAGCTGCTCCAGTTCGCGCACGTCCTTGTAACTGGGTTTGCGCTTGGCCACGACGGCGGCAACAGGAGCCGGCACTGGCGTTACCGCCAGGCGTGAAGTCGCGACCGCGGACTTGGCTCGCTGCCGCAGCCAATCGCTGTAGCCGCCGACATACTCGCCAATGCGACCTGCGCCACCGTCCTGCATGACCAGAGTGGACGTCACGACGTTATCGAGGAAGTCTCGATCATGGCTGACCAGCAACAAGGTCCCGGGATAGTCGCCCAGCAACTCCTCCAGCAGTTCCAGCGTCTCCACGTCCAGGTCATTGGTCGGCTCATCCATCACCAGCAGGTTGGAGGGCTGCGCGAACAGGCGTGCCAGCAGCAACCGGTTACGCTCGCCACCCGATAGACGAGTGATCGGCGCGCGGGCACGCTCCGGCGTGAACAGAAAATCCTGCAGGTAGCCCAGCACATGCTTGCGACGGCCACCGATCTCGATGAAGTCACGTCCCTCGGCAACGTTTTCCACCGCATTCCAGTCTTCGCGCAACGTCGCCCGGTATTGGTCGAAATAGGCGACCTGCAATTGGGTACCGATGTTGATCTCTCCGGAATCGGGCTGCAGCTCTCCCAGCAGAAGTTTCAACAAGGTGGTCTTGCCGCTGCCATTCGGGCCGATCAGCCCGATACGATCGCCACGCAGGATGGTGGTATTGAAATCCCGGACGAGCGTCGATGTACCGTGGGAAAACGAAACTTCGCGCGCCTGGATCACCTTCTTGCCCGATGCACCGGCCTGCGCGGTTTCCATGCGTACGTTTCCGACCTGCTCGCGACGCGACGCACGCTCGTTGCGCATGGACTCCAGCCGCCGCACGCGGCCTTCGTCGCGGGTCCGGCGGGCCTTGATGCCCTGCCGGATCCAGGTTTCCTCCTGCGCCAGCATTTTGTCGAAGCGCGCGCCTTCCTGGGCCTCCGCGTTGAGGCGCTCTTCGCGGCGACGCTGGTAATTGGCCCAGTCGCCCGGCCAGCTGGTGAGCTTGCCGCGATCGATCTCGACGATGCGCGTCGCCAGTGCCCGCAGGAATCGACGGTCATGCGTGACGAACACCAGTGCGCCCTGCCAGCTTTTCAGGAAGCCTTCCAACCAGTCGATCGCGGCAATATCCAGATGGTTGGTCGGCTCGTCCAGCAACAACACATCTGGCGCGGAGACCAGCGCCCGAGCAAGCAGCACGCGTCGCTTCATCCCGCCTGACAGCCGTGCGAAGTCGCCTTCCCCATCCAGGCTGAGTCGCTCCAGCACCTCGGTCACGCGCTGGTCCAACGACCAGCCATTGGCGGCTTCGATCAGCGACTGGACCTGCGCCAGCGCGTCGGTATCGACTGGATCGGCATGGCTGAGATGATGAAATTGCGCGAGCTGCGCGCCCAGGTCCCCCAAGCCGGCAGCCACCACATCGAATACCGCGCCTTGCGCATCGCGTGGCACTTCCTGCTCGAGCCGCGCGATCCGCCGGCCACCCTCCACGCGTAGTTCGCCATCATCGGGTTTCAGGTCCCCGGACAACAGTTTGAGCAATGTCGACTTGCCGGCGCCGTTGCGGCCGATCAGGGCGATGCGTTCGCCCGGCTCGATCGTCAGGTCAACGTGGTCCAGCAGCAGGGGGCCGCCGACACTGAAGTCGACGTTCTGGAGGGTGATCAAAGGCATGGGCGTAGTTTAACTTTTCTGCGCCCAAGCCCATTCCAGATGGCGTCCCGGCGGTGTAGGCTCCTCCATGCCTGACAAGTCCCAGGCATCACCCGGACAACACGACTGCGGAGCGCGACATGAGCAAGGGCATGGACCAGAAGAAGACCGAGAAGAAGAAACCCGAGAAGTCGCTAAAGGAAAAGCGCGCGGAAAAGAAGGAAAAGAAAGCCGGCAAATAAGCCGGCTTTACTTTAGCCAAGTGTGTTTTACGAGCTGCAGGACAACATCGAACACCCTGCCCGGTCACGCGCCCAGTCCGGGCGCTTGCACGCATACGCTTCACGCCCCGGCTGCTCGTCATAAGGCCTGCGCAGCAGATCCAGCAATTCCGTGACACCGACGAAATCCCCTGCGTCCGCGCGATCGATGGCTTGCTGGGCCAGGTAGTTGCGCAACACGAAGCGGGGATTGGCCAACCGCATCCGTTCGACACGGCTCTGCGCAATCGCCCCAACAGGGTCTTGCAGGCAACGGGTTGCGTATCGCGCAAGCCACTCGATGAACGCGGGCTCCGCCGCGGCTCGTCGGCCGTCGTCATAGAAGGCGTCGGCCAGTGGACCGATCGAGGGCGAATGCAGGTCGACATCGGCCAGCGCACGGAAGAAGATCGTCATGTCTGCTTCGCTGGACTGCAGCAGCACGTGCAACTCATCCATGAGTGCGACGTCCGCATCGCGGCAATCCTGCAAGCCAAACTTGCGCGCGATGTTGTCCCTATCGGCCGCAGCATAGACATCCGCGTATCGCTGCAGTCCGGCGTGCAGTGGTGCGACGTCGTCGAACAGCGGTGACAGGGCCCGGGCGAGCTGGGTCAGGTTCCAGTAAGCGACCTTTGGTTGCCAACCGAAGCGGTAGCGCCGTCCATGGGAATCGGTGGTATTGGGCGTCCAATCCAGGTCGAAATTGTCTATCCAGCCGTATGGGCCGTAGTCGATCGTCAAACCCAGGATCGACATGTTGTCCGTGTTCATGACGCCATGCACGAATCCGACCCGCATCCAGTGCGCGACCATGGTCGCCGTTCGCTCGCAGACCAGGGCAAACCAATCGCTGTAAAGACGTTGGCGATTGTCACTGCCGGAATCGAGTTGCGGATAGTCGCGATGGATGCAGAAGTCCACAAGGATGCGCAGCAATTCCAGTTCGCCGCGTGCGGCGGGAAGCTCGAAACTTCCGAAGCGGATAAACGATGGCGCGACCCGGCAAACAATCGCACCCATTTCCGCACGCGGATGCCCGTCGTAAAACATGTCGCGCACGACCGTCTCACCAGTCTTGACCAAGCTGAGCGCGCGAGTCGTGGGAATGCCGAGATGATGCATCGCCTCGCTGCACAGGAACTCGCGAATCGACGACCGCAATACGGCGCGGCCATCCGCGCTGCGTGAATAGGGCGTCGGTCCGGCACCCTTGAGTTGCAATTCCCAGCGCTCGCCGGCGGCGTTGATGATTTCTCCCAGTGAAATCGCACGGCCATCGCCAAGTTGACCAGCCCAATGGCCAAACTGGTGTCCCCCGTAATTTGCCGCATACGGCCGCATACCGGGAAGCAGTGCATTGCCGCCCAACACCTGGGCGATTTCGTGAGACGACATCATCACTTCGCTCAATCCAAGTCGATGCGCCATGTCTGGTGCATACGCAATCAGTAACGGCGCAGCAACAGGAGTCGGGTTGACGCCAGACCACATAGCACCTGCCACCTGGCGAACTCCAGGAGCAGTTTCAGGATCACCCGGCAGATCACGGATGAATGCATTGTCAAAACAAAGTATCGCCATTGAAATCACGTCCATGGGGAGTCGCCGAATGAGTGTAAAACCTCACCACTCCATCATCGCGCACCATGTACGTCACGTGTGTGGATGAATACATCCTGATCGATCGAGGAATCATTCCGGAACTTATCGAAACAAGGGTGCATCCGTTTATCGCGCTGCTGCGTATCAACCAAGGGCAGATGAAAAGTAACTTCGAAACACCTGTCGCCACGATTCAAGCCTTGCCTGAAGGGTTAATGCTTAACAGCAGACCTTCACAGGTTCGCGACATCAGTCGCTCATGAGAACTGAGGAAATACAATGAAAAAGACCACTTTGGCGCTGGCCGTCGCTGGTGTCGTGTTTGCGGGAGCCGCGTTCGGCTCAAGTCACCGGGAAGCTCCAGGCATCGCCAAGACGCCAAAAGTCGATGGTACCGATTTGTACATGTTCCGCAGCTACGAATCCGGCAGGAGCTCATACACAACGATCCTCGCCAACTACATCGGGCTGGAAGACTCCTACAGCGGTCCAAATTACAACCTGCTCGATCCCAACGCCAACTACGATATCAACATCGACAACGATGGTGATGGCATTGCAAACATCACGTACCGTTTCAAATTCGTGAATATCTATCGCAACATCGCTATTCAGGTGGGTGGTATGAACGTTCCTGTCCCACTGAGCAACGTCGCGCCTTTTGCTGGCAGTACAAGCCCCAACCTCAATGTTCTCGAAGCCTACACCGTCAACGTCTTCCATAGTCCCACGGGCGTAATGGCGAAAAATCTCAGCACCAATCAGAATTATTTCATCAAGCCATTCGACAACATCGGCCAGAAATCCATTCCCCGCTATGCGCAATATGCGGAAAGCACGATTACTTCGATCGGCATTCCCGGCTGCACATATCCGGGCCGCGTGATGGTCAGCCAGCGCAAGGAAGGATTCTCCGTGGCACTGGGCAAGATCTTTGACCTGATCAACCTGAACCCGGTTGGAGCTCCCGACGCGCAGCCCAATAGCCTTGCCAACAAGAACGTTACTACCATCGCGCTGGAAGTGCCGACAGGCTGCCTGACCGAGCACAAAGGCTCGATCATCGGCGCATGGACGACATCCAGCCTGCCTGGCAGCGACGGATACATGAAGCAAGTGTCGCGTCTTGGCATGCCCTTGGTAAATGAAGTGATCATCGGTTTGCCGGACAAGGACAAGTTCAACGCTTCCCAGCCGAAGGATGATGCGCAGTTCGCCAAGTACGTCACCAACCCGACACTGCCTGCACTCATCCAGGCACTGTTCCCGGTAGTCACGGCACCTACTCTATTCCCACGTAGTGACCTAGTGGCAGCGTTCCTGACTGGAGTTCCAGGCCTCAACAAACCCGCCAATGTCACTCCGTCGGAAATGCTGCGACTGAACACGGATATTTATCCGAAATCCGCCGTCAACCAGCAGACGCTTGGCGTTCTCGCTGGCGACACCGCAGGGTTCCCCAACGGGCGTCGCCCAGGCGATGACGTGGTGGATATCGAATTGCGTGTAGCAATGGGTGCGTTGCTTTCATCCTCGGATGCTCCGTCCGGCCAGCTGCCATACACCGATGGCGCACCGGTGCATGCCACAGATTTCCGCAACACGTTCCCTTACCTCAACACGCCGATTCCTGGCTCCATGGACTGAGTCGAAGAGGCTTCAGGATCATTGGTTTTGTGACACCGGCGACGCTTCCGAGCGTCGCCGTTTTTTTGCCTTGAAATCTTCCGTTACGATGAATGCGATGTCCTAGATGACATCATTTGATTGCAAGTCGCTCATATGACACTTCCATGGATGCCAGCCTTGCATACCTTCTCCTCTCATCGTTCACGCCCGCCAATGTCACTAGCGATGTTGTGCGTCTTGCTGTGCGCCATGAGTACCGTTTCTTTCGCGGGAAACCATACGCAACCCTATATCCCCCAAAGTCTCGGCATCGTGCTCGAACACCTGCCATCGACAAGCGACCCGCGCGTACGTCAGTTCGATGCTCTCAAACAAAAAATCCAAACAAAACCGAACGATGTGCATGCCGCAGTTGCACTTTCGAGTGCCTATCTGGATTACGGACGCGATACCGGCGATGCGCGCTATCTCGGGCGTGCGCAAGCAGTTATTGCGCCGTGGATGCTGAAGCATCCGGTCTCCGTGGAAGTGCTGCTCGTGCAGGCCACCATCCTGCAAAGCAGGCATCAATTCGCCGAGTCCAGAAACATCCTGCAGGCAGTGCTCCAGCGCGATGACGATAACGCACAGGCTTGGTTGACACTTTCATCGGTGGCGCTGGTGCAAGGCGACATGACCGAAGCGCAGCGCGATTGCGCTCACTTGATCGGCGGTTACGATTCTTTGATCACCGCAGGCTGCATCGGTGCCCGAGCCTCCGTGACGGGTAATGCCAAGAGCACGTTGACCCTGTTACCAATGTTGCTCAGGCAGGAGCCTAACGAGTCACCTGTGATTCAATCCTGGGCGCATGGACTGATGGCCGATGCCGCGAAATACCTCGGCCAGACCGCGCGCGCCGATGCAGAGTTCAAGTCGGCCTTGCAACTCACGCCTGGCGACAACTTCCTGCTGGCCGACTATGGCGATTACCTGCTCGACCAAGGGCGTGCGCGCGAGGCCTTGGAACTGACCCGCAATTATTCGCAGTCCGACACTTCGTTCCTGCGGTTCGTGCTGGCCGAGGCAGCGCTTGGATTGCCTGGTGCCACTGCGGACATCGCGACTATGGCCTCGCGCTTTCGTGACCTGGAGCAGCGTGGTGACAGTCGACTTTATGGGCGTGAAGAAGCGCGTTTCGTGCTGGAACTCCAGCATGACCCGAGTCGCGCATTGAAGCTGGCGCAGGATAACTGGACCATCCAGCGCGCTCCCGAAGACATGCGCATCCTGCTTGAAGCCGC
>JBBQTR010000053.1:0-12010 GCA_038213095.1 Lysobacterales bacterium | reverse complement strand
GCAGATCCACGTCTGGGCGTCAGGAAAGGCGCGTTGACAGGCCGCAACGTGCAAGTGGTGGAAGTTGCCGGGCGCCACGATCACGGCCACGTGCCCTAGCGCACGGATCCAGTCGCGCAGGTCGTCATCGAGCGGGCCGGGGGAGTGGATGACGAGTGAGCCGGTGCTCAGGCGAACGATCGTCATGCGCGCCTCGAAGCGCGCGCCACCCAGCGCAACCGAGTATGGAATCAGCCAGATCGTCCCGGGAACGTACTTTGCTGGAGTGTTCACTGCGCCATGATAATCCTGTTCGCTTTCCACCGCCGTTGCACGCTTTCTCGGAACCCGGGCTTCCTTGTCCTTCCTGTCATTGGCAAAAGTTATCCCGATAGTCGAGGCAGCCAAGGGATGACGTGCCACGTAGGGCGCATCTGCTGAAGTCCCAATGGACGGAAAACGCTCGGTGTAGGCACACAGCCAGAGCGCCGGGCGAGCAAAAACCAAAGGGCTAAGGAAACCACCTGGCCTTTTTTCAATGGGCCCGCCGTTCGGGAATGTATAGTTCGCCGGGCATGGTGGGGACTGTGCCCTTCCACGAATCGCGGAGAGATGTCATGGGTCTTGTTCAGTCGGTGGCGGGTTCGATCGGTGGCGTGCTCGCCGACCAGTGGAAGGATTTCTACACGGTTCCGGCCGGTTTGCCGGCGACGGCGGCGCTGTTCGCTGCCGTGCCGCATGGCACCAATGCCGGACGCGGTTCGAATACCCACGGCTCCTCGAACATCATCACCAATGGTTCGAAGATCATCGTTCCCGAAGGGTACGGGTTGCTGCTGTTCCAGGATGGCGCGATCACCGGCTTCGCTGCCGAGCCGGGCGGTTACGAATGGCGATCGGACGACCTCAACTCGAAGTCGATCTTCTCCGGCGACGGGCTCGTCGATTCGCTAGTCAAGCAGAGCTGGGAGCGTTTCAAGTTCGGTGGCCAGCCGGGTTCACAGCAGGCCGCGTTCTTCGTCTCGCTGAAGGAACTTCCAGACAACCGCTTCGGTACGCAATCGGAAATCTACTGGGACGACGGCTTCCTCAACACCCAGGTCGGCGCGGTCACGCGCGGCTCCTACACGTTGAAGATCGTCGATCCGATTCTGTTCGTGAAGCACTTCGTGCCGGCCTCGTATCTACAGCCCGGCCAGGTCTTCGATTTCACCGACATCGACAACGCCGCCGCCAGCCAGCTCTTCAACGAAGTGGTGGGTTCGCTCGCCCCGGCTTTCAGCCTGTACTCGAACGACCCGGGCAAAGGCAATCGCATCACCAAGCTGCAGCAGGATTCGGTCGGGTTTGCCAAGAGCTTGTCCGATGCGGTGGAGAACGCCTATCAGTGGAAATCCGATCGCGGCCTGGCCATCGTCAAGACCGCCATCATTTCTATCGAGTACGACCCGAACACGCGGGAACTGCTCAAGACCGTGCAGCGCGCCGACGCACTGGCCGGTTCGCGCGGCAATTCCAATCTGCAGGCCAGCGTCGCCGCGGGCATGCAGTCAGCAGGCGAACACGGCGGTGCGGCGGGCATCGTGGGCCTGGGCATGGCGTCCGGCATGATGGGCGGCGTCGGCAGTTTGCAGCAGCCGGTTGCCCCGGCGACGCCGGCTGCCGACGACCCGCTCGCCAAATTGAAGAAGGCCAAGGAGATGCTCGACCTCGGCCTGATCACGCAGGCTGATTACGACGCGGCAAAAACCAAAGCGCTCGGTTTGTAAGCCGCGGCAGGCAACCAACATGTCGAACGCCAATAATCCGCCGGGGCCGCCCACCGGCCCGGGATCGCCACGGGACGTGCCGCCGCCACACGGCAGCTTCCCGATCGATCCGGCCACGCTGCCCAAACCCATCCGCGACGAAGTGTTGGCGCCCGACCCTGTCGCCATCGACACGTCTGCCGACGAGCTCAAGGACGGCCTCAACCGCTGCCCGAAATGCGGCTCGACCGACATCCGGCAGAAGCCCGGCAGCGACCTGCTGGTTTGCCAGTACTGTCGCCATGAATGGCAGGGCGAGCGCGTCGAGGAGGAATTCGGGCTCGGTATCGGCATCGACCAGCTCACGGGCACGGTGGTTGCGTCCGGTGCGCGGGACATTGCGGCCGATGCCGCCAGCATGATGACCTTCAAGTGCCCGGCCTGTGGCGCTGAGGTGACGATCAATACCGAAAACGCGATGACCGCGCGCTGCCACTGGTGCCGCCACGTCTTCGGCGTCAACGAGCAGATACCCAATGGCGCGGTGCCGGATGCGGTGCTGCCCTTCCACATCAAGAAGGACGACGCCGTCGCGCGCATTCGCCAGTTTGTCGACAAACGGCGATTGTTCGCACTGAAAGCATTCAAGGAGCAGTTCACTCCCGAGAATGTGGTCGGCGTCTATCTGCCTTACATGATCGTCGATGGCAACACGAGCGCGGACGTTTCCGGTCAGGGTGAGATCGAGACGCGTCAATACACGAGCGACAAGAAGACGTACTACGACGCCGATGTGTACAAGGTCGAACGGCACGTCGACTTCACCGTGGACGACCTGCCGCTGGAATCCTCCAGTGCACGCGGCAACCTTGATACGCGGACGAACACCAACAACATCATCAACACGATCCTGCCGTTCGACACCAAGAACGCAGTGACGTGGAACGCGTCTTACCTCGTGGGCATCACCTCGGAGAAGCGCGACCTGGATGTGGAAAAACTACGCCCGCACCTAGAGGACGAGCTGCTGTCCATCGCCCGCGCCCAAGTGGAGAAGTCGATGGCCCGCTACGATCGCGGCGTGCGCTGGGAGCAGGAACGCCTGAGCGTACACGGCACGCGCTGGGTGTCGATGTACCTGCCGGTGTGGCTGTATTCGTACCACCAGCCGGGTCCCGATGGCGGCCTGCTGCACTACATCGCGGTGAACGGCCGAACCGGCGAGACCATGGGCAGCGTGCCGGTGCAGCAGTGGAAGCTGCTGCTGGCCGCGCTCACCGCCGGCACCATTCTCGAGACCATTGCACTCTTCATCGTGGGGACCTCGTCATGAGCGACAGTGGCGCCATCCTTTTGCTCGGCCCCGCCGGCGCAGCCGGTCTGTACTGGGCTTTGTACCGGTATTACCGCAACACCGACAAATCGCACGACTTCGAGCACGAAACCGCCGTCGTCGCCAAGCTGGTGACCGGCTCTGATGCGGATGAGAAGGTCGACGAAGTGAAGGGCACGCGGGAGTCGCGCATCCACGGCGACAACGTGCGTCAGTATCGCAAGCGCGTGCAGCGCATCCAGGACGATACCCGTTAAGGGGTATTGAAAGCCGGGTCAGAGTCGGCTTTCGAAAGAGGCAACACGCCTCAAGGTCGGGAATCTGCTGTCCGTCGTCGAGCCAACCCGCTTCAAAGCATTGCCGGGCTTCGGCCTAGGCAGTTCAAAAATCAATCCGGCCCATTTTCCTCGGGCTTGGGCGCAGCCTCTTCGCGCTGCCTTTTTTGCGCGTGCGAGATTTCGACGGCCACCGCCGCGGCCTGCTCCGCCGGCATGCCTTGGGTCCTGCGTTGATACTCGGCCTCGCTGCGCTGGTCCTGCTGGTGAATCTCCACCTCCTCGCGCTGGACGTCTTCACCCGGCATCACCATCCCCAGTTCGTCAATCAGCATCACGATCGTGGCCGCCATCGGCAATGCAAGCAACGCACCGGCAATCCCTGCAAGCGTGCCACCGGCGATCAGGGAAAACAGGACCACCGACGACGGCAAGCGCAGCGCCCGCCCGTACACCAGCGGTACCAGCACGCGGCTTTCGAACTCCTCGTAGCCGAGCATCAGCACCAACACGATCGTGGTGACGAACAAGCCCTGTGACAACGACGCCAGCAGCACGGGCACCATGGTCAGGAAAATGCCGACGAAGGGCAGCACATCGGCCGCGCCGCCGAATGTCGCCAGCGCCAACGCATTGGGCACCCGGCACAACGTCAGCAGGATGAAAATGAACACACCCATCGACAGGGAAGTGATCAGTTGCCCGCGGATGTAGCCCCCGACAATCGTTTCCAAATTGAGCAGCACGCGCGACAGGCGTATGTGGTGCGCCCGTGGTATCGCCCGGTACAAACCGCCACGCAGGCGATCGCCATCGATCATCATGTACATCGCCAGGAAGAACGCGCCAACACCGTAGGCAACGAGCTCGATCAACCGCCCGGACTCCGCCAGCATGTCCGGCGCCGCCCCCTTGACCAGGGTCTCGTAGTGGATGTCCCGAAGGGCCGCGGCGAGGAATCCCGTCAGCCGATACCTGCCCAGGAAGTCGACCAGATGCGCCCGGAGCGCAGGCTCCTGTTCGATCAGGCTCGATACCTGCGCGAACAGTGCCGGAACGGTGAGCGCTGTCAGCGCGATGCACACCAGCAACAGCCCGCCGAACACGATGCCGATCGAGAAGCCCCGTCTGATTGCGCGTGCCTGCAGCCAGCGCACGGCGGGATTCAAGGTGCCAACGATCATGAACGCGACGAGCAGGACCATGACAGCAGGCACCAGCCGGATCAACATCCAGCCTGCCGCCGCGATCATCACCGCGATCACCATGGACTTCGGTGAAATCTCGACACGCGCGATACGCCGGCGGCGAACCACGGGAATGCGTTCGCGAATCCCGTCAGTCATGGCCACCGAAACTTCCGCGGATCGGCATGCATGTCATCGCCGAATTGTCTCTGGCACCTTTGTCTATTTTTCACCCGCGCTCCGCAGGCCTTGGGTGATCGATTCCACCAGCGCCTCGGCGTTCCACGGCTTGGCCAGGAAATCATGCAGCGCCGCCTCGCGTCGGGCGCGGTCAACCGCTGCCGTCTCGGCCTGGCCAGACAGCATGATCTTCACCACCGACGGAAAGCGTTCGTGCGCCTTGATCAGGAACTCGTCGCCCTTCATGCCCGGCATCAGCCAGTCCGACACGATAACCAGCAGCGTGTGGCCGTCCAGCGCCAGTTCGTCCAGCAACTCCAGCGCTTCTTCGGCGCTTTCGGCCACGTCGATGTGGAAGTCGCTGCCGAACGCACGTCGCAACTGGTCCTTCAAGGCCGTCAGCACGATGATCTCGTCGTCAACGCATAACAACACGCCCTTTTCCATCATCCGACTCCTGCAATTGACAAACTGACGGTGAAGGTGCTGCCGCGGCCGACTTCACTCGTCACGAAAATCTCGCCGCCATGTTTTTCAATGATCTTTCGCACGATATCCAGGCCAAGCCCCGTGCCCTCGCCGGCCGGCTTGGTGGTAAAGAAGGCATCGAAGATGCGCTCACGCACTTCCGGCGTCATGCCGCAGCCGGTATCGGTCACCGATACCAGCGCGTTGTCACCGTCGCGACACAGGCCCAGGGTCAGGTTGCCCTTGTGATCCATCGCCTGCAACGCGTTGTGCACCAGGTTGGTCCACACCTGGTTGATCTCGTCGGGCAGGCAGCGCACCGGCGGCACGTCTTCAAACTGTCGCACCAGTTCGATGCCGTGCTTGATCTGGTTCTGGTAGATCGTCAGCACCGTCTCCAGCCCTTCGCGCAGGTCCGACTCGGCCCACACCTGCACGCCACCAAAGCGCGAGAACGACTTCAGCGCGAAGATGATCTTGGCAACCCGGTCAACGGCGGTAGTGATGTTGTCGGCATTGGTGGTGATGGTGGCGATACCGTGCGCGGTGTCCAGGATCCGGTCGATGGCCGGGTGGCGCAGCAGGGGCAGCATCGCGTCCAGGTCGGTATACGACTGCAATTGCACCAGCAAGCCGGCCCGATGCCGCGCTTGCGCCAGGCCGAGTGCCTCGAGGCGTTCGGTCACCTCGCGCACGATCCCGCGTTCTTCTCGCGTGCTCAACACGGCCTTGGGCTGACTGGCGCGCTTGAGCAGCTCGCTGAAATGCCGGCGATGGGCCGCGTCCAGTTCATCCAGCAAACCAGGCAGATCCAGCAACGCGCTGTCGAGCGCTTCTGAAATATTCCGCCCACTGGATTTGATCGCGCCAATCGGCGTGTTGATCTCGTGCGCAACGCCGGCAATCAGCTGGCCCAGCGCCGCCATCTTTTCCGAATGCACCAGGTGCGCTTCAGCCTCATGCAGATCATGCAGTGCCTGCGCAGCCTGCTGGCGCGCTCCCTCGGCCGTGGCATAGGCATCGGCATTGGCCAGCGCAATCGCCGCATACGTTGTTGCCGACCGGAACACTTCGAGATCGCGTTCCTGGTACGCGTCGGCCTGGTGGCTTTGCACCGTGACCACGCCAATGCGTCGGCCGTTCGCGATCAGCGGGCGGAATACCGCAGACAGAATCGGCGCGGACTCTTCGATGTTGTTCCCTGTAGGGGCATTGTCCAGCTGCGATTCGTTGAACAGCGTCAGCTCGCGGTCCTCGCGAAAGGTCAGCACCGCCAGCGACGTGGGATGGTCAAGCGGATACGAATTGGCCGAATCCACCACCCCGTCCTCGATGTAATAGGCGTAATCCAATGAGTCCCCGGCAGGCGACAGCAGCGCCACCCCGAAGGCATCCATCGGCAGCAGCGCGGCGATGTGCCGCTCCATCGTTTTGCAGATGGCCAACGCGTCCAGGCTGCCGGTCAGGTCCTTTCCGATGTCGCCGAGCAGGCGCAATGTTTCGGCTGATGCGGCGAGTTCATCGTTGGCCTGTTTCAGCGCGATGTTCGACTGCCAACGCGCCACGATGGCGGCCACGTGGGTTGCCACGTAATTCAACAGGTCAAGGTCTGACTGCGTGTAGGTGACGTCCGCGTTGTAACTCTGCACGATGATCAGCCCATACACCGTGTCCTGCGCGATCAGCGGCGCGCCCATCCAACTGTTGAAATCCACCACGCCGCGCGGCGCACGGATTTCGCCCGCGGCCACCAGCGATTCGAACAAGGCGTGATCGAGCAGCCACGGCAGGCGGCTGCGGATCACCAGCGACGAGATACCCTCGCCAAAGGGAAAGCTCTCCAACACCTCGTTGGGGTCTTCGTCCACCAGGTACTGCTGGCGGATCATGCCTTCCCCGGCATCGTAGGAGGCGATGATGAAATTCTTCGCGAACATCAGCCGCCCTACGATGGCGTGCAGTTCCACGTAGTGTTCGTGCTGCGGGCTGTCGGCCGCCGACAACGCGGCGATTTCGTAAAGCGCACGCTGCAATTCCTCCGCGCGACGGCGTTCGGCCAGCTCCGTTTCAAGCGTGCTGATGCGCTCGACAAGCCGGGCGGTTTCGTCAGGCTGGGCGGTTTCATCAAGCATATTCAGGCTCCACCCGGTTGCGCCCCGCATGCTTGGCCCGGTACAGCGCGGCATCGGCACGCGCAAGCAAAGTGGCTGCCGTGTCATCGGCACGGCAGGAGGCAATGCCAAGGCTCGACGTCACCTGGCCCACGCCGGGGAAATGGTGCGCCGCGATCGCCTCGTGCAGCGTCACGGCCGCAACCAGGCAGTCCTTGGCATTGCTGTGCCGACACACCACCACGAACTCCTCGCCCCCCAGCCGCCCCAGCGCATCGGCATCGCGGGTGTGCTCGCGAAGCAACTTCGCCATGCCGACCAGCACGTCATCACCGACGCCATGGCCGTGGGTGTCGTTGACGCGTTTGAAATGGTCGATGTCGAGCATGATGATCGACACGTCCACGTTGTAGTGACGCGCGCGAATCAGCTCCTCGTCCAGCAGCTCGTCGAGCTTGCGCCGGTTGTACAGGCCGGTCAGCTTGTCGGTGATGGACAGCACTTCCAGCAGCCGGTTCTTTTCCACCAGTTCTTCGGTGCGGGCGGCCACGACGTCCTCGAGCTCTGCGTTCATGCGCCGCAGCTCTTCGTTCTGGCGGATCAGATCGCGTTCCTGCCAATAGGCGCGGATGGCCGCGCGCACCGTCAGCACGATGTCCTCGTTGAGAAATGGTTTTTCCAGGAAGCGGTACAGGTTGGCGTCGTTGATCGCCCGCTTGACCCCGGACATGTCGCTTTGCCCGGTGAGCAGGATCTTGACGGTGTTCGGGGACCGCTCATGCAGCTGCACCAGCAGCTCGTCGCCGCGCAGGCCCGGCATCATGAAGTCCGAAATCACCAGGCCCAGCTCGCTCCCCTGCGCGCGCAGTTCGGCTTCGATCTCCAGCGCCTCTTCGCCGCTTTCGGCGAATTCCACCTGCACCTCCGATCCGAAATGATTGGCCAGCATGCTGCGCAGCGCGTTCAACACCGTCGAATCGTCGTCCACGCACAGGATGATGCTGTTCTTGTCCAAAGGTCACCGGCTTCTGGCAGTCGATCCGTTATACAGACAACCACGCCCTGCCCCGGACTGTATTTTCGCCAAGTGGCAAATCCATGTGCCGCCATGCATCGGCAGCAACGCGGGACCACGAAGCAATCAGTACCAACGAAGATGTCCTCACCCCTTCCCACACACCCTGACGGAGTCGACATGGCCGGCATGCAAGCGATCGAAATCACCCAGCCCGGAGCGGCAGACGTCCTGCAGTTGACGCAGCGGCCCATCCCCCGGCCTGGGCCGGGAGAGGTGCTGATCAAGGTGGCGGCGTCCGGTGTCAATCGACCGGATGTGTTCCAACGCCAGGGCAACTACGCGCCGCCACCTGGCGCGTCGGACCTGCCCGGGCTGGAGGTCGCCGGCACATTGGTCGAAGGGGATTTCGGAGACGACAACCCGTTCGGCCTGAAGGTGGGCGACGCGGTGTGTGCGTTGCTGGCCGGCGGCGGATATGCCGAGTACGCCGTCGCGCCATTGCTGCAGTGCCTGCCTGTCCCCAAGGGCTTGACCCTGATCGAAGCCGCTGCGCTGCCGGAGAACTTTTTCACCGTGTGGAGCAACGTATTCGAGCGCGGACGACTTGGAACCAACGTGAGCGGCGCGCCGGAGTCCATGCTCGTACAGGGCGGCTCGAGCGGAATTGGCGTCACCGCCATCCAGCTTGCGCACGCGTTCGGCCACCCGGTATTTGCCACGGCAGGCAATGCAGAAAAATGCGCGGCCTGCGAGCAGCTGGGCGCGCACGCCATCAACTACCACGCGCAGGATTTCGTCGAGGAAGTGAAGCAGCACACCGGTGGCCGTGGCGTGGACGTGATCCTCGACATGGTCGCCGGCGACTACGTCCCGCGTGAGCTGGAACTGCTGGCCGACGATGGCCGACTGGTGTTCATCGCCACCCTTGGCGGCAAACATGCCGACATCGATGCATCAGTGATCATGCGGCGACGACTGACCCTCACCGGATCCACGCTGCGCGCGCGGCCCATCGCGTTCAAGGCGGCGCTGGCCAGGCAACTGCACGAGCACGTCTGGCCGCTGCTTGAATCAGGAAAGGTCAAGCCGCTGATTTACCAGGTCTTCCCGGCGCGCCACGCAGCCAAGGCCCACGCGTTGATGGAGAGCAGCGAGCACATCGGGAAAATCATGCTGGAGTGGTGAGCAGAGACGTGGCCTGGCTGGACAAACGAGGAAGCCCGGAACAGATCGCCCGTAGGATGGGTAGAGCGCAGCGAAACCCATCGGACGCTGGCCACAAGCGATGGGTTTCACCTTTGGCTCTACCCATCCTACGAGTTCTTTTTTCGGATTCAATCTTGTCGTCCTGCCACCGCTGGCACGCAGCGTTGCGCTGGCGGGCCTCAATACCCTCAGACGCGACCCCAGTTCACTGTGTCCAGCCAGTGCGCGCACTACCGTGCATCCTCTTCCCCGACGTCCAGGACGCCCATGTCTTCTCGAACCCCGAGCGTGACCACCCTTTTCTCGCCCGCCCGCTTCGGCGACCTCGTGCTCGCCAACCGCGTGGTGATGGCGCCGCTGACACGCAATCGTGCTGGCGCCGGCCTGGTCCCGTCGCCGCTGGCTGCTGAGTACTACAGCCAGCGCGCGGGCGCCGGGCTCATCATCACCGAGGCCACCCAGATCAGCCGCGAGGGCCAGGGCTACCTCGACACGCCCGGCCTGTACACGCCTGAGCAGGTGGCCGGCTGGCGCGAGGTCACCAACGCCGTGCACGCCAAGGGCGGCCACATCGTCGCCCAGCTTTGGCATGTTGGGCGCATCTCGCACACCAGCCTGCTGCCGGAGGGCGTGCAACCCGTCGCCCCCAGTGCGCTGCGCGCCAACAGCAAGACCTTTACCCGCGATGGCTTCGTCGATGTGTCGCAGCCGCGTGCGCTGGGACTGGACGAGATTCCCGCGGTGGTGGCGTCATTCCGCAGCGCCGCGCGCAACGCCATCAAGGCCGGGTTCGACGGCGTCGAGATCCACGCTGCCAACGGCTACCTGATCGACCAGTTCCTACGGAACGGCGCCAACCATCGCAAGGATGCGTATGGCGGCAGCATCGAGAACCGCACGCGCTTCCTCGCCGAGGTGGTCGCGCAAGTTGTCGAAGAAATCGGCGCGGGCCGCGTCGGTGTGCGGCTCTCCCCGGTGACTCCAGCCGGCGACCTCTCCGATTCCGATCCGCAGCCGTTGTTCGAGCGAGCCGTCGAGCGCCTGGATGCGCTGGGCATCGCCTATATCCACATGATCGAAGGCGCGACCGGCGGTGACCGCGATATCGCACCGTTCGACTTCGACGCGTTGCGCACGCGCTTCTCGGGGGCATGGATCGTCAACAACGGCTACGACCGTCAAATGGCCCTCGACGTCATCCGTGACGGTCGCGCGGACGCGGTGGCGTTCGGCGTGCCCTTCCTCGCCAATCCCGACCTCCCGTCCCGCCTGCGCCAGGATGCGTCACTCAACGCGCCAGACCAGGCCACGTTCTATGGCGGCGGTGCCAAGGGCTATACGGACTATCCGACTCTTGAGGAGACGGTTACCGCCTAGCTAGCAATGGGTTCGAAACGAATGAGTGCGGGATGTCGAATCCGAGACTCATTCGTCCTCGCTGAGGGTTGCCGACACCTCGCCACGCGGAACGTTACGCGCCGCCCACATGTTATCCACGAGGTTTGGATAGCGACGTCCCGCCTGTGCTGCGCGCATCCGCGCGGCTTCAACCTGTTGCGCGCTCAACCGGCGCGACCTGCCGGGCGGCACCTTGCGTTTCCACGGCGGCAGGCTGGCGGGATCGGCGGGTTCGTGGGCCATGCGGGGATGGTAGCGATGGCAAGGCGTGACAAACAACAAGGGCAAACTGTGACGCCAAAGTCGTGTAGGGCCGGCTCAAGCCCGCAGTACGCCGGTTATTTACTTCTGTCCCTTTGATTCAAATGCCGCGATCAACGCCGCTTCGACCTCTTCGAAACGGTAAGGCTTGCGCAGGGTCGGTGCACTCGCCAGTTCGGCACCAGCCGGGTTGTTGTAGCCGGTCGCCAGCACATACGGAACGCCGCGCTCGCGCAGGGTTGCGGCCACGGGGTCGCTGCGTTGGTCGCGCAGGAATACATCCAGCAGCGCCACGTCGATCACCTGGGAGGCGATGAGTGCGATGGCCTGCTCGACGGTGGCAGCGGGGCCAACCACGTGCGCGCCTGCGTCGGAAAACACATCCTCCAGCATCATCGCCAATAACGCTTCATCCTCCACCACCAGCACGTGCTTGCCCTGCAGGCTCATGGCTTGGACTCCTGGCGTGGCGCATCGAGCACAGGCAAGTCGACCGCCATTTCGCACACCACGCCTTGCCCATGGAAATGCAGTTGCACATCGCCACCCGGCTCAGCTGACAGCGCGCGACTGATCATCCGCAACCCAAACCCACCGCGGTCAGGCGGCGTAACCGCAGGGCCGTCGATCTCCTGCCACGACAACTGCAAGCGATGGACAGGGTTTTCCTCCAGTCGCCACTGCACATGCACATGTCCCGAATCGTTGGACAACGCGCCGTGCTTGGCAGCATTGGTACACAGCTCGTGCATCACCATCGCCAGGGTGAGCGCAGTCTGAGGCTGCACGCGAACAGGCGGGCCCTCGACGACGAATCGCTGACTGCTGGCCCCATGCACGTCCAGC
>JBBQTR010000052.1:0-12176 GCA_038213095.1 Lysobacterales bacterium | reverse complement strand
TCCGGACCTTCATCCCAGTGATAGTCGGTACGGGCATTCGGTCCCCCGACCACCATCACTATGAAGTCGCCGTCGTAAATGCATTTGTTGCCGACCGGTGGCTTCAGGAGATGGCGGTGCTCGTCGATCCATCTTTGCAGGTTCAGCGGGGCGGGAAGCATGGCTACTCCTTGAGCATCGCGATGCACTTCAATTCGATCGCGATCGGCGTCGGCAATGCAGTGATGCCGACAGTCGTGCGGCATGGCGCCATTCCAGCATCAGGAAAATACTCACTCCAAACTTCGTTGTAGATGCGAAAATCACGCAACATGTCGGTCAGATAAACAGTGACGTCGACCAGGTCCTCCCAGCGTGCGTTGCTGGCAACCAGTACAGATCGCACGTTGGCGAATACCATCCGTACCTGTGCCTCGATGTCGTAACGGCGCACTCGACCGTCTGCGAACAGTTCGTTGCCCGGGATTGCATTCGTCTGCGGATCGCGTGGCCCGATTCCAGACAGGAACAACATGTTTCCCACGCGGCGTGCGTGCGGGTAGGTGCCGACCGCTTTGGGTGCGGAAGCGACATGGATGGCGTCACTCATGCTCCACCCCGGGCTTGAATCAACCGCGCAAGGGCGTTCCTGTAGGCAGGTTCGCGCGTTTCGGCCGAATCGACATCCATGCCGAGCTGGCGGACACGGCCGTCATGCAGGCTGTACACCCAGCCATGCACCGATAGCGATTGTCCGCGCGCCCACGCATCGCCAACGACGGTGGTGAGACACACGTTTTCGGCCTGTTCGATGGCGTTGAGTTCACAAAGACGATCCCCGCGCACGGCGTCGTCGGCAGCTTCGAGCAGCGCGGCATGTTTCTGTGCCACGTCCCCGACGTGACGGATCCAGTTATCGGCGAGACCCACCCGCGTGCCGTGGAGTGCGGCATCCACGCCGCCACAACCATAGTGACCTACGACGAGTATGTGCTCGACCTTCAGCACATCGACCGCGAACTGGATCACCGACATGCAGTTCAGGTCGGTGTGCACCATGACGTTGGCGATGTTGCGATGGACAAACACTTCTCCCGGGGCCAGGCCCATGATCTGGTTGGCCGGCACCCGGGAATCGGAGCATCCGATCCAAAGGTATTTGGGCGCCTGTTGCTGCGACAGGCGCTGGAAGAAACCAGGATCATCGCGTTTCACCTGTTCCGCCCAGTCGCGGTTGCTTTGCAGGAGGTTGTCGAAATCTGTCATCGAAGCAGGATTCCAATGTTCTTTGGTGTGGTGAAAAAGCGCATTGCTTCCAAACCTCCCTCGCTGCCAAGTCCAGATTGTCCCATGCCACCAAATGGCGTACGCAGGTCGCGCATCATCCAGCTGTTGACCCAGACAATGCCGGCGTGGATGTCCGCGGCGATTCGATGCGCGCGATTGAGGTCGATGGTCCAGATCGATGCCGCCAGGCCGTACGCGCCGGCATTCGCCAGTGCCAGCGCCTCATCATCGGTGTCGAACGGCTGAATCGTAACGACCGGCCCGAAGATTTCCTCGCGATTGCTCAGGCAGTCAGGCCCAAGGCCATCGATCACGGCAGGCGTCACGAACCAGCCGGGACGATCCAACGTTTGCCCGCCGCACCAGACGTGACCCCCTTCCTCCTGCGCTCGCGCAATCGCGGCGACCACCTTGTCAAAATGCGCCTGGGACACCAGTGGTCCCACGTCGGTGTCGCCATCGATGGGGTCGCCGACCCGCAATGCGATGGCATGCTCGACCAGGGCGTCGCGAAATTCCACATAAATACTGCGCTCCACCAGCATGCGTGACCCGCACAGGCAGATTTGTCCACTGTTCTGGAAGGCCGAGCGCACGATCGTGCCTAGTTGCTCTCGCCAGTCGCTATCGGCAAACACCAGCGTGGGGTTCTTGCCACCCAGTTCCAGCGACACTTTTTTCAGCTGCGGGGCTGCAAGACCTGCAATGTGTTTGCCCACCGCGGTGCTGCCGGTGAACGAGATGGCCTTAACTGCGGGATGCGTGACGAGTGCTTCGCCAACGTCGGGGCCCAGGCCATGCACGATGTTGAGCACGCCCTTGGGAAACCCGATCTGCGCGGCGAGTTCACCCAGCATGGTCGCGGTCAGCGGCGTCACCTCCGATGGCTTGGCGATAACGGTGTTGCCTGCCGCCAAGGCTGGCGCGATTTTCCAGGTGAGCAGGTAGAGCGGCAGGTTCCAAGGCGAAATCGTGCCGATCACGCCAAGCGGCTGTCGCAATGTGTAGTTCAGCCCGGCTTGGCCGTGATGGGATTCGCTGGAAAACTGCGTCGCGGCATGAGCGAAAAACCGCAGGTTGCTGATGGCGCGCGGGATCTCGATGTCGCGTGCCAGCTTGAATGGTTTGCCACCATCACGAGATTCGGCATGGGCGAAATCATCCAGCCGGGCCTCGAGCGCGTCTGCGAGTTTTTCCAGCCAGCGGGAGCGTTCGGAATTAGGTAATCCCGACCAGGCAGGAAAGGCAACTTGTGCTGCCGCCACCGCCAATTCGACATCCTGGGCATTGCCAGCGGCTACTTCGGCAAACGGTTGTCCGGATGCAGGGTCGAAAACCTGATGCCAGCGGCCCGTGGCTGCTTCGCGCGGTTCGCCGTTGATCCAGTGTGTAAGACGCATCAGGGAAGCTTAACGCGTGCGCCAATAAGCGTCAGCTTTTGAACAGGATCAGATCGACTGCATCCGTCCGCCATCGACCGCCAGACTCACGCCATTGACATAGGCCGCAGCTGGAGAGCAGAGAAACGCAATCACGCCGCCAATTTCCGCAGGCTGCGCGAAGCGACCTGCGGGAACGTTCCTCCGCATCTCGTCCAGTATGGTCTCTTCGGATCGTCCGGACGTGTTCATCCGATTATTGACGATCTGTGCGATCCGCCCGGTCTCGGTATAGCCGGGCAGTACGTTGTTGACGGTGATGCCGAATGGCGCAAGTTCGCGCGACAGTGTCTTGGCCCAACTGGCGACTGCGCCGCGAATGGTGTTGGACACGCCGAGGCCCGCAATGGGTTCTTTCACCGATGTGGAGATCACGTTGACGATGCGGCCCCAGTTCGCCGCGCGCATGCCGGGAAGCACCGCCTGCACGATCGTCTGGTTGGCGATGAGATGCTTCTTGAAGGCGTCCAGGTATCCGGAAATGTCCGCCGAATAAGCAGGTCCTCCGGGCGGCCCACCGGTGTTATTGACCACGATTTGCAGCGCTTTGCCAGCAACGAGCGCTTCGATCCGGGCGCGCAATTCGTCGGTCTGTGCGACATCGGCGGCGATCCAGCCATGCTGCTGCGCACCTTGGCGGGGCAGGGCGGTGGCCACTTCCTGCAATACGTCTTGGCGACGCGCCAGCAGCGTGATATCGGCGCCTAGCAGCGCAAGCTCATGCGCCGTCGCGCGGCCGATGCCTTCGGAGGCGCCACAGACCAGCGCATGTTTCCCGGCGAGGTTCAGATCCATCTCAATCTCCAATCATGTCGGGACTCATGCGGTCGCGCATCAATAGTGCAACGTCGCGACTGGATTCACGTGGCTGTCGTTCAAGCTGCGCGGAAACTTCAATCCGGTTGGCCAGTGGATGGTTCTGGCTGAGCTTGAACTTCAGCGTGACCTGCTCGACCGCCATGCGGAAGCCGATGATGCCGCTCAGCTGGCTGCGAATGTCATCCCGGGCATGCTCGTAGCGCCAATTACTGCCCAGGCGAGATTCATGCTGGCGGCTAAGGTCCTCCACGATTGCAGCCAGAGATGCTTCGTCGTCGAACGTGGTCAAGTCACCTTGCAGATGCGCAATCGCGTAATTCCAGGTGGGCACTCGTGCGGCTTCATCCTTGTCCGGGTACCACGACGGCGACACATACGCATGCGGGCCATGCACGATGGCAAGCGCGCGTCCAGCGTGGCCGCTTTGTGGATTCGGTCGCGCCCAATGCCCACAAATTTCTACGATGTCACCATCGCGCCGATAGAGCACTGGCAGATGGCTGACAGTCGGTACACCATCGCGAATAGTCATCAGGGTGATGAAGTTGTCGCGTTGGATCAGGTCGTCCAGTGATTTCAGTTCAGGCTCGGCGAAGGCGCGTGGCAGGTACATTCCCCGTCAGGCGTGCTTATCGAGCGACTGGAACATCCGCGAGCGCAGTGCATCGTCGCTATCGGCATGCGGTGGCTGCACTTCGTCCAGATCGAAACCGCGTTCGAGTGCATCCTCGGCATCGAGCCCGTGGAACGAAACGAATTCGGCATCCATCAACGCAGCGCGCGCGGTGTCTTCGCTGTCGTAAGACAACGTGTTGCCATCGCTGTCTAACACCTCGGCGGTACCGGCATCCCGCACGCGCAACCGTGCCCACACGATCGTTCGGCCCAGCGTGGCAAGCCACCATTGCTCGATATCGGAGGTTTCCATCACTTGGCAAATACCAATGACACCAGCCACAGCAAGCATGCAGACGTGAGCCCGAACAGGATGACCAGCAACGCAATCCGCGCAGGCGTGGCAAGTCCGCTCAGCGAGCGATCCGGTGTCGAGCGATAGCCACCGGCCAGCAACCAGCGCAACGCGGAAGGATTCAGGAATGCACCCTCGCCCAACAACGCCTTGGTCGCTGGATGGCGATCACGTATATGCACCAGCGTTAACGGCCAGAAGATCACGAACGCAGTGGCCCCGGCGATGGCTATGGCGACGAACAGCAGTGCAAAAAACAGGACGACATCAGCGCTCATTCAGAACTCCGCCTGGCCGGGTGCGCGTGGGTAGGGCAGCGCATCACGAATGTTGGACAAGCCGCAGACGTAGACGACGAGTCTTTCGAAGCCAAGGCCGAACCCTGCGTGCGGCACGGTCCCGTAACGGCGGAAATCGCGATACCAGCCGTAATGGTCGCGATCCAGGCCGAACTGCGCCATGCGTGCGTCCAGTACGTCCAGCCGCTCCTCGCGCTGGCTGCCGCCGATGATTTCCCCGATGCCCGGCGCCAGCACATCCATTGCGGCCACTGTTTTGCCGTCGTCGTTCAGGCGCATGTAGAACGCCTTGATGTGCTCGGGATAGTTGGTGACAACGACAGGCCGGCCAACGTGCTGCTCGGTCAGCCAGCGCTCGTGTTCGGTCTGAAGATCCAGGCCCCACTCGACAGGGAAATCAAACTTCTGTCCCGACTTCTGCAGCAATGTGATCGCATCGGTGTAGTCGATGCGTTCGAATGGCGCATTGACGAAGGCCTCCAGCCGCGTGATCGCGTCCTTCTGCACGCGCTCGGCGATGAAGGCAAGATCATCGCCGCGCTCATGCAGCACCGCGCGGAACAGGTATTTGAGGAAATCTTCCGCCAGCGTAGCGTTATCCGCGAGGTCTGCGAATGCGACTTCCGGCTCGATCATCCAGAATTCGGCCAAATGCCGCGTGGTGTTGCTGTTCTCGGCGCGAAAGGTCGGGCCGAAGGTGTACACCTTGCTCAACGCAAGGCAATACGCCTCGACGTTGAGCTGGCCGGACACGGTTAGGAAGGTTTCCTTGCCGAAGAAATCCCTTGAGAAATCGACCCCGCCATCCTTGCCACGTGGCAGGTTGGCCAGGTCCAGCGTGGAGACGCGGAACATCTGCCCAGCACCTTCGGCATCGGACGTGGTGATGATCGGCGTGCTGATCCAGCAGAACCCGTCGTGGTGGAAGTAGCGATGCACCGCCTGGGCCAGGCAGTTGCGGATGCGGGTGACGGCGCCGAACAGGTTGGTGCGCGGCCGCAGGTGGGCAACTTCTCGCAGGAATTCCAGCGAATGCGCCTTAGGCTGGATCGGGTAGGTTTCCGGATCATCAACCCACCCGACGACCTCGATGTGCTGTGCCTGGATTTCGAAACTCTGTCCTTGGCCTTGCGAAGGAGTCAGCGTGCCGGTGGCGATCACCGCACAACCGGCGCTGAGACGCTTTACTTCAGACTCGTAATTGGCAAGGGTTGCCGGCACCACCACCTGGATCGGCGCGAAGCAGGAACCGTCGCTGACGTTGACGAACGACAGGCCGGCCTTGGAATCGCGGCGGGTACGCACCCAACCGCGGACGGTGACCTCGCCATCGACCGGCAGCTTGCCCGCGAGCGCGTGCTCGACGCTGACCGTTGTCATCTCTTGAATCCCTGCTGAGCGATGCTACCCATGAGCCCACAGTTTAACGGACCGGCTTCAACGGCGCCGCTATACTGCAGACCATGATTACCCTGGCCCCTGCAGCACTGGAACGCGTCCGTGGTTACCTCGCCGAGACCCCGGCGGCCATCGGCCTGCGTTTCGGTGTCAAGCGCACCGGGTGTTCGGGCTGGGGCTACACGGTCGATCTGGCGCGTGATGAACGAAATGGTGACACGGTGTTCGAACAGGATGGCGTCCATATCCGGGTCGATGCAGACAGCCTGTCGCTGGTGGATGGCACGCAGATTGATTTCCTCAGGAGCGGCTTGAGCGAGCAGTTCGTGTTCCGCAACCCCAATGTGGCCGGCGAATGCGGCTGTGGCGAAAGTTTCACCACGCAGGATCGGTGAATCCGAACGGCCTCCCCAAGTCGTAGCTGACGAACAACCACCTGAAACCTGCACAGTCTGGTCACGAAGGACTGGGCACGGTTGCGGCCAGGTTGGCAGCAGCCATCACAAGGATCAGCATGTTTCTACGTGGGTTGGGCACCGCAGTTCCATCGAACGTCTACACCAAAGCGCAATGCTGGGAAGCCTTCCGGACCTCGGACTGGTACGACAAGCTTGATCGCCGGGCTCGGGCGATCACCCAGACGGTGCTGCAGCGGGACAACGGAATCGAAACCCGCCATCTTGCTTTGGACACGCTGGGCGATTGCTTCCTGATCGATCCGGATACGCTCCACGCCCGCTTCGAGCGCAATGCACCGATGCTTTCCACGCAGGCGGCAGAGCGCGCGCTGATCGACGCCGGCCTGGAGGCCACGCAAATCGATGCCGTGATCATCAGCACCTGTACCGGTTATCTATGTCCGGGGTTGACCAGCCATGTCATTGAACGCCTCGGCCTGCGGCCCGATGTGCAGGCGCTGGACCTGGTCGGCCAAGGGTGCGGAGCCGCGTTGCCGAACTGGCGCATGGCTGATGCGTTGCTGGCTTCTGGTGCCTGTCGCCACGTGCTGTCGGTCTGCGTGGAAGTCAGCAGCGCGGCGATGTACCTGGACAATGACCCTGGCGTGCTGATCAGTGCATGTTTGTTCGGCGATGGTGCAGGGGCGGCGGTGTTGTCTTCGGAACCGTCGGCGTCGCACCGGCGGGTTGAATGGAAGGCAGCGGGATCGCTGACCAATCCGGCCGAACGCGAGGCGTTGCGTTTCGAGCAGCGCGGCGGATTGTTGCGTAACGTCCTGACGCGGCCGGTGCCAAAGCTGGCGGCCGAACATGCCGACCGTGTGTTGGACACCGTGCTGGCGGGCACGGGCATTGATGTGCCGGATATCGACGTCTGGATCCTGCATGCTGGCGGCCGCGACGTGTTGCTGGCATTGCAGGACAAACTCGGCCTTGGCAAGGATGACCTGCGTTACAGCGCGGCGATGTTGCGCCAGTATGGCAATCTCAGCAGCGCCTTCATTTACTTCGTGCTGCAGGCGGCGTTGGAAGATCAGGCACCCGGTGGCCGTTGGTGGATGGCGGCGTTTGGCGCCGGATTCAGCAGTCATGGGGCGCTGCTGGAGGTCGCATGACCATGCAGTCGTGGATACGCACGGGTCTGCCGCGACGGGTCGAACCTGAGTTGCTCGATGAGCTTCCGGCTGACCATCCGGATGCAGTGAAATCCCGCAACGATCTTCGACGCGTCAATCGACTGATGGGCAATGCATCGGCGCTGCTGCGCGCGTTGAACCCTATCGTCCAGGAAAAAATACCGAAATACCTGGTGGAACTGGGTGCCGGCGACGGCACGCTGATGCTGCGGCTTGCGCGTGATCGCCACGAGTACTGGCCAGCCATGCATGTGACGCTGCTCGACAGGCAGCCTTGCGTCAGCGCGGACACGCTGGACGCCATTCGTAAGCTGGGATGGCAGGTGGATGTGCTTGCCGTCGACGTCTTCGACTGGCTCGCGAAGGCTCAAGTCCCAGCGGATACCATCGTGATCGCGAATCTGTTCGTGCATCACTTCGCTGGCGAATTGCTCAGCGAGCTCCTGCGCGGAATTGCACGGAATACGCGGGCATTCGTGTGCTGCGAGCCGCGCCGTTCGGTCGTGGCGCTGGCGGGGAGCCATTTGCTTGGCGTGATCGGCTGCAATGCGATCACCCGCCACGACGCAGTGCTGAGCGTGCATGCGGGCTTCACCGGGAGTGAATTGACTTCCATCTGGCGGCAGTCCTGCGCACCGGACGATGGCGGGGAAATACGCGAATCCGCAGTGGGACTGTTCAGCCACCTGTTTGTCACGCGCAGGCTTTCTGCGCCGTGAAAGTGACTAGCGATTTCGACGTTCTCATCATCGGCGCGGGCGTGGCTGGTTCCAGTGCCGCCATCCTGCTCGCGCAGGCGGGATGGTCGGTGGGTTTGATCGAGAAACGCCGCTTCCCGCGCCGAAAGGTCTGTGGCGAATGCGTTTCCGCGAGCAATCTTTCGCTGCTTGACGCGCTTGGGATTGGTGAGCCCTTCGGTCGTCTTGCGGGCGCTCCGCTTCGCCGTGTCGCCCTGTTCGCAGGGGATGACAGGTTCATCACCACCTTGCCGCGTTTTGACGATCCGGCTCATCCCTGGGCGCGCGCGCTGGGCCGTGAACACCTGGATACGCTGTTGCTGCAGCGCGCCGCGGCATTGGGGGTGCAGATCTGGCAGCCGTGGACGGTTCGCAAGATCACGCATGCGACGGAGCAGGAAGGCATGCGCCATACCTGCCAAGTGCAGGCCTTGCATTCAAGCGAATCCACCCAGCTTTCCGCCCCCATCCTGATCGACGCCCATGGATCATGGGAAGCCTATCCCCATCACTCCGGAAAACGGCAGGTCTCCGCGCGCAGTTCGGATCTGTTCGCATTCAAGGGCAACTTTGCTGGCGCCGAACTCGATGCGGACCTGTTGCCGGTGCTCGCGTTTCCGGGCGGCTACGGCGGAATGGTATTGACTGGCGACGGCATGCTCACGCTGGCGTGCTGCATTCGCCGGGACACATTGCACGCAATACGCGCACATGGCGGCACTGCCGCGACTGCCGTACAGGCGTATCTGCAGGCGTCCTGCCTGGGTGTGCGTCAGGCGCTGCGTCATGCCCACGAAGAAGATACGTGGCTCGGTGCTGGGCCGATTCGTCCTGGCATTCGTTCGCCAGCGCCCGCACGGAATGTCTTCGCCATCGGCAACGCTGCAGGCGAAGCGCATCCGATATTGGGTGAAGGGATGAGCATGGCCATCCAGTCGGCGTTTCTGTTATGCGAGCATTTGATCCCACACCGGGCAGGACTGCTTTCAGGCAAGGCGAACACCTCCTCGATAGGACGATCCTATGCATCGGCCTGGCAACGCGGTTTCGCCTCGCGCATACGAGTCGCGTCCATGCTGTCGCATCTTGCGATGCGGCCCGCCGCCGGGGTGGTGCTGCGACCGTTGCTACATCGCTGGCCAGGCATGCTCACCGTAACCGCCCGCATCGGCGGCAAAGCCCGCTGTGTCGTCGACGCGCGTGAGCTGATCGCCATCGGTGGGAATCGGGGCGCACAGGGGCGTTAGAATCCAGCGTCCATCCTGGGAGATGCGCCGATGTTCCGTCTGCTTGTGCTTGCCATAGCTGTGGTCGCAGCCTTCTCCAGCGCACCGCTGCATGCGCAATCCACCATGCCTGCCAACACTTCGAATGCTTCCGCCTTGAACCAGTTGTTTGCCGACGAATGGGAGCGCGGCCTGGTCGAGTCGCCCGAGAACGCCAGCGCCAACGGCGATCCGCGTTTCAACGATCGCTGGAGCGACAACAGCGTGGCCGCGATCGCCAAGCGCGAGGCGGAGGATCGCGCCGCGCTGGCCAAGTTGCACGCCATTGATCGCACGGCACTGGCACCAGCCGACCAGCTCAACTACGACACGTTCGAATGGGAGCTCCTGCGGAGTGTGGAGCGCCAGAAATTCCACGAATACCTCCAGCCTGTCGGCCACCAGGGTGGCGTGCAGACTGCCGATGGTTTGGCTGAAGTCCTGCCGTTCGCCAGCACCAAGGATTATCGGGACTGGCTCAAGCGGATGGACTCGGTGCCGACGCTGGTCGAGCAGTCGCTCGCCTTGATGCGCGAAGGCGTCCGGACCGGCTACATGCCGCCGAAAGTATTGATGCAGCGCGTGCCCGCGCAGATCGCGGCGCAGATCGTCGACGACCCGACCAAGAGTCCATTTTACCGCCCGTTCCTGAAGTTCGATGGTGGCGTACCGGCCGCGGATCGTCCTGCATTGCAAGCCGATGCACAGCGCATCATTCGAGACAAGATCGTGCCGGCCTATCGCAAGCTCGCTACATATTTCAACAACGAATACTTGCCAAAGGCCCGCAACTCGATTGCCGCTGCCGACCTGCCGAATGGCAAGGCCTATTACGACTTCCTCGCGCGCTACTACACGACCACCGACCTGACTGCCGCGCAGATCCACGCCATCGGCCTGAAGGAAGTCGCCCGCATTCGCGGCGAGATGGAAGCCGTCATGGACCAGACGGGCTTCAAGGGTTCGATGGCCGAGTTCTTCACTTACCTGCGGAGCGATCCGCGGTTTTTCGAGAAAACACCCGACGCGCTGCTTGAGCACTATCGTGCGCTGGCCAAGCGCATCGATCCGGAGCTGGTAAAAGTCTTCAAGATCATTCCGCGCCAGCCCTACGGCGTGCGCCCGATCCCCGACAACATCGCGCCGGACACCACCACGGCTTACTACCAGCAGGGCGCCAGCGACGGCAGCCGGCCCGGCTATTACTACGTCAACCTGTACAAGCCCGAGGTGCGGCCAACGTGGGAAATGATGCCGTTGACGCTGCACGAAGCGGTGCCCGGACATCACTTCCAGTTTGCCCGTGCGCTGGAGCTTCCGGATGCGCCGATGTTCCGCAAGACCGCGTACTTCGTCGCCTATGGGGAAGGTTGGGGCCTGTATGCCGAGCAGCTCGGTTATGACATGGGTCTCTACGACGATCCCTATGACCACTTCGGCCAGCTGACCTACGAGATGTGGCGTGCGGTGCGGCTGGTGGTCGACACCGGCATGCATTCGATGGGCTGGAGTCGCGCGCAGGCGATCGCCTACTTCAAGGCCAATGCTGCCAAGACCGACCAGGACATCGACAACGAGATCGACCGTTACATTGGCACCCCTGGGCAAGCGCTGGCCTACAAGATCGGGCAGATGAAGATTTCCGGGTTGCGGGCCAAGGCCAAGCGCGAATTGGGGCCGAAGTTCGACCTGCGCGAGTACGACGATGCGGTGCTGGAGACCGGCTCAGTGCCACTGGACGCGCTGGAGAAGCATATCGATGCGTGGATTGCGGCGAAGAAGGCGGCTTAGGCGCTAGCAATCCAGCGGATCGCTGGTTGGGCTTGAGGCGATTCATTTGCCGCTAAAGCCCTGAAGCCGCTATACTTTCTGGCTTCCTGCGGCCCAGCCGCCGGAACCTTGCCCCACCGCTTTGACGGGGGGCTGTCCGGCCCGTGGATTACGGGCCTCATCCATAAGGAAACGCATCATGCGTCATTACGAAGTCGTGTTCCTGGTCCATCCGGACCAGAGCGAGCAGGTGCCAGCCATGATCGAGCGCTACAAGGGCTTGATCGAAGCGGGCGGCGGAAAGATCCATCGTCTCGAAGACTGGGGTCGTCGCCAGACTGCATATCCGATCAACAACCTGGTCAAGGCCCACTATGTGTTGTTCAACATGGAAGCCGACCAGGCCGTGCTCAACGAGCTGGTCGAAGGATTCCGCTTCAACGATGCGGTCCTGCGCCACCTGGTCATGCGCCGCGACGAAGCCGACACCGAGATGTCGTTGATCATGAAGAACAAGGACGAGAAGGGTGACAAGCCCGAGCGTGGCGATCGTCGCCGTCGCGACGAGAACGAAAACGCGGTCGGCACTGCCGAGCTGTCCGACGACAACGCCGAAGCC
>JBBQTR010000051.1:0-12453 GCA_038213095.1 Lysobacterales bacterium | reverse complement strand
GAAACGCATTTCGGCAGCGTGACCACCTTCGACCTGTCCAACCATTACGTGATCATCGGCCTGCTCATCGGCGGACTGATCCCGTACCTGTTTGGCGCGATGGCGATGGAAGCCGTAGGTCGTGCCGCAGGCGCGGTGGTGGAGGAAGTTCGCCGCCAGTTCCGCGACATTCCCGGCATCATGGAAGGCACCGGCAAGCCGCAATACGACAGGGCCGTCGACATGCTGACCAAGTCGGCGATCAAGGAAATGATCGTGCCCTCCCTGCTGCCCGTGTTGGTACCGGTGGTGGTCGCATTCGGCTTCAAGTGGCTGTCCGGTTCGTCCGAGGCAGGCGCGCAGGCGCTGGGTGGCGTGCTGATCGGCACGATTGTCACTGGCCTGTTCGTCGCGATCTCCATGACCACCGGCGGCGGTGCATGGGACAACGCCAAGAAGTACATCGAGGACGGCAACTTCGGTGGCAAGGGTTCGGAGGCGCACAAAGCCGCGGTTACCGGCGACACCGTCGGCGATCCGTACAAGGACACCGCCGGCCCGGCGATCAATCCGCTGATCAAGATCATCAACATCGTGGCTTTGTTGCTGGTGCCATTGTTGTAAAGCTGATTGGTGCGATCAAGGCAACGGCGGCCAAGGCCGCCGTTGCCTTTTCTTGCATATTCAGGCCAACCTGCAACCATGTTCTCAGGTGCCGACATCCTCGACGCTGTTGGCAAACCCGAGCTTGATTCCGACCTGGGGCGGAAGGACGCAGGTCACGGAGAATTCGCCCTGATAGCCAGGAATGGTCGGGTCGGGACCAAAGTCGGAAGCATTCCAGATAAATTGGACGCCAAATGCACCGAACGTGCCGGTATTGTTGACGTCGTGGGTCACGGGAATGAATTGCGGAGCCGGGATGCCAACTCCGGTTCCATCGGCCAGCGAATTCACACCCGTACAGGTGACGGCGGGGTGATTGGCTCCATCCATGGAATACGGATAGATCAGCGCATTCGCGTAGCCGGCACTGCCAGGAGGCCCGTTGAATGTGCAGATGACGAAAACATTCGTTGTCCCTTCATTGCGGAACCCGCTGGCCTTGGGCCGCACTTTTGAGTCAGTCGTTGGAATGCTGAGCTTGCACATCTCCGAACCGATGTGTTCGGTCGTCCGGCTTTGGGTAACGGCATGGGCTGATGGGCTCAAGGCCAGCCCGCAGACCAGGGCGGCAACACCGGCCGCAAGTGTATTTTGATTGAACATTCTTCTTCTCCCTCTGGATGGGCATGACGCCCGTGATTGACGCTGCGGCAAATCCGTTTCATCAGATGAACGCCTTAGCATCGTGAACTCAAAAAATAGAGAAAACTAAGTGCCTGGCCCCCGGGTTGCATACATCCGCAACTGGGCCGAGCCGTCGGCATTGCGCACCACGATGGGTTGAGCGTTGCTGACCGCGCCGTGGCCGAGCAGGGTCACGTAGTTGAGTGCCCAGTCCATTGCGTCATCGGCGTGGCTGAAGCCGGCGGTAATCCGGCAGCTATCGCGCCTGCATTGCACGTCGGGATTTTCCGGAACCGTGCCCATGGCCGCGAGACCCTTGTCCGTCATGGTCTTGAGCATGCGGATTTCGACCGAGGCCGCCGCTGGATCCCGCGGATCACTGAAGAAACGCGCGTCCATCGCACGCACGCGCTGCAGCTCGGCAGCCTTGGCATCTTTACTGTTCAGCGGCATCGCCGTGCCGGAGCCAGTCAGTGCAGAGGACATTCCAGACTCCGTGGGGGCAGCATTGCTGAATGTCCGGGGTCGCGATGATGGGGCGCTTCCCGACTCCAGCGCGTCGAGGCGTGACAGTATTTGCGCGAGGGCTGGATCTGACTCACGAGGACGATTCGCCTGGCTTATGAGCAACCCCGCCACCAAGCCCACTGCAAGTGCGGCCGCCGCTGCAATCCCTGCGACTGTTGATGTCTTGATGCCCACGAATACGCCCTCTATGCAAATGCCGGTTGGTCAGCCGATATTGAATGAACGCAACCAGCTGGTAAAGACGGCCATCGTCGCTGACACGCGTGGAGACGCCGTCCTGGGCTAGAATGCCCGTCCTTTTGACTGCGGCCCTCAGCCCCAGTCACACGCTGGAGCCTCCCAATGGGCCTCGATCTAGTCGCCACCGGCCGCAATCCGCCGGACGAAATCAACGTCATCATCGAAATCCCGAAGGACGCCGAACCTGTCAAGTACGAGGTCGACAAGGCGTCCGGCGCTATTTTCGTCGACCGCATCCTGTCCACGCCGATGCGTTATCCGTGCAATTACGGCTACATCCCGCACACGGTGTGCGGCGATGGTGATCCGGCCGACGTGCTGGTGATCCTGCCGCTACCACTGATCCCGGGTTCGGTGATCCGCTGCCGACCGGTTGGCGTGCTGAAGATGAGCGACGAAGCCGGCACCGACGAGAAGATCCTGGCCGTGCCGATCGACTCCGTATTCGCCGGCTATAGCCACATCGACGACATCGGCAAGGTGAGCAAGCACTGGCTCGAGCGCATCGGCCACTTCTTCGAGCACTACAAGGATCTGGAGAAGGGCAAGTGGGTGAAGCTGGATGGCTGGGGTGACGTGATCGTTGCGAAGGGGATCATCGTCGAATCGATCATGCGCTATGACGCTGCGCCGGATAAACCGCATTTTTGATCGGATTGATCGTTCGCTGGTGAAAATCAGCCGCGATCCGATAACGCATTGACCATTTGGTTGGCCGTGGACAATCCCTCATTGACGGCGAATTTCGCAAGCATGGTCATGGTGGCGTCGTACCAATTGGCATCGTTGCGCAAAACCAGGAATTGGCCCGATTCGCGTACTTCAGCGGCGAAGCGATTCATTGCGGTGCGGAATTCATGACGTCCTTCCGGTGCGTCTCCAAAGCGGGCCCATAACGAACGCCAGGTCCGTGAAAGTTGGCCTGCATGCTGCCGCACCACTTCCAGTTGCGGATGCGGAATGGTGTCGGAGAACAACATCCCGAGATGCGCGTTGAGTTCCCATGGGCTGATAACATCTGGGACGTTGATCGCTTCGAATTGACATGCAGCCGACTCATCGCCTGCCAACACTTTTCGCGCCTGCCAGAACGCGCTCGGCGCATCATGTGATCGTCCGCGCGCAAATAATTCCCAGAAGCCATCTCCACCAACCGTATCCACTACCAGATGGATTCGAGAAGCTTCTGCGTCGTTGATCACACGATGTGGCCGCCATGTATCGAAAATCCAGCACTCGCCGGCCGCCATGTGCGTCGAGGCTTCTCCGCAATCGAAACGAACGGACGGGTGCGTCACGATGGGAACGTGCACACGCATGCGCTCGGTCCAGTAATAGCCCTGGTCGACATGTGTCGTCACTTCCGCATGCCCCGACAGGCGCATCAGACGCGTGCGCCCGATGACGACGCCAAGGCTTGCAATAACCTGCGTGAGATACGGACATTGCGCCAGATAGGGCGTGGGCAACATGGGGCCAGCGAACGCCTCATTGCCGGGATCTCCATGCACCGCTACCAGCGGCAACATCGAGTTGCCGGGATAACCCTGCGGATGCGGTCGCCATGATGGCTCTCCTATCGCCGCGACTTCCTGCATGAGCGCGGCCGCGTCGAACACCAGTGGCAGCTGGATGAATGGAACCTGTAATCTCAAGGCTGTCTCCGACAGGCGTGCCTGCTATGTGGGGCCGCTATTCAACACGATAGACCTGTGCACCGGCTTCGCGGAATTCCGCGGCTTTCTCCGCCATGCCGACATCCAGCGCCGCGATTTCACCGACGCCGTGCTTAGCCGCATAGTCGCGAACATCCTGGGTGATCTTCATCGAGCAGAAATGCGGGCCGCACATCGAGCAGAAATGCGCGAGCTTGTGCGCATCCTTCGGCAAGGTCTCGTCGTGGAAGGATTTCGCCTTCTCTGGGTCGAGCCCCAGGTTGAACTGATCGTCCCAGCGGAACTCGAAGCGCGCCTTCGACAACGCGTTGTCGCGGACCTGTGCGCCGGGGTGTCCTTTCGCAAGATCAGCCGCATGCGCGGCGATCTTGTACGCCATGATGCCGTCGCGCACGTCCTCGCGATTGGGCAGTCCGAGGTGCTCCTTCGGCGTGACGTAGCACAGCATCGCGGTGCCGAACCAGCCGATCATCGCCGCGCCGATCGCACTGGTGATGTGGTCGTAACCCGGCGCGATGTCGGTGGTCAACGGCCCCAGCGTGTAGAACGGCGCTTCGCCGCATTCGGCCAGCTGCTTGTCCATGTTCTCCTTGATCAATTGCATCGGCACGTGGCCGGGGCCTTCGATCATGGTCTGCACGTCGTGCTTCCACGCGATTTTCGTCAGCTCGACTTGCGTTTCCAGTTCGCCAAACTGCGCGGCATCATTGGCATCGGCGATGCAGCCCGGGCGCAGGCCGTCACCGAGTGAGAATGCTACGTCGTAGGCCTTCATGATCTCGCAGATGTCTTCGAAGTGCGTGTAGAGGAAGTTTTCCTTGTGATGCGACAGGCACCACTTGGCGAGGATCGAACCGCCGCGCGAGACGATGCCGGTCACGCGTTTGGCGGTCAGCGGAACGTATCGCAGCAGCACGCCGGCGTGGATGGTGAAGTAGTCCACGCCCTGCTCGGCCTGCTCGATCAGCGTGTCGCGGAAGATGTCCCACGTCAGTTCCTCGGCGCGGCCGTCGACCTTTTCCAGCGCCTGGTAGATCGGCACGGTGCCGATCGGTACCGGTGAATTGCGCAGGATCCATTCGCGCGTCTCGTGGATGTGCTTGCCGGTCGATAGGTCCATGACCGTGTCGGCGCCCCAACGGATCGCCCACACCAGCTTCTCGACTTCCTCGGCAATCCCCGACGACACCGCGGAGTTGCCGATGTTGGCGTTGATCTTGGTGAGGAAGTTGCGGCCGATGATCATCGGCTCGCTTTCCGGGTGGTTGAGATTGTTGGGAAGGATCGCGCGGCCGCGCGCGATTTCGTCGCGGACGAATTCCGGCGTGATGAACTGCTGGATATTGGCACCGAAGCTTTCGCCCCGATGCTGCATCAGCAGGCCGGCATCACGGATCGCATCGATGCGCTGGTTTTCCCGGATGGCGACGAATTCCATCTCGGGTGTCACGATCCCGCGCCGTGCGTAATGCATCTGCGAAACATTGGCGCCGGCGACGGCGCGGCGCGGCAGCGGCCTGTGGCCGAAGCGCACGGCATCCAGGCGCGCATCGGTTTCGCGCCCACGACCAAAGGCCGACGACAATGCCGGCAGCGGTTCGCTGTCACCGCGTTCGGTAATCCATTGCGCGCGCAGCGGCTGCAGGCCCGCCGACAGGTCGATGCTCGCGTCAGGATCCGAATACGGGCCCGAGCAGTCGTACACGGTGATCGGTGGATTCTCTTCACCACCGAATAAAGTCGGTGTCTGCGTCTGCACGATTTCGCGCATCGGCACGCGCAGGTCGGCACGCGACCCCTGCACATGGATCTTGCGAGAGCCCGGAATCGGCCGCGTCACGGCCTCGGAAAGCTGCTCGGTGTCCTGGATGAGTTGCGAAGGTACTGCGTTCATGGCATTCGTCCGGAAAGGGCGCTCGTATGAGCGGACGAAGCGGCGGCGCGCGCACCGCAGGACGGTACCGCGAAGCTTCCTACGCCGGCATCAGCATGGGCAGGTACTACTGCATGCCGATCACGACCAGGTTCGAAGGGACTGTCTCAACCGGCGCTAGTGGGGTCGGCGCCGGTACCCCCGCTTCGGCTGCCATTTCATCATGCCGGTGGGGCAAGAGCCAGACCGGCGCAAGGTTTTGGTCGATCAGGGTCTACCAACGCCTATATCGCTGAACAGCTCCAGTATCCCCTGCCGATGAGTAGGGCGTTCGACAGCCAGGTTGCTCCATATCCATCCTTTCATCGCGAGAAAGCGATATAATGGATGTGCCTTGCCGAGGGGCGCTGCGACCACGACCTAGAGCGTGGCCAGGCTCGGCAGGGTTTCAATGTAACGGCGCCCGTTTAATGCGAGTCCATGCCGAGCCGGCCCGACTCAATGAACGGAGCAACGCCATGAATGCAGTTCGAAAAACCTTCTCGACCGAAGGCGATTACAAGATCGCCGACATCACCCTTGCCGACTTCGGACGCAAGGAAATCGACATCGCCGAGCACGAGATGCCGGGACTGATGTCGATCCGTCGCAAGCATGCCGGCGCCAAACCCCTCAAGGGAGTGCGTGTCACCGGGTCGCTGCACATGACGATCCAGACCGCGGTGCTGATCGAAACGCTCAAGGACATCGGCGCCGACGTGCGCTGGGCATCGTGCAACATCTTCTCCACCCAAGACCATGCTGCGGCCGCGATCGCCGTGACGGGTACGCCGGTGTTCGCGTGGAAAGGCGAGTCGCTGGAGGAGTACTGGGACTGCACGCTCGATGCGGTGACGTTCCCCGGCGGCGGCTCCAATCAATATCTCGGCCCGCAACTCGTCGTCGACGATGGCGGCGACGTCACGCTGCTGATCCACAAGGGTTACGAACTCGAACAGGGTTCAAAGTGGGTCGACGAGGCGGCCGCCTCGCACGAGGAAGGCGTCATCAAGAATCTCCTCAAACGCGTGGCGAAGGAACGTCCCGGCTTCTGGACCAATGTGGTCAAGGACTGGAAGGGCGTGTCGGAAGAAACCACTACCGGCGTGCATCGGCTTTACCAGATCGCCGAACAGGGCAAGCTGCTGATTCCCGCGATCAACGTCAACGACTCGGTGACGAAATCGAAGTTCGACAATCTTTATGGATGCCGCGAGTCACTGGCCGACGGCTTGAAGCGCGCAATGGACGTGATGCTCGCAGGCAAGGTTGCAGTCGTATGCGGGTATGGCGACGTCGGAAAGGGATGCGCACACTCGCTTCGCGCCTACGGTTCCCGCGTGGTGGTCACCGAGATCGATCCCATCAACGCATTGCAGGCATCGATGGAAGGCTTTGAGGTCAACACGGTCGAAAGCACGCTTGGTCGCGGCGACATCTATGTCACCACCACCGGCAACAAGGACGTGCTGACGGTCGAGCACCTGAGCCACATGAAAGACCAGGCGATCGTCTGCAACATCGGCCACTTCGACAACGAAATTCAGGTCGATGCGTTGAACGCAATGCCGGATGTCACGCGGCTCAACATCAAGCCGCAGGTCGACAAATACACATTCGCCAATGGCAATGCGATTTTCCTGCTGGCCGAAGGCCGTCTGGTCAACCTGGGCTGCGCGACGGGCCATCCGAGCTTCGTGATGTCCAACTCGTTCTCCAACCAGACGTTGGCGCAGATCGACCTGTGGGCCAACAAGGACACCTACGAGAACAAGGTCTACATCCTGCCGAAGAAGCTCGACGAGGAAGTCGCTCGCCTGCACCTAGAGAAGATCGGGGTGAAGTTGACGACGTTGACCGACGACCAGGCGGCCTATCTGGGTGTGTCGAAGGACGGCCCATACAAGCCGGAGCATTACCGGTACTGAGTCGCTTTCTGCACGCCACTTCTGCGAAGACGGGGATGCGCGGACAACCGTCCGTGGATCCCCGCCTCTCACTGGAGTGACCAGCATCGACGCCACGCGAAGATTGCACGGATATCCATGATCCCCATCTCCTTCGAGTTCTATCCGCCCAAAACCGACGAGCAGCGCGAGCAGCTCAATCGAACCGCGATGCGTCTCAAATCGCGGGCGCCTGACTATGTGTCCTGCACGTTCGGGGCTGGTGGATCGACCTTGAGCTATACGTCGGAAACCGTGCGCCATCTCAAGCAGGCGCATGGGTTCGAGGCGGCCCCGCATGTCTCATGCATGGGTGGAAGCCGCGAAGAAATCCGCGAACTCTTGCAGCTGTATCGAGCACTGGGCTGCAGGCGCCTGGTCGCATTGCGTGGCGACCTGCCATCGGGCATGGCGCGCATGGGCGATCTGCGCTACGCGTCGGACCTGATCGCGTTCATCCGCGCCGAGCATGGCGACTGGTTCCACATCGAAGTCGGCTGCTATCCCGAAACCCACCCGCAAGCGGACGATGCGCTTGCGGACATGCGCCATTTCAAGGCGAAAATCGACGCCGGCGCCGACGGCGCGATCACGCAATATTTCTACAACGCCGATGCCTACTTCCGGTTTGTCGACGACGTACGCAAGCTCGGCGTGGATGTACCAGTCGTGCCAGGCATCATGCCAATCTCGAACTTTTCCCAGCTCAAACGATTTTCCGACGCGTGCGGCGCGGAAATCCCGCGCTGGATCGCAAAGCGCATGCAGGCCTACGGCGATGATGCCGAATCCATCCGCAACTTCGCGGCCGAACTGGTCGCGGACATGTGTCGCAGGCTCGTCGATGGTGGCGCGCCCGGATTGCACTTCTACACGTTGAACCTCTCCAAACCGGTATCAAGCGTGTTGCGCCATCTTGAGTGAAGGGCAGCGTGCTGAAGGCGTCTGCGTGCTGAACACGAAAACGGTGCAGCTTCCCCGCAATGTCTGCTGACGTTAGGCTGCGCCGATGACGTACACGCGCCTCCCCCTGTTGCTGTTGCTGGTGATGATCGCGTTGCCGGCCGCGGCACAGGTACGGCGATGCACCGGCCCCGAGGGAACTACGATTTTCACTGATCGCCAGTGTCAGGACCTTGGTGCGGTGGAGCGCGTTCCACATGCCGCAGCCAGCGCGGAAACACACCTGTACCGCAACGTTTGTTCGCGCAACCTGCAGGATCTGGTCTACGCATTGACGGCGGCGGTCGACAGTCGCGACGTCAACCAGTTTGCTGGCGTATACGACTGGGCCGGCATGTCGACCCGGACGGGCTACGCGATCATGGATCGCCTGCAGGCGATCGTGCAGCGGCCACTGGTGGACGTCACGCCAATCTATAGGGCCAGCGATGTCCCTCCCGACGGCGACTACTACCCGCAGACCACGGTGCGGCATGTACCGGTGGGGTTGCGACTCGAACAGACGCTCGCCAACGGCAGCACGCCATCGCAGACTGTGTTTGGCTTGCGCAGTTACCTGGGCTGCTGGTGGGTAAACCTATGAATGCTGTCGACACGTCGCCACAGCGCTCTGCTTCCCTCATCGCGATCAGCGCAAGGATTGGGATGGCCCGCTAAACTAGCGCCTCGTTTCAGGAGAGATGCGATGACCCAGCAGTATCCGGACTGGATCTGGCACAACGGCGGCATCAAGCCATGGGCCGACGGGACCACGCACGTGATGTCCCACGCGCTGCAGTACGGCTCGTCCGTGTTCGAGGGAATCCGCAGTTACGATCTTTCCGTCGATGGACGTCCGGATGGCACGGCCATTTTTCGCCTGAGCGACCACACCAGGCGCTTGTTCGCATCGGCACGGATCTACGACATGCCGATTCCTTACACAGTCGATGACCTCAACGCGGCATGCCGCGAAGTGCTCAACGCCAATGCCTTGACCAAGGCATACCTGCGCCCCGTGGCGTTCCGCGGACTTGGTGGCTTCGGTCTGTCGGCGGATACACCGGTCGATGTCGCTGTCGCGGCCTGGAAGATGGGTGCGTACCTGGGGCATTCGGTGCTTGAAGACGGCATCGACGCGTGCGTGTCCAGCTGGCAGCGTTTCGCACCCAACACCATTCCCGCTGGTGCAAAAGCGGGCGGCAATTACCTGTCCGGCCAGCTGGTGGCGCGTGAAGCACGCCGGCTGGGATTTGGCGAAGGCATCGCATTGGCGTCGACCGGCTTGTTGAGTGAGGGCGCTGGAGAAAACCTGTTCCTGGTGTTTGAAGGCGCGCTGCATACCACGCCGATCAGCGCGGCCCTGCTCAACGGCATCACGCGCAACACCCTGATGACGCTGGCGCGCGATCGCGGCATGTCCGTGGTCGAACGCGACCTGCCGCGTGAATACCTGTACCTGTGCGATGAGCTCTTCATGTGCGGCACTGCCGCCGAAATCACGCCGATCCGCTCGGTCGACGGCCGTCAGGTCGGAGATGGCAAACCCGGGCCGGTGACCCGACGGATGCAGGAGTTGTTCTTCGGCTTGTTCAACGGCACAACGCCAGACAAATACGGGTGGCTGGAGCGGGTGTGACGCGGGGTGGGCTTCGGCCCACCTGTGTTTTCGTGCATCGTTAAGCAGCCCGGCCCACCTTACATTCCTGTATTTTCGCTGAAAAACAACGTCGCCACGACGCCGCGTTCCGTTCCCGGCACCACCCGCACGCTCCAGTCGTACAACGCGCAAAGACGTCTGACGATCGACAGGCCGATACCACCGCCTTGCGAATGCTCGGCGTGCGTGCCGCGATAGCCGCGCTCGAACAGTCGCGCCGCATCTTCCGGTGTCAAGCCTGGTCCAGAGTCGATCACCTGCACGGCGTCGGGCAGCAAGCGCACGACAACCTCGCCATGCAGCGTGTATTTCACCGCGTTGCCGATCAGGTTGCCCAAGGCAACGGCAACCGCGGCTTCCGGCGCATCCACGATCAACCCGCGCGCGCCTTCCAAACGCAGCTCCAACGGCTTGCCCGCCAATTGCGCACGATGCACGTCGAGCAGTTGCTCGGCAATGCGCGCGACATCGGCAGCGCCACGACCGCGCTCATTGCGCGACAACAGCAGCAACGCGCTGATCAGGTCCGTGCACTGCTGCTCGGCGCGCTCCACGCGCTGCAGGCGCGCGCGGGTCTTGGCATCGATATCCGGGCGTGACAGAAGCAACTCGACCGCGCCCTTGATGACTGCCAGCGGCGTGCGCAACTCGTGGCTGACATCGGCGTTGAACTCACGATCGCGCTGCACGACTTCGGTCAACCGCGCGGCGTAGTCGTCCAGCGCACTGGCCAGCTGGCCGACCTCGTCGTCGGCGAAATGCATCGCGAGTGCTTCGGGTTGTGCGCTGCGCCCGGAGCTGCGCAGGCGTTGCGCCAGTTCCGAGACGGGGCTCATCACGCGTGATGCGGCCCACCAGCCAACCAGCAGCGACAACACGGTAAACACCGCGACCACGCCCACCAGCGCGATATTGAACTGCCGCTCGCCACGCTTGGATTGAGTCATGTCGTAAGCGAGGAAAAACCACGCTTCCGGGGTCTTGCGTACCGCGAGCTTGTAGGAGAACGGGCTGCCGTCCGGATTCCTGCCGCTGACGCCGTGGATGCCATCGGGCAGCGCGTACCACTCCGGCTGTTCAGCGCGCAAAGTGTCGAAGCTCGAAGGCTTCACCACCCTGCCGCGCATCTGCTGCACGGGCACATCCGGACTCATGCCAGGATCACTGAAATACCGGCGCGCATAAGCATCGATATTCTTGTTCATCACGTCTTCGACCAACTGGTTTTCCACGCGGTTGCGTGCGTAGTTGGTGGCGAACGCGAGCAACAGCGTCAGCCCGAATCCCAGCAGCAGGAATGACAGGATGATGCGACTGCGCAGCCGCCGCCGGTAGCGCGTCTTGCGCGCAGGCAGTGCGCTGTCAGGTGACGGCATCGGGCACGGCGATCCGGTAACCGATGCCGTGGCGGGTCTGGATCATCGGCGTTGGGAAGGGTTTGTCGATCACCGCGCGCAATCCATGGATATGTACGCGCAGCGAATCCGAATCGGGCAGTTCCTCGCCCCACACGCGGGTTTCCAGCTCCTGCCGCGTGACCACTGCCGGCGAGGATTCCATCAGCGATTGCAGGATCTTCAAACCCGTCGGATTGAGCTGCAGCAACTTGCCTTCGCGACGGACTTCAAGCGTGTCCAGGTTGTATTCCAGGTCGCCGACATCCAGCACCCTTGTCTGCACGCCGCGCCCTCGACGCGCCAATGCGTTCAGCCGCACTTCGACTTCCTGCAGGGCGAATGGTTTGATCAGGTAATCATCGGCGCCAGACTCAAAGCCTGCGAGTTTGTTGTCCAGCGTGTCGCGCGCCGTCAGCATCAGCACCGGAGTCTGCTTGCGCGCATCGTTGCGCAGCTTGCGGCAGACTTCCAGGCCGTCCATGCCCGGTAGGCTCAGGTCAAGCACGACCGCATCGAATTCATGGACGACGGCCAGGTGCAAACCAGTGACGCCATCGGCGGCGAAGTCCACGGTATGCCCGCGGTCCTCAAGGTAGTCGCCCAGATTGGCGGCGATATCGCTGTTGTCTTCAATGACCAGAATGCGCATCGGAAAAATCCTGTTTGTGTGCGGCCTGTTGACCTGCAAAGGCACGCCTGTGAATGCGACGCGGCATCGTGAATTCTGGCATACGGCGAACGCTACGGACGCTGCAACAAAAGGCCCAGGAACGGCTTGACCGCGCCTGGGCCAAAAAAGTGCCCGATTAACCGTAATCCGCGATACCCGAGAGAGGAGTCGACTGGAGGCGCAGGTTGCGGTGCGAAGACACTACGCCGGGCG
>JBBQTR010000050.1:0-12476 GCA_038213095.1 Lysobacterales bacterium | reverse complement strand
CATCGAGGCCATCCAACATCGCCATGTTCGGATACGTCACCACCAGATAAAGGTCGGCGTCTTCGGGCTTTCGCGGTGAGGCATTGAACACCGAGTAGTCGAGGATCACGCCGGCCTTCTTCGATGCTTCCATCGTGGCCTTGTAGGTCCCGTCCAGGAATCTCATGTAATTCTCGAACTGGCCGTCCATCACCTTCACCGATGTCACCGCCACTACCGACCCTTCGGTGTAACGCCGTTCCTGCGCACCAGCCAGCCCCGCGATCGCCAACAGCGCTACCGCACCCCAGACTTTGAAAGCGTTCATCATCGTGCTCCTGAGTGGTCCGCACGGGGATTCCCAGGCGGGCGGCCAGCTGAATAGCGGCAACCGCACATTCGGCAACGACATTTGGCCGGATCTGCGGCCACCAATCGTTAGTGGCGCATCAGCAGCAAGGGCACCAGCGCGACCAACCCGAGCAGCGCAAGGATCGCCAGCACCGACAGCCCGACCCGAACCGGATCGCGGCGCAAGGTCGAGGCAAATGTCTCGGCCGTACCATCACGCAACGCCGCCGCACGCTCCTCCCGAGCCCGTTTTCCGCGTTGCGACTGGTAGTCCGACATCAGCCCCTTCGCCCGCACGATGTCCTCATCGCGGGTGACCCAGATGCCGCCATGTGAAATGCCCCAGCGGCTAGGCTGGGTTTCGTAGAACTCGATGTCATGCGATTCAAGCATCGCGCGCACGTCATCGGCTTCGTCTTCCAGCACCATGCGCAGGTTGAGCAGTAATTTCGACATTGGCCAATATTACGCTGGCAGGACATCACTCACATGGAACTTTGCATTGGCCGCAGATACTTGGTGAAAATCGCAGTGGAGGGTTGGTGTGACATCGATCAGGATCCTGAGCGTCAACGCAAACGCGGGGCTCGACGTGACCCGGCGTCGCTACGTGCTGCCGGCGTTGCGCGACGCGATCCATGCCGTTGATGCCGACATCGTGTGTGTCCAGGAAGTCCTCGGTGAACATGTCCTGCATGCCCAGCGACATCCAGGATCACCGCACATCACGCATAATGAATACCTTGCGGGGACGCGATGGCCGCATAGCGCCTACGGTTGCAATGCGGTATTCGCCGATGGGAATCAAGGCAACGCGTTGTTGTCGAAGTTCAGATTCACCGAATCCCACAATCACGATGTTTCGATTGGATCGCATGAGCCGCGTGGCCTGCTGCATGCCGTATTGCGCTTACCGCAACGCCGTCATCTCCACGTGATCAATGTCCACCTGGGGCTGCTGGAGTCGCATCGACTACACCAGATCGCTCGGTTGTGTCGCTTCATCGAGTCCGATATCCCGGACGATGCGCCGCTGATCGTCGCCGGGGATTTCAACGACTGGCGAAAGCATGGCCACGCAGCATTGCGCAACACTGGATTACGCGAGGTCTTCGAGGATGCCACCGGCAGGCTTGCGAGGACGTTTCCAGCGAGACTTCCGCTGTTGCCGCTGGACCGCATTTACCTGCGCAATGCGACGGCGCGCAATGTCGATGTGCTGTCCATGCGCCCGTGGTCCCATTTGTCCGATCATGCCGCGTTGTATGCGCAGATCGAACTGGCTGGATGAGCAATACGGATGTCAGCCGTTGAAGGCGTCGGCAGATTTGAATATTGGATTTTCCGGCATTGCCGATGAGTCATCACGCGCCTTGGGCTCGTTCATTTCCATCGGCGAATCAGGCACATAGGCACGCACCCGGTTACGACCTTCACGCTTGGCGCGATACAGCATCTGGTCGGCATGGGACAACAGCCTGTCCAGGTCGTATCCCGACATTGCGGTCGAGCTCACGCCGAAACTTGCGGTGATTGGAAAGCTGTACCCACTCGGGCGCGCATCGATCTGCGACAGTCTCACCCGGCAATCCTCGGCAATCCGCGTCGCCGATCTCAGGTCTGATCCGTGGATCAGGATCGCGAACTCCTCGCCTCCCAAGCGACCCAGCTTGTCCATCTTCCGGCAGAGTCCATTGCAGGTATTTGCCACGGCCTTGAGGACCCAGTCACCAGTGACGTGACCGAAACTGTCGTTGATCGTCTTGAAATGATCCAGGTCAATCATGATCAACGCCGCCTGCTCGCCGGCGGCACCGCACGAGGCAAGGCACAACTCGGCCTGCCGCGTGAAGTGATGGCGATTGCACACTTCGGTCAATGCATCGGTTTCTGCCATCAGTCGCAGTGATGCTGACAGGCGTCGGGTTTTGTACGCCCAGAGGCCGATGACGAGTGCCAGAATGGTTGCGAGCAGCATCATCAGGCGGGAATTCTGCGCAGAGGTCCGGTCTACTTGTTGCTGAAGTTGGAGCAAGCTGTTTTCACGATTCAACAATTCAATCTGCTGGTTTTTTTGCTGGTTCTCATTGCGAACGATCTGGTACGCCATCTCGCGCGTCTTGACCTCGTTGAGGTAGCCCCTATCGGCTTCCGAATACTGCTTGTAGTAAGCCAGTGCGCCCGCAAGGTCATGCTGGCTTTCCGCAATCTGGTACAGCGTCTGATACGCGGCAACGAGCGGCGGAGCGTTGAGGATGCCGGCGCCCTGCGCGACTGCAAGGCTTGCTTCGGCTTGCGCGCCTTCCATGTCGCCCCTGGCATAGAGCAATTCACCAAGCAACGAGTGGACCTCAGCGATCAGGCGTGGATAGTGCGTCGCTTGGACCTCCTCCAGGTGATCCCTCAAGAATGAGATTGCATGATCGCGTTGCCCCAGGCCCATCCACTTGCGGGCAAGCGTGACGCGCATCAGGTTGGCATTGAGTATTTCGCGATTTGCAATGCATTCGTCGATAGCTTGCACAAGCGAACCATCATCACTTGGCAATGCATGCTCGTGCAGCAAAGCATCGAACTCGACATACGATGCCCCGCACAGAAAGTGAGCCGAGGCAGGCTTGGCCATAATCGCCTCGGCGTAATGGCGCGCGAGCTGGAACTGGCCGATCTGGCTATACAGCATCGCACCACTAACCAATCCGTGCTGGCGCAATTCCGGATCATCGACGCGACCAATGAGGGACAGCGTCTGCTCCAGCTGGTGGAGTCCCTCGTTGAATTGGCCATTCAACGCATAGGCATTGACAATCAAGGCACCGGCGCGAAATTTCAGGTTGAGATCGGCCGTAGCCGCGATCAGTTGCTTGGCCTGGCTAATACCTTGATCGAAATGGCTGGCGTATATCTGGGCGTAGGCGTTGAGGTAGGCAATCTGTTGCTGCTGCAGAAGCGTAGCCTGCGCCATGCCGGCATTGAGTTGGCGCAAATCCTGCCGGAATCGCACGGGATCGGTGCTTCGGGCGATATCGGCTTGGGCCAGCAGCGTCCCAATGGAACTCTGCCCAGCCGCCGACGCTGGCGGCCCGATGATGAGCGCCAGCGCCAGTATCACTATTACCGCCAAATCGCGTGCGGTCATATGAGCCCCGCTGTATGTCAGTCGGGAATTTCGGTGTCGGGTGGAATACCAACCGGCTCATCTTCGGCTGGCGGGTCTTCCCGGAACGGTGCTTCTTCGGGTGCCATCACCGAAAAAAACATCGTTTGCCGACCTTCAAGCAGAGCGTTCAGCGCAACGTGGTCGCGTTGCAGCAACGCCACTTTTTCAGATTGAGCGACATCCAGCGCCGTGATGGACGCCGCATATTCAGCAGGCGACATTACATTCGCACCGATGGATTCAAGGAAACGGATCGTGTTGAGCATGACTTCCCCCTTGCGGTTAAAACATTGGTTTTGACAGAAAACCAGCCCTGCAGCATTCCTTTCATCCGGCGTCCAGCGCTGCCAGACGCGCGAGCATTGCCTGATTGCGCTGCATCGGACGATCCGGCGAAATCACCAGCGTCGTCTGCAGGCGCAAATCAGCGTCGACCAACGCCGACAAAGGCATCTCATCCATACGCGGAGCCGTGATCGGGAGCGTAGCAGCTTCGTAGGCGATCACGGGATGGCTCATTGGGTAATCCTGGGCCAGCACGTCCACCAGCAGTTGTCGATATGCCGCCCCGGTCGCGAACCGGGCCAGTGACCGATCACCGGCCATGCCCACCTGCCACAGGATCAGGTATGCGGTAGGATCGATCCGACGCTCGTAGCACATGAATTGGCTGGCCTCGAAGTGGGCGCAGCCATAGCTTCCGGGATCAATGCCGAGGTCGGCATACAGGCAATCCTCGGCCGAGATACCGGGCTCCATGTGGGCCTCGAAGCCCTCAGCCCGCGCGCCGGCGATCGCCTTGTGTGGCACCAACGCGAACACGCCCGGGTGGCCATAGAACACGCCGCAGACCCTACGGCCTGCGCGCACTTCGACCAGCATCGCCTCGACCATTTCGCGGTAACTGTCCAGGCGGACCTTCCCCTCCCGGTAATACGGCTGGAGGCTGCGGGCATCAGGGCGCATTTCCTGCACCCACAGCTCCACCAGTGGATCGGACACCAGCGCGAACACCACGTCGGCCTGCTCGATATAGCTACGCGAGCGCGGGGCGAGGTGCGCGCCGAGCATCATTCCCAATCCCACGCACGACAGGCTGCCTATTTGCGTCATTCGCATCTCCGCTGATTTGAAGGCATGGTCGCTTGCCGTTCGAGCCAGCGCTTGCGGCTCAAATCCCAACGCACTTCGGTTGCATCAGGGTCGCTCGTCGGCAGGCGCCCAAATCCCAACCGCTGCATCATCCCCACCACCGGCACGTTGCTGACCTGCTGCCGGATCCACAGCAAGCGGATCGAGCCTTGTGCGAACGCGCGATCCACGATTACTGCCATCGCTTCGCTGGCCAGCCCGCGACCGTGCGCGCCGGCGATCAGCATCACGCCGATCTCGGCGAGGTCATCCGTCGCGAACAACGCCACCAGTCCGATGTCCTGACCGCTGTTTCTTTCCTGGATGATCCAGCGCTGCCTGTCCTGCGACTGCTGCGCGCAGGCGTTGGCGAAACTGCGTTGCGCTGCTTCGACGGACAGTGGCGTGGCAATGTGCTGCATCAACGCGTCATCGCTGTACAAATGACAGTACAGCGCCTCATCAGCGTGGCTGATTTGGCGCAGGCGCAGACGCGATGTGTCGAAGGCTTCCACAATGGTTTCCGTCGTCAGTACTCATACCCAGAATACCAATCCAGCACCTTCGGCGGCAGCATCGGTTCCAGGTCGATATCGAGCGCGATGTAAGCGTCAAGCGCATTACGTACCGTGCGCTGCGCAAGAGTAGGACGACCGTCGAATCCCGCATTTGGAGTTTCCAGCTCGTCTGGCGACAACATCGCCGACGACCATGAAAACAATGTGTCGCTGCGACTTCGCAACAGCTGGCTGATCCACGCGCGCACTGGGCGATGCGCGATGTAGCCGCCGGCTTCCAGGGCCTGCGTTGCCTGCTCAAGCACTGCATATGCGCCGCGATACCACTCGGTGTGCCCGGCCGACTGTTTGCGGATGACCAGCGGCGCAGGTGCATTGTGCGATTTGATCACGCCCGCCAGTCCCGTCTCGAGATTCCGCGCGTCACGCACGGTTTCTGTTTCTATGAGGAAAGCGCGGTCCAGATCGAAGAACTCGAACCAGCGCGGATGCAGCGTTTGCATGCGATCCAGCGGTTCGCGTGAGAAGCCGAGCTTGAGGAGGTCTTCGTATGCACATGGCAACACATATAGATAACTGCGTCCTCGCGATGGGCCTCGATTGCCGAAGGCGCGGTTGTCGGGGTCATCCGTCATGTTTCGGCGCGCCATGTGGACAGCTTACCGACGAATGTGAAACTCACCTATCATCCACGACGGCGTAGGTGTGACTCTCAATCCACCTCGGCCGCTTCCTCCCGCCCCTGCTGGCGAATCATCGCTTCCTGGCGGGCGTCTTCGATTGACAATTGCACGGCGCGGACATCGGGCGTGTGTCGGTCGAATACGAATTTACCGGTCAGCGGTGTATCCGCCTTCAACTCGCCTTTCTCGTACAGCGCCCACATTTCCTCGCCGAAATACGTGACCAGAAGTTCCGGCGCGAACCGCCCGAGACTGTCACGCAGGTTGTGCACGTCGCGCAGCAACATGGTGCGCGCCGCATTGTTTCCCGAGGCACTGACGACCTGTGGCAAGTCGATGATCACCGGGCCCTCGGGCGAAACCAGCACGTTGTACTCGGAAAGATCCCCGTGGATCAGCCCCAGGCACAGCATCTGCACGACAGCACGGACGAGTTCGATATGGAACTCGCGTGCCTGCTCCGGAGTCAGTTCAACTTCGCCAAGTCGTGGGGCACTATGGCCGTCCGCATCGGTCACCAGCTCCATCAACAACACGCCGTGGAAATAGCCTTGCGGACGCGGCACGCGAACACCGGCGTCTGAGAGCTGGTACAGCGCATCGACTTCGGTGCTCTTCCACGCGGTTTCCTGTTCGCGACGACCAAACTTGCTGGCCTTGCCGATCGCGCGTGCCTGGCGGCTGCCGCGCACCTTGCGGCCTTCCTGGTATTGCGTTCGCGCCTGGAAGCTGCGTTGCGCCATGTCCTTGTAGACCTTGGCGCACAGCACCTCGTCGCCAGAGCGCACGACATAGACCGATGCTTCCTTGCCGCTCTTGAGCGGTCGCAGGACCTCATCGATCACGCCATCGTCGATCAATGGCTGCAGGCCCTTGGGGATTTTCATTGGTTGGGAATGACTGATCGCGAAGTAAGCCGGACATTATGGGCCATGCTGTCCGCCAGGCCATTCATCAGCCAGCGATCTGTTCAGTTGTCTTCGGCCAGATCAGCGTTCCTGCAAAGGTTCATCGCCGCAGATAAAGCTCGCATACGCGTCGAGCGGGAAACGCTGGATATCGGGCACGCGGCAGTTTTCCGCCGGGTGTCCCGCCACGACCAGCAGGTAAGGCATCTCGTTGCGGGGACGCCCCAGCAACTCATTGAGGAATCCCATTGGGCTGGGGGTATGCGTCAACGTCGACAATCCGGCGCGATGCAGCGCGGCGATCAGTAATCCGATCGCAATACCCACCGACTCCTGTGGGTAGTAACGCTTGTGTTTCTGCCCGTCGGCATCCAGCCCGAAGCGTTCATAGAACACGGCGATCAACCAAGGGGCAGTATCCAGGAATGGCTTGTCGGCGTCCGTCCCCAACACGGCAAGTGCCTGGAGCCATTCGGCTGTCGCACGATGGGAATAGAACTCCCGCTCCTCGGCCTCTGCGGCTTCGCGAATGCGGTGTTTGGTCGCAGGGTCCGATACCGCCACGAAACGCCAGGGTTGCTGGTTCGCACCACTGGGCGCACTTCCAGCCGCACGCAGGCAATGCTCGATCACTTCGCGCGCGACTGGCGTCGATGCGTACTCGCGCACGGTTCGCCGGCGGCCCAGCTCGTCAGCGAACGCCTTCGCACGAATGATGCGTTCGCTGTCGGATAAGGATTCTGGAGTCGGTAATGGGATTGTCACTGGCAGACGCCTTGCGTCGTGGTCGCCGGCGGAGGATATCAGCCCTCCGGACAGCATCGAAAAATGCTTTTACAATGGCTAACCCGCATGGAAACACTGATGTCTCAACCTCTCCGCCTGGACAGGCGCGTTGCCGAACTGATGAGTTGCTCGCGCGCAGAAGCACAGCAGTATGTCGAAGGTGGATGGGTCTCTGTCGATGGCTTGATCGTCGACCAATCGCAAACGATGGTCACGACCGAGCAGGTGGAAATCGATAGCAACGCCAAGCTCGAAGCGATCGAACCGGCCACCATCCTGCTGCACAAACCTACCGGCGTAGGCATGGCTGCCGTGCCAACACTGGCGACTCCGACCACGCGTGCCGAAGATGACCATGCAACGGGCATGCGCATGCTGGATCGTCATTTCCAGCGATTGACGCCACTGATGCCGCTGGACGACGACGCCAGCGGACTGGTCGTGCTGTCGCAGGATGGCCGTATCTGGCGGCGGTTGACCGAGGATTACCCCGCCATCGAACAGGAGTTCGTGGTCGAAGTGTCAGGCGAACTGGCACCGTATGGCATGACGCGTCTCGCCCATGGCCTGCGCTACCAGGGCCGGATGCTGCCACCGTGCAAAGTCAGTTGGCAGAACGAAATCCGCCTGCGATTCGCAATCAAGGACGTGCAACCAGGCCAGCTGCGACACATGTGCGCAGCGGTTGGACTGAATGTCGTCGCCACCAGGCGCATCCGGATCGGAAAGATCTCGCTGAGCAAGTTACCGGTGGGCGAATGGCGTTATCTGCCGGTAGGCAGCAAGTTCTGACGCCAACCTGAGTTCGTTTTGGGACGTACGTCGTTTGACGCCCTGCCCAACGTGGGCCAGCATCGGCAATCCCTGCTTCCGGACAGGCTCATGTGCTTATCCGTCGTGCGCTCGTTCTTCGCGAGCCTGTTTTTGGCCGCCACTTTGAGTGTGCTGCCCGTGCCCGTGGGGGCGCAGCAATGTCCGTCTTCGGTTCCGATGCAGGGTGCATCGCCGCCTGCACCGCTGCCGGTGTTTCCAGCCGACAACTGGTGGAATGCCGATGTGCGTTCAGCACCTCTCGACCCGGCGTCTGCGGGTTTCATCGCCTTCATCAACAACGGCGGGACGAGACGCTTGCACCCTGATTTCGGTGGTGAAGAGTCGCCAGGAAGCGTGCCGGTCTATGGGTACCCCTATGCCGTCGTGGGCGGCGCCCAAACCAAACAGGCGGTCACCTTCGACTATGCCGATGAAAGCGACGGTGTCGACCATACGACTGGGCAGAGCGTGCCGTTTTATCCGATCCCGGGACAAGCCATCACCCAACCCCACTGGATCGAAGGCGGCGCACCCGGCGACATCGACCAACGCAATCAATCCGATCGCCACTTGCTGGTCATCGACTGCACTCGCAGGCAGCTGTATGAGTTGTACAACGTCTACTACGACCCGACGCAGGCACAGTGGCATGCAGGCTCGGGCGCATTTTTTGACATGAGCCGCAACGATCGGCGTCCCGATACGTGGACCTCGGCCGATGCCGCGGGCCTGGCCATCTTCCCTGGACTGGTGCGCTATGACGACGCGGCAAATCCTGCGATCGCCGACATCGGTCACGCCTTTCGCGTCACTCTGCGTGCCAGCAACGGATATGTTTTCCCGGCATCACATGCAGCCGGCACGACCGCCGGCGCACTGCCCATGGGTGCGCGGCTGCGCCTGAAAACCAGCGTGAATGGCGTCGACCCCGCGCTGCGCACCAACGATCCAGTTGCACGAAAAATCTTCCGGGCCATGCAGAAGTACGGGTTGATCGTGGCCGACAACGGCTCGGACATGTACATCTCCGGCACTTTCGACATTCGCTGGAACAATGGCGTGCTCAACCCCGCATTCGCGACACTCTCAGCCAGCGATTTCGAAGTCATCCAGCGCGGCTGGAAGCCTGCGGCACCGATCAATCCTGCCGTCGTGGACACGCTGCGCGCCGACGGCGACTTCGACGGCGATGGCCGGTTCGACATTCTTTGGCGCCATTACGTCGACGGACGCAACGTGATCTGGCGTTCGGGGAATGCGTCGACATATCAGGTCGCACAAGCGATCACGGACGCCAAATGGAAGGTCGTTGGAATCGGCGACTTCAACGCCGATGGTGAGGATGACATCCTCTGGAGACACATGGGCACCGGCCAAAATGTGATCTGGAAGTCGGCCAATAGCACCACCTGGCAGACTCTCACACCGGTGACCAACCAAGCTTGGCAGGTGGCGGCCGTTGGCGATTTCGATGGCGATGGCCACGCCGATATGCTCTGGCGTAATGCCACCACTGGCGTGAATACGATCTGGAAAAGCGGCAACGCAAATACACTTCAGTTGGTTGCCACTGTAGCCAACCTCGATTGGCACATCGTAGGCACTGGTGATTTCAACCATGACGGTCGTGCCGACATCCTGTGGCGCAACGGCCGCACGGGTGCTGACGTTTTCTGGAATGGTGCCAACGCGAGCACTTCGCAGGCGGTGACCAGTGTCACCAACCTGGCTTGGCACGTCGTGGCGGTTGCGGACTTCAATGGCGATGGCAATGCCGACGTGCTCTGGCGCAACCTCAGCACCGGTCAGAACGTCATCTGGCGTTCCGGGCTCTCGAACTCCCAGCAGGCAGTGGCGCAGGTGTCGGATCAGGCCTGGGTCGTTGCCGGCGTCGGCGATTACGATGGCGACCGTGTCGCCGATATTTTCTGGCGCAATCAGTCCACCGGCATGAACGTGATCTGGAAATCCGCCAGCTCGGGCGCATTGCAAGCGGTTTCTGGTGTTACGGATCTGGCATGGAAAGTGGTTCCGTAGACTGCAGAAAGCAAGCCTGGGAAACGCCCAAGAAACCCCTTGCAACGCCCCCCGCGCGAAAAGCAGTTCATTCCGAACGCTATGTATCGCCAGCACGCTGTAAGTGATCCAGCTCGTGCTCGACACCGTGGGTGGGCATCCCGGGCTGAGAATCGACCAGTTCAGCCCATGCAAGCCTTCAGGTCTTATGCTGGCCTGAACAAGAACAGATGAGTTCGGCCACTTCTATGATCGATCCGTGGACCAGCTCGGTTACCTGGCTCAGCGACTCCTTCGTGCTGCCGTTCCTGAAGCTGCTGCATCTGGATGGGTTGTCAGGCGACCCGCGCGAAATTAGCGGAGCTTTGCTGGTGGCCGCGTTGCAGGTTGGCATCATCGGCTTCTTGTTCCATCCGCTCGAAACCTGGATGCCCGCCGAGCACTGGACGGATCGACGTCTAACGCGTGTTGATCGGAACTACACACTTTGGATGCTGCTCGGCATCTTTCCACTGTTCACGTTCCTCGTGCTCAGCCCGCTCAGCACGCTGGTCGCCGGCGGCAGTACGACATCCGGCCCTGCCACTTTCGGTGTGACTGCATGGGTGCCCGCACTGAACGGGCACCCGGTCGTGTTGTTCGCGATGTATTACCTTGTTTACGACTTCGTCTATTTCTGGATGCATCGGCTGCAGCATGCGTTGCCCTGGTGGTGGGCATTGCACAGCATGCATCACAGCCAGCGGCAGATGAGCTGCTGGACGAACGATCGTGGCACGCTGGTGGACGGATTCCTGCAATCGATGGTCTTGTCGGTGGTTGGCTTGGCAATGGGCGTTGCTCCGGACCAGTTCGCATGGTTGATGCTGTTCGGCGAACTTGGTCAGAATTTGTCGCACACCAATACGCGTCTCGGATTCGGGCCTGTATTCGAGAAGTTGTTCGTCGATCCCAGGTTCCACCGCTTGCACCACATGCGCGCCGACGCGCAGCAGCCGGGTTTGCACAATTGCAATTACGGACAGGTGCTGTCGATCTGGGATGTCATATTTGGCAGTGCGCTGTTCGGCCTGGCGCCGCGTCCCACGGGAGTCGGTGATCCGACAGTGGATGCCGACAACGGCCATGGCTTGATCGGTCTGCATTGGGTGGCGCTGCAACGCTTCTGGGCGGTCGTGCGGATGAAATCCGGATGGCGGCTGGGCGAAGTGTCTTTCGGCCCGGGTTATGCACCCATTCCCGTTGGTAGTTACACCGAAGCGCGAACAGAAACCAAAGCCCGCACTGAGACTTCCAGGCTTACAGGCGACGGATCCGATGACGATCAAGACCCATTACGAACTGAAGGCGCTGTACAACCAATGGATGAATGCCAGGGTTTACGGCGCGTCGGCGCAGTTGGATGACACTGCTGAGTGCCAAGTCGGCTTCCCGCATCATTCAACGCAGCTGGCTGTCCTTGCTGCCCCGCCGGTTATAACCGCCGACGACTCCCTGCCCCACATCGCGTGCTGACTGGCAGGACACGCATAGACGGACGCCCGGAACAGCTTTGCGCCGAGCCTCGGGAATTTCCTCATCGCATTGCTCGCAATGCATCAGGCTTGGACCCTGCGGCAGCTGCCTTCGCGCGCGCAGGATCGCCTCCTGGATGGTAGCGTCGATCTGCTCCTGCACCGCGCCTTCTTTGGCCCAACCGGTTGCCATGGCTGTCTCGCTGATTTGTATCCCATAGGGACGATTAAAGATGATAAGGCCCTTTGAGGCCCGGCAAATGAAGGGCCGCTGGATACTGATCCGAGGTCATTCCTTCGATCCTTCCGAAGCACTCCGCGACTTTCGCCTTGCCAAGCGCCGCTTTTGAAAGCTGGACAGGTTGATTTAGTATCGTTGGTCATCAGCTTCACCTCATTTCTGGAGTACCCATGTCATCGCGCAAGCCTTGGATTCCTGCATTCGCGTTGAAGTGCATTTGCGTTGCTGCCATGTGGGTTGCCACCTGGAGTGCTTTGGCCGCGACATCGGACTTCGGAGACCTGCACTGGCGTCTGCTTGGTCCATTCCGTGGCGGGCGCGTGTTGACGGTAGCCGGCGTGCCCGGGCAACCGCAGCACTTTTATTTCGGAGCGGT
>JBBQTR010000049.1:0-13047 GCA_038213095.1 Lysobacterales bacterium | reverse complement strand
TGGACGGTTACGACACGATGCGCGCGATCCGCACCGATCCCGAGACCCGCGCGCTGCCGATCGTGGCATTGACCGCCAAGGCGATGAAGGGAGATCGCGAGAAGTGCCTGGAAGCCGGCGCGTCCGATTACCTCGCAAAACCTGTCGTCACCGACCAGCTGCTGGGAGTGCTACGACAGTGGTTGCACCGGTGAGCCGGGACTCGTCCACGGCAATGCAACACCCCGACGAGGGTCAGACGCCGGTCAACATTCTGCTGGTCGATGACCAGCCGGCGCGGCTGTTGACCTATCGCACGATCCTGGAATCCCTCGGTGAGAACCTGGTCGAAGCGCGATCCGGAACGGAAGCGTTGCAGCGTTTGATGGACGATGAGTACGCGGTGATCCTGCTCGACGTCAACATGCCGGGCATGGATGGCTTCGAGACCGCGAGCCTGATCCACCAGCATCCGCGCTTCGAGAAGACTCCGATCATTTTCGTCACCGCGGTCAACGTCACCGACATGGATCGCTTGCGCGGTTACAAGCTCGGCGCCGTGGATTATGTGATGGTGCCGGTGATTCCGGAGATCCTACGCACGAAGGTCGTGGTACTGGCCGAGTTGTTCCGCAAGCGCCGTGAACTGCAGCAGGCAAACGCCGCATTGCACGCGGAAAAGGCGCGCGAACTCGACCGTCTCAACTCCTCGCTGCAGCAAGCCAATGAGGAGCTGGCCAAGCGCAACCACGAACTTCGCGACGAGGTGGTCGAGCGAATCCGTGCGGAACAACGACTGCGCGAAGCCGATCAGCGCAAGGATGAATTCCTGGCGACGCTCGCGCACGAATTACGCAACCCGTTGGCGCCGATGCTCAATGCGCTCAACGTGCGTCGACTATCGGACCCTAATCTCGACGATCCCCTCCAGGAAATGATGGAACGCCAGCTGGCATTGCTGGTGCGTTTGATCGATGACCTGCTGGATGTCGCACGCATCACCCGCGGCAAGCTCGAACTGCGCAAGGATCCGACGACACTGAAGGAGGTGTTGCAGTCGGCCATCGAAACCGCGATGCCGCTGATCGAACAGGGCAGCCATGAATTACAGGTTCGCCTGCCGGAAGTAGAAGTCCCGCTGCATGCCGACAGCATGCGGTTGTCGCAGGTGTTCGCGAACCTGCTGAACAACGCGGCCAAGTATTCCGATGACGCGGGAGGGATTGAATTGGTGGCCGAGGTCGACGATTCAGCCGTCCACGTCCGCGTGCGCGATCGCGGCATCGGCCTGACGGAAGAACAGGCCCACGATGTCTTCGAGATGTTCTCCCAGGCAGACACTGCGATCGAACGCGCACGCGGCGGTTTGGGGATCGGACTGACTCTGGTGCGACGCCTGGCCGAGATGCACGGCGGCGAAGTCAGCGTCCGCAGCGACGGCCTCGGCCGGGGCAGTGAATTCACAGTGCGGCTGCCACGTGACGCCATGCCGCTGGTCACAGACGTCCCTGAACAACGGCCAGTGCTGGCGCACGACAACTCCGGAAGGGGTCGGCGCGCACTGGTGGTGGATGACAACCGTGACGCGGCCGACACGCTGGCCATGATGCTCGAACTGATGGGCCTGGAAGTGCGCTGCCTGTATGACCCAATCGGCTTTGAATCGATGTTTGCATCGTTTGCGCCCGACGTGGTCTTCCTCGATGTTGGCATGCCCGGACGCAGCGGTTACGACGTCGCCCAGTCGCTGCGATCCACGTCGGCTGGCAGAGGCGTGCTGCTGGTGGCAGTCACGGGCTGGGGCCAGCCCGAAGACCGGCGTCGCACCCAGCAAGCCGGTTTCGACCACCACCTGGTGAAGCCGCCGGAGCTGCCGCAGATCCAGGCGATCTGCCATCTGCTCGACGCACCCGGCGAGGCTGCATGATTCCAATGGTGCCTTGGATGGACCGCCTGGCCCACGACCTTCGCGGACCGCTGACACCGTTGCAGACTGCCGCCTACCTGCTGCGTAGCGGGCAACTCAGCCCTGATCGACAGGAGGAGCTGTTCGCGGTGATCGAGCGACAGACGCGCCAGCTGGCGCGGATGATCGATGAACTCGGCGACTGGACGCGCGCGGCGCAGGATCGCTTGATCGCTGCACGCGAACCCTGCGATCCCGCGCTGCTGCTCGACTACGCAAGGGCCAACTGCGGTGAGGCTGGTGCGGGGGCGAAGGTGGACAATCGTGCGGATGGCGTGCTCGTCGATGGCGATCCGGTGCGCCTGACGCAACTACTGCGCATCCTGATCGCGTACAGCGCATCGTTGGTGACTACGGCACTGGATATCGCCCTCTGGGCGACGGAGACACACCTGCACATCGATGTGCGCGCGTCGGGCGCGGAACCGACTGGCGACATGCTGGCTTCGCTGTTGGAGCAGCCACAAGCCGATCCGCATGACGGCGGACTCGGCTTGCAACCGTTGATCGCCCGCGCGATTGCCGAAGCGCACGGCGGCACGCTGACGACGCTGGCGGAAGATGGGGATTTGGTGCTGCGTTGCGTGCTGCCGTTGCAGCGGGAATCGAGGCGACAGAATCTTTAACCGACGACAAGGTTCACCCGTCCAGGGAAGCATGCCCGCGTCGTGTGGCTGTAACTAAATCTGCAATACTCGACGTTGACCAGCAGGAGTAAGAGCGATGCCGCACTGGTTGATTGCCGCGCTGATCATCGGTTGGCTTGTCTACGTGAGCGTGGTCAGCGTCTGGGTCATCATTCAGCGCAGCGAGCCGGTGGCGACGCTGGGTTGGCTGATGGCGCTGGCGTTCCTTCCTTACGTCGGCTTCATCGTCTATTACGTGCTGGGACCGCAACGCATCCGGCGTTCGGGTCAGCGACGCGAAGCCGCGCATGCCGCGATCGGCGCACGTGGGAAAAGCAACATCGGCGAAGAGGCCGACGTACTGAGTCGGATGGCACAGACCATGACCGGCTACCCACGGACCACGGCCACGCGGGTGGATCTTCTCATCGATGGTGGCGCGACCTACAACGCCCTTGTCAAGGCGATCAATTTCTCGCAACGCCATGTGCATGTTGAGTACTACATCTACGCGGGTGATCGCACAGGCCTGCGCATCCGTGATGCGCTGATCGAGCGCGCAAAGGCCGGGGTCAAGGTGCGGATACTTCTTGATGGCGTGGGCTCAAAGCTCAAGCGCGATTTCGCGCAGCCATTGCATGAGGCTGGCGTGGAGCTGGCGTTTTTTCATCCAGTGCGCTGGTGGACATTGCCGTTTTCACGTCCTACCTTGAACATGCGTAGCCATCGCAAGATTGTCATTTGCGATGGCACGATCGGTTTTACCGGCGGCATCAACGTCACCGACGACGAGAATGAAACGCTCAACGACAACGCATTCCATGACCTGCATTTACGGATCGAAGGCGACGCGGTGCGCTGGCTGCAGGTGGCGTGGCTGGAGGACTGGCAGTACGCCACGGAAAAGACGATCACCGACGATACATTGTTTGCCGCCGCCGCACCGGGACCGATCAGCGCGCAGGTCATTCCCGCCGGCCCGGACAACGACTGGGAGCCGATCCACAGGATGCAGGTGGAGGCGATCCATGCCGCGCAGCACCGCGTCTGGATCGCCACTCCGTATTTCGTTCCCAGCCGCGCGGCGCTGTTTGCATTGGAAGGTGCCGCGATGCGTGGCCTCGACGTGCGCGTCATCGTTCCGAAGCGTAGCGATTCGCGCCTGGTGACGGCGGCCGCACGGTCATACTTCGACAAGCTGCTGAAAGCCGGCGTGCGCATTTACGAATACGGCCCCAGGATGCTGCATTGCAAAGTGCTGCTGACCGATGAGGCGCTAGCCATGATCGGGACGTCCAACTTCGACACACGCAGTTTTTCGCTCAACTTCGAGATCGTCATGCTCTTCTGCGACAAGGGTGTCTCCAGCAGCATCGAGACGAGCATGAAAGCAGACATGGGGTTGGCGAATGAGGTCACCAAGCAGTCGGCCGAGCCACCATTCCTCTCACGCCTGGGCGAGGCCACCGCGCGCTTGTTTTCGCCCATGCTCTAGCACGGAATCAACGATGCGATTTGAAAGTTGAGCCACAACGAGCCTGTGGAACGCGCGGATGCTGGTTAAGGCGCCGTTGGCATCGGATGAATACACTCGCGGCTGTCACCAAGCCTGCTTCATCAAGCAGCCGCTTTCATCCGTCAATCCTTACAAAGGGGCATGACATGCAACGCAAGCATCTCGTTTCGAGTTTGATCCTGTCCAGCGTGCTGCTGGCCAGCGGCGCGCAAGCCGCGCCAAGTTGCCACAACCATGTCGTGTATCACTATCGTCAGGTCAAGGATCCACACCGCATTACCGGTACCGCCATCGGCGCAGTGCTCGGCGGCTTGGTCGGCCATCAGATTGGCGGTGGCAAGGGCAAAGATCTGGCGACGGTCGGCGGCGCGGTGGCCGGCGGTATTGCCGGACACAAGATCCAGCGACATCGTCAGGAGCGTACGCGGACGGTTGAACGCGTCTGCGATTGATAAACGGTTGCAGTTTCATGAAGAAGGGCGGGAAATCCGTCCTTTTTCATGGCTGTCGCTTACGCGCCCGTCGCAGCACGCTTTCGACCAGGATGATCGCCAGTCCGGCAAACAGGATCACTGCGCGCCAGGTGTTGTTGATCGGCAGATGCGGCAGCGCCAACCACAGCACTCCCAACCAGACCAGGATCGCGATCGCGAAACTGTCGTCATCGACAAACAGCCCGAACAGTTCGGCGGCGATTTTCCTGAGCCACGTCATGACGCGACTCCGGGCAGGCGGTTGGCCGCGCTGCGACATAGAGTGGTTGCCATCAGCGCGGTGAGCAGATACCCCGCGATCAGACCCAGGATCGACCAGTCCTGGCGGGGCCATGCGTAGCCAAGGCCTTCGCCCACCCAGAACGTGCCGAACGCCGACAACAGCACGCCAACGGTGAACTTCAGCAGGTTTTCAGGTATGCGCGACAGCGGCCGATGAATCGCCAGGCCCAACGCCAGCACAACGACCAGTGCAGCCATTGCTCCAATGCTGGCAGGAATCAGCAGACCCACCCCGCCGGCACCCACCGCGATCACGATGAAGACAACCTCGATGCCTTCGAGCATCGTGATCTTGAAGGCCGTGACGAAGGCAATTTTGTCGAAACCCGCGCCGATGCCACCGAGCTGCCGCAATTGCTGCGACTGCTGTGCATAGATCGCGGACTCGTCATGCAGGGCGATGACGCCGGCCGAGCGAAGGATGGCCTTGCGCAACCAGCGCAAGCCGAACAAGAGCAGCAGCGTGCCGACCACCAGCTGCACCGTGCCCAAGGGAATCCTCGTCAGGGCAGGTCCAACCGCGGCGATGATGCATAACAGCACCAGCACAGCTGCGCCGCTACCCATCAGTGCGCCGCGCCAGCCGCGGACGACGCCCACCGCGAGAACCACCGTCAGTGCCTCGACGAATTCAACCAAGGATGCGAGAAACGCCGCCACCATGGTCGGCCCGGCATGGATCCAGCTGATCGGCATTGGTAGGCTCCTTGAAGTGGGCCATGGTGGCACAGGCGCCGCCGGTACTTTGTCATGGATGAATCCCGCGACGGATTTTTAACCCGCGACCGGTACGCTTGCACCACCATGCGCATCCTGATCGCCGAGGACGACAAGCCAATTGCGGCAGCCCTCAAGGCGTCGCTGGTGGAGTGTGGGCACGCCGTCGATAGCGTCGACAACGGCGTGGCCGCCGAACACGCGCTGTGCAGCGAAGCCTACGACCTGCTGGTGCTCGACCTGGGGTTGCCACGCATGGACGGACAGCAGGTATTGCGACAGGCGCGCGCGCGCGGCTCCGACCTCGCGGTGATGGTGGTGACGGCGCGCGACGGTGTCGCCGAGCGCATCCAGGTGCTGGATAGCGGCGCTGATGATTTCCTGGTGAAACCCTTCGTGCTTGCCGAGTTTGTCGCGCGGGCGCGTGCCTTGCTGCGCCGTCGCGCCAATGGCGGGGCGACGGAAGTCCTGCTGGGCCGGCTGCGCATCCAGGTCGGTGCACGCCGGGTGTGGCTGGACGGCGAGGCGCTTGACTTGACCGCGCGCGAGTACTCGTTGCTGGAAGCCCTATTCGCACGCCAGCATCATGTCGTCAGCCGCGCGCAACTGATCGAAGCCCTGTGCGACTGGGAGCAGGACCTCACCGACAACGGGCTGGACATCTCGATCCACAGATTGCGCCGCAAATTGCGCGACTCCGGGGTGCAGGTCCGTACGATTCGAGGTCTAGGCTATCTGCTGGAAGAGTCCAAGGACGATGATGCCGGCGTTCGCGCCCGATGATTTCCAGGCGCAATGGCCTGGGCGCATCCGCGGCGTTGCGTCGGCAGCCCAGTTTGCGACGCCGTCTGCTGGCCTTCCTGCTCATCCCCACGCTGGTGCTGATGGTGCTGGACACCGCGTTCGTCTATTTCGTGGCGCTGCGCTATGCCAACCAGATCCATGATCGCGACTTGGCAATTTCCACCGTCGGCCTCGCCCAGGCGCTGCAGCAGGGGCGCTCGGACGGGCGCCTGACACCCGAAGCGCGGCGACTGCTGGAATACAATCCAAATGGCCGCAGTTTTTTCTCCGTGCGTAGTGCCCATCACGGTGTCATCAGCGGAAGTGGCGCGCATATAGCGCGTTCAGACGCGGGGTCGCCTGGCGACGCGCCCAGGCTCTACGACACCGCGGTCGGTACTCTGCCGGTGCGCGCGGCATCCGTCACCATTGCATCCCCCGTGGATCCAGGCGACAGCCTGATCGTGTCGATGGCCGAATCGTTGTACGACCGCCAGCAGCAGGCACGCGAAATCCTGTTGATCACCATCCCGACCGAGTCGCTGCTAATTGTCATCCTGCTGGGGCTGGTCTGGCAGGGCGTAAAATTCGGCCTGCGCATCCTTGATGTGCCGATTCGCCGCCTGGCGATGCGAGAACGCAACCTGGAGCCGATCAGTGGGCCGGACATTCCAATCGAAATCCTGCCGATGACGCGCACGATCGACGGTCTATTCGAGCGAGTGAGGTCGCTTGTCGCCATCCAGGAGCGTTTCGTCGCCGACGCAGCGCATCAATTGCGCACGCCGCTGGCTGGGCTGGCGATGCATGTCGAGCGCGCCACCTCGGCGCGCAGCGCAGATGACATGCAGGCGGCGCTGGCGCAGATCCAGATGCTGACCACGCGTGTGACACGCAGCGCCACTCAATTGCTGGCATTGGCACGCGCGCAGGCGCCGCAGGAGGGCGGGTCGGGATTGTCGCCGCTGGATCTTGCGCAATGGTTGCCGGCGATCGTCGCGTTGCGCATCCCTGAATCGCTGCAGGCCGGTGTCGACCTGGGCTATGAACGTCCGGGCCACGACACCACCGGCGATGAAGACGTCGACGACGGCACGGCGATCATGATCAATGCCGAACGCAATGCATTGCAGGAGTTGTTCGACAACCTGATGGACAATGCGCTCAACAATGTCTCCCGTGGCGGCACCATTACAGTGAGCTTGCGAGCAGGTGCCAATGCAGGCGAAGCCGCGCGCGTGGCCATCGAGGACGACGGCCCTGGTGTGCCCGACGACACCTTGGGCCGCCTGGGCGAACGTTTTTTCCGAGCACCCGGGGCACCTGACGGTGGCAGCGGTCTGGGATTGGCGATCGTGCGTCGCATCGCCGATCTGCATGGTGCGGACGTGCGCTTCGGCCGCGCCGCGCTGGGCGGTTTGCGGGTGGAATTGCGGTTTCCGCATATGCGGATGGTCATGGCATGAAGATGCAATCCTGCGTGCTCGGCGTTCTATTCGCGGCCTGCACGGGATGTGTGTCGACACCCATGCCTGACCTGCAGGTGGCATTGCCTTCAAGGTATCAACAGGCCACGCCTGGGACGACAGCGGTGGCTTCCATTGCCGATCGCAGTCGCTGGTGGAAAGCCTTCGGCGATTCCCGCCTGGATGCGCTGGAACATGACGCCATGGACGCCAATCTCGACATCGCGCAAGCAGCGGCCCGACTGCGTGCGGCACGCGCGCTGAACAAGCGCGCCGACGCCTCGTTGCGGCCGGAGGTGCACTTGCGGACGTCTGATCCCATCGATCCGGATGCCAGTGCGTCGTACTTAGTGGTCGGATTCGATGCGATCTGGGAGTTGGGGTTGTTCGGCCGCTCTACCGCGGTCCATCGCATGTCGCGCGGGACACTTGAGGGCGCGCAGGCTGAGTTGCGCGATGCGCAATTGTCGGTATCGGCCGAAGTCGCGCGGCAATGGTTCCTGCTGCGCGATGCGCAACAACGCGAAGCGACTCTGGCACGTATCCGTGGATTGCGCAGCAGGCAATCGACGTTGATGGCGACACGAATCCAGCTGCATCTGGCCTCTGCGCAGCAGGGAGCCCAACTGCGGCTCGCCACTGTGCAGGCCGACGCCGCCTTGGCCGAGCCGCACGAAGCCGCCGTGACTGCAGCGCAGGCGCTGGCCGTGCTGCTCGGCCGCGCCGAGCCCGATCAGTCGTGGCTGCAGTCCGGTTCCATTCCTTCGACCGACATGTTGGTCGTCAACAGTGCGCCTGCCGATCTCCTGCGCGCGCGACCCGATGTCGCACGCGATCAGGCCGCGGTGCTTCGCGCCGCTGGAGAACTTGGAGTTGCCAGGGCCGACATGTATCCAAGCATCGCGCTTGGAGGCTCGATCGTGCAATCGTTCAGCGAGGTCGAACGCGTCAACAAGAATCCTGGCGCGATTGGCTCGTTTGGTCCGCTTCTCGACATTCCACTCTTCGACTGGGGCATGCGCCGTGCGCAGATGCAGGCGAAAGGCGAGAACCTGCAAGCGGCCGCATTGGCCTATCGCAAGACCGTGCTGACCGCAGTGGCCGAAGTCGAAACAGCATTGGCTGCGAGCGAACAGCAACGCCTGCGCGAACACGATGCCTTGCAAGCCCTTCAAGCCAGCAAAGTGATTGCGCAAGCCAACGCCACGCGTCATCACCTGAAGTTGATCAGCGGCATCGAGCTTGCCTCCGGTGACGCCGATCACGAACAGGCGGTGCTCGAACTGGCTTCCGTACGTACTACGAGAGCCATCGACTACATCGCGCTGTGCAAGGCATTGGGTGGCGCACCGGCCAGCTCGACCGTTGCAACCACTCCAGTCGGCGGAACGCGCTGACATGGTCGCGTTGGCGCGCCGCACGCTGCGTTATGAATGGCGACGTTTCCTGCCGGCGACCGTGGCCATCGCTTTCGCCAGTCTGTTGCTGCTGTTGCAGGCATCACTGGTGCTCGGGATTTTTGGAAGCGCTAGCATTTATGTGCGTGGTTCGGATGCAGATCTGTGGATGGGGTATCCCGGTACGCAGAGCGTGGACCAAGGGCGGCCGATCAATCCCGATGCCGCCACGCTTCTTGAGATGGAGCCAGCGGTGACACGCGTCGAGCCCTTCCTGTGGTTCGACGGCGACTGGCGCGGGCCGGCGGGCAGCGGCGCGGTATCCGTCTTCGTCTCGGGCATCGACACGCGCAGTGACGGCCTGATGTTCGCGCGGGTGTTGTCGCCGGAATTGCGCGCCGCCCTGCAGGCACCCGATGCCGTGGTGGTGGATCGTGCGGAGCTGGACAAGCTCGGTGTCGCGATCGGTAGCAACGCCTACATCAATGGCGAGCCGGTTCGCGTCGTCGGTGTCGGTAGTGGATTGCGCGCACTGGGGGGTGTCAACGTGCTCACGTCACTGGACACCGCACGACGTCTGAATTCCGACGCACCCCATCCCGGCTGGCCAACGTATCTCGTGGCCCGCCTGCGCGATGCAACGCAAGCCGATGCCATCGCCACACGCCTGAGCCACGAACATGGTGGTGGCCCGCATGAAGTGTGGAGTGCGGATGCCTTCGCCCGCCAATCGACGCTCTTCTGGCTGTTTGATACCGGCGCAGGTGCGGGCGTGTTGTTTCTTGCCGGCGTTGTATTCCTTGTGGGCGCCGCCATCACCAGCCAGACGCTGGTGGCCGCGGTATTCGGCTCCATCCGCGAATACGCGACGTTGAATGCGTTGGGCGTCGGCATGGGCGCATTGCGCTGGGTGGTGCTTGAACAGGCATTCTGGGTCGGCGCCGTGGGCCTGGTTGCGGCCAGCATCAGCGGCCTGATCGTCATCAGCATTGCGCGATTGCGCGATATTCCGGTGGTGTTCGACGCCATCCTGTGGCTGGCGTGCATGGTCGTGGTGATGGCGCTCGCGATCTTGTCTGGCCTGGTCGCATTGCGCAGCCTGCGACGCGCCGATCCTGCGGAATTGTTGCGATGAGGCAAGACACCGACCTGCGCGACTGGGCTGCCTCGCCCATGCATGGCCCTGCGGATGCGTCGGCTCCGACCCTCATCGCGCAGGACGTTGGCAAGGCATTCGCGTCCGGTCGCATCCGCACGGTGGTGTTGGAAAACATCTCCCTTGAGATCCATGCCGGTGAACTGACCCTGATCGCCGGCCCATCGGGTTGCGGTAAAAGCACGCTGCTATCAATCCTCAGCGGCCTGCAGCGACCGGATCATGGGCGGGTTTTTGCACTTTCCGAAGAACTCGGCACGCTCGACCTGCATGCGCTGGAACGTTTCCGCCTACGCCATACCGGTTTCGTGTTCCAGGGATTCGACCTGTTCCCCGCGCTATTGGTCTCCGAACAAGTGGAGCTTCCATTGCAATACATGGGTCTGTCGTCGAGTGACCTTAAAACACGCGCGCGCGAAGCATTGGAGGAGGTCGACATGCTCGCGCGCCAGCACCTGCGTCCGATCGAGCTGTCCGGTGGAGAAAAGCAGCGCGTGGCCATCGCACGCGCATTGGCAAAGCGGCCGGCGCTATTGTTCGCCGACGAGCCCACCAGCTCATTGGACGCAGCCAACGGCCAGATCGTGATCGACATGCTGCACGACATCGCGCACCGGCATCACACCACGGTCCTTTGCGTGAGCCATGATCCACGCCTGATCGAACATGCCGATCGCGTTTTGCGCATGGAGGACGGACGTATCCTGGACGACGCCCGCAACACACCTCTCAAAGCCGGCCAACCGGGCATGGCGACATCCTCAACCTGGAACACGTTGTGATCAAGCATGCTGGAATGAAGCACGTCGCAGGCATTGCATGTGCACTGCTTGCACTGAGCGCATGTACGCGCCAACACGCGGGATCCCAGACAGGGACGGCCTCTGATGCCGCAACACTTTCGCCGGGCTTCATCATCGCGCGTGGGCGCATTGATGTGGAAGGTGGCCCGCTGTCGCTCGGCTTGTCAGTGGACGGACTTGTCGATCATGTCGCCGTGGCGGAAGGCGATCACGTGCGGCGCGGGCAGCTGTTGATCAGCACCGATCCGACACCCGCACACCTGGATCAAACCCTCGCGCAGGCGCATCTTTCACAGGCGCGTGCGCAGGTTGCGTTGCTGCAGATCAGGTTGTCGGCGGCACGGCTGCATGCAACGCGCTTGACCGCAGCGGCGAGACAGGATGCGGGTGATGGGCAGAGCGCGGACGACGCGCGCCAAGCCACAAGCGAAGCCGCCGCCGAGCTCGATAACGCCCGGGCCGCCGTGCAAATCGCGCAAGTCGACCTGCAGCGTGCGGCCTATCAGGGCCGGCAACACGAACTGCGCGCGCCGGTTGATGGCGAGGTCCTGCGATTGACGGCATGGCCGGGCATGCGTGTGTCTGCCCAGGCAGGGACTCTGGTGACGTTGCTGCCGGCAGGTGCGCGCATCGTCCGGGCGGAAGTTTCACAGGAATTCATCGACACGATCCGGCCCGGGCAACAGGCCAAGATCTTGAGTGATGACGGACGACAGACCTCATTTGGGGCGGCACATGTCCTGCGGATCGGTCCGGTATTCGGCCAGACCACACTGCAGGAAGACCCATTGCAACGCGTCAACGAGCGCAGCGTGGAATGCGTGCTGGCGTTCGATGCCGCATCCACCTTGCGCGTTGGTCAGAGGGTTCTGGTGCGTTTCCCCGCGGCTGTGCAGCCCGCGACATCGACCGTCGAAAGATTGGGGAAACCGCGTCCGGGCACGCTGTAGCACCGCGATCCGGACCCCGGTTTCCGCGAAGCCCCAGTCCTCAGGCCCATGATCCAGAAAGCCGAGTTCCATTTCAAAGGTGAGACTCGCGACGGTGTGCGTCGCGGCGTGTTGCTGATCCATGGACTGACGGGGACGCCGGCGGAAATGCTGCTGCTCGGCAAGCGCCTGCACAGCGCCGGCTTCACCGTGCATGCGGTGCAATTGGCCGGACATTGCGGCGACGAAACCGACCTGCTCGCCACTGGCTGGCGAGACTGGTATTCCAGCGTCGAGCAGGCAGCCAGCACGCTGCGTGCGCAGGTGGACCATCTTTTCGTCGCGGGTCTGTCGATGGGTGCATTGCTGGCGTTGCTGCTGGCGGCCAGGCGCCCGGAGTTGGTTGATGGCGTGGGCGTGCTAGGCGCGACGTTCCGCTACGACGGCTGGAACATGCCGGCGATCGCACGCCTGTCCTTCATGTTGCCTCTGGTCAAACGACTGGGTCTGGCGCGCCAGCGTTCATTCCAGGAAGAATCGCCCTTTGGGCTACGCGACGAGCGCATCCGCAGCCAGGTCAGTGGCGCGATGTTGAGCGGCAACAGCGCCGCGGCTGGGTTGCCCGGCAATCCATGGCATTCCCTGGCCGATCTGTACTTGCTGTCGCGATGCGTGCGTCGGTGTCTGCCTGATGTCCATGCACCATGCCTGATCGCACATGCCGCGGAAGACGATATCGCCCATGTGCGCAATGCGCACCTGGTGGCCGATCGTGTCAACGCACCAGTCGAATGGCTGTTGCTGCATGACAGTTATCACATGATCACGCTGGACCGCGAGCGCAGATTGCTCGCTGATCGCCTGGCGGCATTTTTCATGCGCGTCACACAGCCGCCTGCGATCCCCAGCGATATTGCCGCGTGACCCTCTCCA
>JBBQTR010000048.1:0-13150 GCA_038213095.1 Lysobacterales bacterium | reverse complement strand
CACCAGCGCCTGACGCGAAACTCCCGGCACGGGCGAGCGCTGTCAATGCAGCCAAGCCGTCCAACGCAAGCGATGCGACATTGCGCGCGCAGATCCTGCTTGATCGTGCGCATTTTTCTCCAGGCGAAATCGACGGCATCTCGGGCTCCAGCAGTCGTCGCGCCATCTCCGGTTTTCAGGCCGCCAGTGGCCTGACCGTCACGGGTACGCTGGATGCGCCTACCTGGGACGCGCTGGACCGTGACAGCCAACCTGCATTGATCAACTACACGCTGACGGACTCCGACGTGGCCGGCCCGTTTGTGAAAATGCCCTCGGACATGATGGAGAAAGCCAAGCTTCCAGCGTTGGGCTATACCTCCGTGCAGGAAGCAATGGGAGAAAAATTTCACATGAGTCCTACGCTGCTGAAAAAACTGAACCCCCAAGCCAACTTCGCTGCCGGTGAACAGATTCTTGTCCCGGATGTGGCCAATGAGGCGCCATTGCCGAAGGCCGACAAGGTTGTCGTCGATAAATCTGACGCCACCGTGAGCCTGGTGGATGCATCGGGCAAGACGTTTGCGCAGTTTCCCGCCACGATGGGCAGTGAACACGATCCATTGCCGATCGGCGACTGGAAAATCCAGGGCGTGGCGCACAACCCGACCTTCCACTACAACCCGGCGCTGTTCTGGGATGCAAATGCCAAGCATTCCAAGGCTGTCATCCCGGCCGGCCCCAACAATCCTGTCGGCGTGGTCTGGGTCGATTTGTCGAAGCCCCATTACGGGATTCATGGCACGCCCGAACCGTCGAAAATCGGCAAGACCCAGTCCCACGGCTGCATTCGCCTGACCAACTGGGATGCGATGACGTTATCGCACTCGGTGGCATCAGGTATGACGGCGGTATTGCAGGAATGAAATTGGTCCTTCGCGCCGTGCGTCTGCGGGATGACGAATGAAGAGCCTGCTGATTTTCGTGGCGGGGCTCTTGATTGGCGCCAATGTCGTGTATTTCATGATGTCGCGATCTGATCATGCGACAGCAGCAGTCGCGACGGTCCCGGTCGCAAGCACGCCGACTCCCCCCGCTGCAAAGATCGCAACGTCGCCAATGCCACCTGTCGCAGTCGCCGCAGCGCCAACGGCGGCTGCGCCTGAAGGGAATGCGGCGCCCCCTTCAAGTACTCCGACTGATGCATTGCTCATCCCTGTTGCAGGTATTGCCGCGGGACAGCTCACCGACACGTTCAACGACATGCGAGGTGGTGGCACCCGGCGCCACGAAGCCATCGACATCATGGCCAGCCGTGGGACGCCGGTGCTGGCTGCCTCGGACGGCAAGGTTGCCAAGCTGTTCACCAGCGTGCCTGGTGGGCTGACCATCTACGAGTTTGATCCCACCACAACGTACGCCTACTACTACGCGCACCTGGATCACTACGCACCTGACCTGACTGATGGCAAGCAACTCAAGCGTGGCGACGTGATCGGATACGTCGGCAGCACCGGCGATGCCAGCCCCGACGCGCCCCACCTGCACTTCGCAATTACCCAGCTCGGCCCTGAAAAACAATGGTGGAAAGGGACTGCCATCGATCCATACCCTTTGCTGACGGCCGCGCATTGATCCCCCTGCAAGCGGCGTCGACGCCGGTGTATTCTCCAATGAGGCGCGACGGAGAACTGCAATGAAACGTTTGACGATGGTTGCGTCGTTCGGTGCTGCATCGATGTTTGGATTACTACTCGTGGCCTGCAGCACTGGCCCGGTGCGCCGTGTATCCGAGCCGGCAGCCAACATCCAGCAACTCACGGTCCGCGCTGACGGAACCTGGTCACTGGAGTTGCGCATCGATAATTTCAGTACGGTACCAATGCGCTTTGACACCCTGTCGCTGGCAATGACCATCGGCGGTCAATCGGCTGGCACCTTGCAGGCAAAACCAGGGTTGTCGATCGGTCCGGAATCAGCAGATGTCGCAACTCTTGCCTTTGTGCCACTGCCAGCGGCGAAAATTGTCATTGCCGATGCACTGGCTCGCAATGCCAGCGTCAACTACGCACTGGACGGCACGCTCGATGCAGCGCCGCAAAAAGGCAGCGTGCATTCCTACAAGCTCAAGCGCGAAAACGCCTTGAGTCCGGTGCCCGGCGTAGCCGGGGTGCTGCGTTGAACGTACGCGAGTTGACCACGACTGCGTTGGGTCTCCAATGAGCAACTATCGAGCACCGTTGGCGGACATGCGGTTCGTGCTGTTCGATGTGCTCGATGCGTCCGCGCTATTTGCGCGCCTGGGCTTCGACGACGCCACACAGGATGTCGTGGACGCAGTGCTGGACGAAGGCGCGCGTTTTACCGAAACCGTACTGGCGCCGCTCAATCGTGTTGGCGATGAAACCGGCTGTGTATTCGATCCAGCGACAGGCGACGTGGCGACACCACCCGGCTTCAGGCAGGCCTATGGGCGCTATGTCGATGGTGGCTGGGCAGGGCTGGTATCACCGGCTGAATTCGGTGGCCAGGGATTGCCCCACCTGGCCGGTCTGCCCTTGAAGGAAATGATCGACGCGGCCAACCTGGCGTGGGGAAATTTCCCACTACTGTCCCACGGTGCGACCGAAGCACTCCTGCATCATGGGGAAAGCTGGCAACAGGACGCCTTCCTCAAGCCCATCGTCGAAGGCCGCTGGACCGGCACCATGTGTCTCACCGAGGCACATTGCGGTACTGACCTCGGCCTGCTGCGCACCCGCGCGACGACGAATGACGATGGCAGCTTTGCGATCAGCGGCACGAAGATCTTCATTACCGCTGGTGAGCATGATTTCACCGACAACATCGTGCACCTGGTGCTTGCGCGATTGCCCGATGCACCATCGGGCAGCAAGGGCATCTCGATGTTCATCGTGCCCAAGATGACAGTCGGTCGCGATGGTGTTGTTGGCCAGCGCAATGCAGTGCGTTGTGGCGCGATCGAACACAAGATGGGCATCCATGGTTCGGCGACGTGCGTGATGAACTTCGACGGCGCCCAAGGATGGTTGATCGGCGAACCTGATAAAGGTTTGGCGGCCATGTTCACCATGATGAACACCGCGCGGCTTGCGGTGGGCCTGCAGGGACTGGGACTTGCGGACCGCGCGTGGCAGAACGCATTGCACTATTCGCGCGAACGCCTGCAGATGCGGTCGCTGTCGGGCGTCAAATTTCCTGATCGGCCTGCGGATCCCATCATCGTGCATCCGGACGTACGGCGCATGCTGCTGACCCAGAAAGCGCTGATCGAAGGCGGCCGGATGCTCGGTTATCACGCCGCATCGCTGGTGGACATTGTCGGTCATTCGAGGGACCTCGCCGAACGCACGCAGGCCGATGCGCTATTGGGATTCGTCACTCCAATCGTCAAGGCCTGCCTCACCGAATGGGGCGTGGAATGCACGTATCACGCGCTGCAGTGTTTCGGCGGCCACGGCTATATCGCCGAGCACGGCATGGAGCAGTTCGCGCGCGACGCCCGCATCACCACGTTGTACGAAGGCACCACCGGCATCCAGGCCCTCGACCTGATGGGACGCAAGGTGTTGCAGCAGCGCGGTGCCGGATTGCAGTTGATGGTGGCGATGATCGACGCCTTCTGCCTGGCGAACACCGACAATGCATCCGTTGCGGAATTCATCGCGCCACTGCAGGCCATGGCAATCCAGTGGCAACAGTTGACGTCGACGGTCGCGCAGCGCGCCTCGACTGACGCCGACCAAATCGGTGCGGCGGCCTACGACTACCTGTTTTATTCCGGTTATGTGGCGCTGGCTTACTGGTGGGCGCGTGCCGTCGCCGCAGCGGACGTTTCGCCGCATCCGGCCGGATTCAAGGCCGCGAAGCTGGACACCGCGCGATTCTATTTCGCCCGCATCCTGCCACGCACAGCGATGCATAAAGCCGCCATCGAGAGCGGCGCGGCGTCACTGATGGCGATGGCTGCGGACCGCTTCGACGCGTAGCGCAATCGTGTCTCATGGACGAAACACGCCACACACAACGCAATCGAACGGGTATAAGCTCGCAGGATCATGGAGGCTGACAGAACCACGCTGCGTTCGGTCCGCTCCGGAACCCCTGCGGATTCCGGATCTGCGTCTGCTACCGTTGTACGCGCTGACGCTGAACTTGCACCTGCCGTGATCCAGCGTTTCGACTCCGTCCGACTCTTGTCCCTGGATGCCTACGGCCGCGTGCTGGACTGGATGAGCTGGCAGGACGCGACCTGCCTCTACGTGCGCGGCGCGGTGGCCTGGACACTTGGTGACCCCTGCCTCAACGTGCATGGCGGCACCTGTCGCGCGACTGGCGCGCAAAGCATGCTTGAACTGCACCCGATCGTGGCTGCACGCGGCCATGCGCGCCCGCACGCGCTGCAACCGACGCCTGCGTTGACCAACGTGGCGCTGTTCGCGCGCGACCAGCACTTGTGCCTGTATTGCGGCCGCGACTTCAACCGGCAGCACCTCACCCGCGACCACGTCATGCCACTGTCCAAAGGCGGCCGCGACATCTGGGAAAACGTGGTTGCCGCCTGCTTCCACTGCAATTCGCGCAAGGGTGGCCGCACGCCCCAGCAGGCGTCCATGCCCTTGCTTGCCGTGCCGTATCGACCCAGCTGGATCGAGCACCTGATCTTGTCCAACCGCAACATTCTGGCCGACCAGATGGCCTTCCTGAAGAACCATCTGCCAAAGCGGAAGGCCAGGTTGAGTTGAGGTTCGCGCTTGGGATGACGCATTACGCAGAATCAAACGCTCGTCGCATCCCTTGACCACCTGTAGTGCGTAACTTCGCTACACTCGGGCCATTCCCGCGGCGGATTTGACAATGGCGTTGACGCTTGGTTTCACCGGCATGGATTCGGCCACCGAGGCGGAGCTGACGGCGGCCTTCCAGCAGGCCAATGCCCGGCTTCGCACCCCGTGGCGGCTGTTGCCGGAAACCGACGCCCAGCATGTCATCGTCGACATGGACAGCATGTACGGGCCGATGAGCTGGTTGCGGCTGCATGCGTCGGGCAAGCAGGTGATCGGGCTGACGTCGGCGTCACGAACGCAGGCGGATTTTCATCTCAGCCGTCCGTTCGACAGTGACAGCGCCTTCAACCTGCTGAAATCGATTGCGCCCGACACTGGTGTGGAGCTTCCGACTGCCCCACGTGGCAAGACCAAGACTTCCAAAGCCGCAGAGTCCTCAGGCGGGGAACCGTCCAACCCAGTGCCATCAGGCATGTCGCCCTCCCCCGCACCGCAGGATCTGCTACCCAAAGAACATCCCCTGCCGGTGGATGAGGAAGCCCAGGCGCCTTCGCCGGCACCTGGGTTACCGAAATCCGTAGAGGCTGGCACCCTTGCCCCATCCACGATCAGCCCCGCCGAGCAGACCCCTGCCCCCGTCGCGGCTTCAGCCATTTCGACCGTCCCAGCGCCGACGACGCGCGAACGCACGCTTTCCGATTGGCTCGCGCCTGGTCTGTTGAGTGGGCGTCTGCGTTTTCGCCCAGCACACGACCAGCTGATCTTGATCGACGCCGACGCGCGTCAATATTTTGCGATCACGGCCCTCAAGCCATTGGCGACGTTGGTTGATGGCGTGGTCACACGGGACGATTTCGTCCCGGTCGATGCAGGGAGCTGGGCACGCGACAGTGGTGCACTTGGTGCAGCCCAGCCCTTGAACCGCCTGCAGTGGTATGGCGGCCTGCTCGCCGGCAAAGGCGCGTTGTTGTCTGAATACGATCCCACCGGCCGTTTCAAACTGAGCAAATGGCCTCAGACCGAGCGCGAATTCCCCAAGCACTTCCGTATCGCCACGGCGATGATGAAAGGCCCGGCGACGCTGGAGGAAATCGCCGCTGCAAGCGGCGTGCCGCTGGCCGACATCATCGATTTCGTGAACGCCAGCCTGGTCAGTGGATTTGCCGAATTCGTCCCTGAATCCCAAGCAGAACCGGTGGAATCGAACAAACCAGCAGGGCTTTTCGGACGCCTGCGCGGAAAGTAAACGCAGGTCCAGCCCAAGAACGCCTGCTCACACATGAACGTGTTTCCTTGCCCGTCACGCCGACGGCGAGGAAAATGGCGTCTCACCCGAGCCGGCGGTTTGACATGCGCGTCTTGACCAGCAAGCAATGATCGATTCCACACGTTACCCGCACCTGTCCCGCATCGACACGCCAGCAGACCTGCGTCAGTTCGACGCAGGCGAACTGACGGCGATCGCCGAGGAACTGCGTGCCTACCTGATCGAGTCTGTCGGCAGGAGTGGCGGTCATTTCGGCGCAGGTCTTGGTGTCATTGAACTCACGGTCGCCCTGCACTATCTCTACGACACGCCTGACGACCGCATCGTGTGGGATGTGGGCCATCAGAGCTACCCACACAAGATCCTGACCGGCCGGCGCGACGCGATCCACACCGTCAAGCAGAAGGACGGCATCGCGCCATTTCCCAAGCGCGAGGAAAGCGAGTACGACACGTTCGGCGTAGGCCATTCGTCGACTTCAATTTCGGCTGCGCTCGGCATGGCGGTTGCCAATGCGCGCGCCGGGAATGACCGCAAGGTTGTCGCCGTGATCGGAGACGGCGCCATGACCGCAGGCATGGCCTACGAGGCACTCAACCATGCCGGCGGCATGGACCCGGAACCCAACATCCTGGTCGTGCTCAACGACAACCGCATGTCGATCTCCGAAAACGTCGGCGGCGTCACCCGCATGCTCGGGCGCATGACCGGAAGCCGCACGTTGAATGCGTTGCGCGAAGGCGGCAAGAAACTGCTCGGCGACAAAAAGACCAATCCGACCGCGAAATTCGTGCGTCGCTGGGAAGAGCACTGGAAAGGCATGTTCGTGCCGTCCACGTTGTTCGAGGAAATGGGCTTCCACTACACCGGCCCGATCGATGGGCACGATGTCAACGCGCTGGTCGCCACGCTGCGCACGCTCAAGACGCTCAAGGGTCCGCAGCTGCTGCACGTCATCACCACCAAGGGCAAAGGCTATGATCTGGCCGAAGGCGACCAGATCGGCTACCACGCCGTGTCGCCATTTGATCCGCTGCAGGGCGTCGTGAGCAAACCTGGCGGAAAAAAACCGACCTATACGGAAGTTTTCGGCGACTGGCTGTGCGACATGGCCGCACGCGATCCCAAACTGCTGGCGATTACTCCGGCGATGCGCGAAGGCTCCGGACTGGTGCGTTTCAGCAAGGAATATCCCGAGCGCTATTTCGACGTCGCCATCGCCGAACAACATGCGATCACGCTTGCCGCCGGCATGGCCTGCGAAGGCGCCAAACCGGTGGTCGCGATCTACTCGACTTTCCTGCAACGCGGCTACGACCAGCTCGTGCATGACGTTGCGATCCAGAAACTCGACGTCCTGTTTGCGATCGATCGCGGCGGGGTGGTCGGCCCCGATGGCGCGACCCACGCAGGTAACCTTGACCTGAGTTACCTGCGCTGCGTGCCCAATATGATCGTGATGGCCGCCTCCAACGAGAACGAATGCCGGCGGATGTTGAGCACTGGGTTTGCCTTCGACGGCCCGGCCGCGGTGCGCTATCCACGCGGCACGGGGACAGGCATCGCGGTACAGGCCACGCTCGATACCCTGCCAATCGGAAAAGCCGAGTTGCGCCGGCGGGGCAAGCGCATCGCGCTGCTGGCTTTTGGCGCGCTTGTGCCTGCTGCGGAAACCGTCGGCGAGGACTTCGGACTGACGGTGGTCAACATGCGCTTCATCAAGCCGCTCGACCGCGGGCTGCTGCTCGAGCTTGCCAAGTCGCACGAAGGTTTCGTGACGCTGGAAGACAATGTCATTGCAGGCGGTGCGGGATCGGGCATTGCGGAATTGCTGTCAGCTGAAGGTGTCACGATTCCCATCCTTCACCTGGGATTGCCGGACGCTTTCCAGCGTCATGCCAGTCGTGAGGACCTTCTGGCCGAAGCCGGGCTGGATGTGGCTGGCATTCGCCGATCGGTGTTGGCGCGCTGGCCGGCATTGGGATCAGAACCGGCACGCATGGTCGTCTGAGTTGACTTTGCGCACGTCAAACAACAAAACGCCCGGTGAGCGGGGCGTTTTGTTGCGAATCAGACTGTGACATGGTCGGGGCGGCCGGATTTGAACCGACGACCCTCTGCCCCCCAGGCAGATGCGCTACCAGGCTGCGCTACGCCCCGACTAAGGGCAAATTATAACGGCTAATAGCTCGTCCTTCATGCGCAGCCGCGAATCCAGTGGCTTCAGCTTCGGCATGGGACGGCAGCAGCGTCGCAACAGCTTGAGCGCATCCTCGAGCTTTACCTGCGCAACAACTGCAGGACTTCCTCGAGTTCCAGCCGAACTTGCTTGATGATCTGCGAACTCAACGCGGATTCCTGCTTGGCATCCTCGCCTTCCAGTCGCAACCGGGCACCACCGATGGTGTAGCCCTGCTCATACAGCAGGCCGCGGATCTGACGCACCATCAGCACGTCCTGGCGCTCGTAATAACGACGATTCCCGCGACGCTTGCCAGGCTTGAGCGAAGGAAATTCGGTTTCCCAGTAGCGCAACACATGCGGCTTGACATCGCACAGCTCGCTGACTTCGCCGATGGTGAAGTAGCGTTTGGCCGGAATCGGCGGAAGTTCGCGGTTGCTGCCGGGATCAAGCACGTCCGGTGCCTGCATGGACGCTTCCGGAATACGCTTCCACGCGTTCCTTTAGTTTCTGCCCGGGGCGGAATGTCACCACCGTACGCGCGGAAATCGGAATTTCCTCGCCGGTCTTCGGATTGCGTCCGGGACGCTGGTTCTTGCGTCGCAGGTCGAAGTTGCCGAAGCCCGACAATTTGACCTGACGGCCGGCTTCCAACGCCTCTCGCAATGCATTGAACATCGCGTCGACGAACTCCTTCGCCTCGCGCTTGTTCAAACCTACGTCCTCGTAAAGACGCTCGGCCATTTCAGCCTTGGTCAAAGCCATATCGTTCCCCTGTAAACGATCAGCCGTTCATGATCTTCATGCCAGTCGATGTCGAGAACTTCAATCACGAATACGTGCGTTATGTTCGCGCTGCAATTCGTCCGTCACCCTGGCCACCACCGCATCCACGTCGCGGTCGGTCAGCGTGCGCGAATCATCCTGCAGAATCAAGCCCATGGCGAGACTCTTGAATCCAGTTTCCACGCCCTTCCCGGCATATTGGTCAAACATCCGGAGCTCCTGCAGGCAGGCGCCCGCAGAGGCTTTCACGCTTGCCGAAATCGCGGTCCACTGCACGCTGTCCGCGACGACGAACGCGAGATCCCGGCGGACGGACGGATACCGCGACAACGTCCTGGCCTTCGGCAATGCCCGCGCCAGCAACGGCTCCAAGTCGAGCTCGAACGCGATCACCTCGATATCGATTCCCAAGGCGTGCTGCAGTCGCGGGTGGACTTGGCCGATCCAGCCGAGCTTGACGCCGTCGCGGTACACGTCGGCAGAGCGGCCCGGATGCGCCCACGAGGACTGCGACGACCGATACTCAAGTTCGGCCCCGGACAGCGCCGCCAGGCTCTCCAGATCGCCTTTGATGTCATGGAAATCCACGGATCGCGCGCCGACGCCCCACTGTTCGACGACTGCATTTCCCGCTACGACCGCAGCAATGCGTGACGTCTCCAGCGGCGCTTCCGAGCCCGGAGTCCCGGATCCCGGGTCCCCGCTCTTGAAAACCTTGCCCAGCTCGAACATGCGGATCCGCGACTGCTGGCGGACGGCATTACGTTGCAACGCGGCGACAAGTCCCGGCAGCAAGTGGGTGCGCATCACGCCGAGTTCGGCGCTGAGCGGGTTGACCAATGCCACGGCGCCTGCCGTTGCATTCCAGCTGGAAAGCACTGCGGCATCGTTGAAGGAGTAGTTAATCGCTTCCAGATAGTCGCGAGAGGCCAGCTGTCGCCTCACCGTTGCATCATCCACCCGCCCTTCAGACGCAGCCACGACATGCGCCGGACCTGTGGGGAGCGTGGCAGGAATGTCGTCGTATCCGTGGATTCGCGCTACTTCTTCGATCAGGTCTTCCTCGATCGACACATCGAAGCGCCGCGTTGGCGGCGTGACCCGCCAGCCATCGGGATTGGGTTCGACGCGCATGCCGAGCGCGCGAAGGATGCGATGGACTTCGTTGTCCGCTATCTGCACGCCAAGCACGCGCGTCAGCCGCGCATGCCGCAGGACGATCGATCGCGGTTGCGGTAGATGTTCGGGCAACACGGCTTCGATCACGGGACCAGGTGCTCCGCCACCGATCTCCACGATCAGGCGTGTCGCGATTTCGATGGCCTGGCGCGGCAATTCCGGATCGACGCCACGCTCGAAACGATGCGCTGCCTCGGTATGCAACCCCAGCTTGCGACCGCGGCCAATGATCGCGCTGGGTACAAAATGCGCGGCCTCGAGAAACACATTGTTTGTTGTATCTGTGACGCGGGTATCGAAGCCGCCCATCACGCCAGCCAACCCAATCGCGCGATCGGCGTCGGTGATCAGCAGGAAGCCTTCATCGACGCTGGCATCGCGGCCATCGATCAGTTTGAGGGTTTCACCGACGCGCGCATGACGCACGCCGATCGGGCCATGCAACAGATCACGGTCGTACGCGTGCATGGGTTGTCCGCATTCCAGCATCACGTACTGGGTCACATCCACCAGCAGGCTGATCGGACGGATGCCACTGCGACGCAGGCGTTCGGCCATCCATACCGGCGTTGCCTGTTTCGCATCAACGCCTTCGATCACCCGGCCAATGTAGCGCGGGGCATCTCCACCGGTATTCAACTCGACTGGGAGACTCGCATCATTGAGTGCCGGCATCGGGGTGGCGTCGAACGCAACCACTTCCCCGCCACATGCTGCTGCAACATCGTACGCAATGCCGCGCACGCTGAAGCAATCAGCGCGGTTGGGGGTCAGCTTCAGTTCAATGCTGGCGTCGGGCAGGCCGAGGTAGTCGGCGAGCGGCTTACCGATCGGTGCGTCGGTCGGCAATTCCAGCAGCCCGGATGCATCGACATCCAGGCCGAGTTCCTTCGCCGAGCAGAGCATGCCGTTGGACTCGACGCCACGCAGCTTCGCGGCTTTGATCGTGAGGTCGCCGATGGTCGTACCGATGGTGGCGAGCGGTGCAACCAGGCCTGGCCGCGCATTGGGTGCGCCGCAGACGATCTGCAACCGGGTGCCGTTTCCGGCATCGACCTGGCAGACCTGCAGGCGATCGGCTTCGGGGTGTTTTGCACATTCGACGATGCACGCGACGATGACGCCGTCGAGCGACTCACCAAGCACGGCCATGGCCTCCACCTCGAGACCAATCGCCGTCAACGTCGCCGCCAGCTCATCGCGCGTCGTATCGATTCTGACGTGCTGCCGTAACCAGTTTTCCGAGAATTTCATTTCCTGATCCGCCTCACGCGAACTGCCGCAAAAAACGCACGTCGTTGTCGAAGAAACTGCGCAAGTCGTCGACGCCATAGCGCAACATCGCAAAACGTTCGACGCCCAAGCCGAAGGCGAAGCCGGTGTAACGCTCCGGATCGATGCCGACATTGCGCAGCACGCTCGGATGGACCATCCCGCAACCCAGGACTTCCAGCCAGCGCATCGATCCATCCGGCTGCTGCCATGCGATGTCGACTTCCGCCGACGGCTCGGTGAAGGGGAAATAGCTCGGGCGGAAACGCATCGCGAAGTCGCGCTCGAAAAACGCACGCACGAATTCGCTCAGCGTGCCCTTGAGGTCGGCGAAGCTCGCGTTCTCGGCCACCAATAATCCTTCGACCTGATGGAACATCGGCGTGTGGGTCTGGTCGCTGTCGCTGCGGTAGACCTTGCCGGCGGCGATCATTCGCAGTGGCGGCGTGCCGCCCGCGGCAAGTAAATCCTTCATGTAACGCACCTGCACGCCGGAGGTATGCGTGCGCAACAGGCGACCGTCACTAAAGTAGAAGGTGTCATGCATCGCCCGCGCCGGATGGTGCGACGGGAAGTTCAGCGCTTCGAAGTTGTGCCAGTCGTCTTCGATCTCGGGACCATCGGCGAGCTCGTAACCGAGCCGGCCGAAGATGTCGGTGATGCGCTCAAGCGTGCGGCTGACCGGATGCAATCCACCACGGGAGGCATTGCGGCCCGGCAAGGTGACGTCGATAGTTTCAGTAGCAAGACGCGCCTGAAGCGCGGAGGAATCCAGTTCGATCTTTCGCGCCGCCAGCGCCGCACTGATCATATCCCGGGCAACGTTGATCGCCTCGCCGGCACTCTTGCGCTGCTCGGCCGGCAGCGTGCCAAGCTGTTTGAGTTGCGCGGTGATGCTGCCGTGCTTGCCCAGAAATGCAACACGCAGTGCCTCCAGCGCATCGGGCGATTGCGCGGAGTCGATGTCGCGTAGCGCCTGCTTGCTGACCTGGTCGATTTCGCTCATTTCCCCACCGCCCAAAACAAAAAAGGGGAAGGACTTGCGCCCTTCCCCATGCGTGTATTGCATTGCCTGGTTGCCGCACGTATCTCCGCACGGCGACCCCGACAAACTTACGCTGCGAGCGCGCCTTTTGCCTTTTCAGCCAGCGCCGCAAAACCCACCGCGTCGTGCACGGCGATGTCTGCCAGCACCTTGCGGTCAAGGGTGATGCCGGCCTTCAACAGGCCGTTCATGAAGCGGCTGTAGCTGATGCCGTTGATGCGGGACGCCGCGTTGATACGCGCGATCCACAATGAACGGAATTGGCGCTTGCGCTGCTTGCGGCCGATGTAGGCATACTGCAGGGCCTTCGTCACCGCCTGCTTGGCGACGCGGAAGACCTTGCGGCGGGCGTGGTAGTAGCCCTTGGCTTGCTTCAGAACTTTCTTGTGGCGCCGACGCGCCTGTACACCACGTTTAACTCGTGCCATTTCTCATCTCCTCACAGATACGGAAGCATGCGTTGCAGACGGCCGGCGTCCTCGGGGCGGACATGGTTCGTCTGCCGGAGGTTGCGCTTCCGCTTGGTCGCTTTCTTCGTGAGGATGTGGCTCTTGTTGGCGTGGCCGCACTTGAACTTGCCGGAAGCTGTCTTCCGGAAGCGCTTGGCCGCCGCCCGATTGGTCTTGATCTTG
>JBBQTR010000047.1:0-14147 GCA_038213095.1 Lysobacterales bacterium | reverse complement strand
CGGCGTGCACCTGCGTTCGTCACAATTGAACGAGCTGCATCAACGACCGTTGGCGGATGACGCGCTGGTAGCCGCATCCTGTCATACGCCAGAGGATTTGATGCGCGCAGAACAACTCGCGTGCGATTTTGCCGTGCTCGGCCCGGTCCACGCGACGTCATCCCATCCCGGAACCACGGGCATCGGATGGTTGAAATTCGCGGAAATGCGGGAAACGTCATCGCTGCCAATCTATGCGATTGGAGGAATGATTCCCGCTGATATCAAAATCGCTCGCCAGCATGGCGCGCAAGGAATCGCCGCGATCAGAGCACTTTGGGCGCGATGACTTCCACGTAGGTACGCGCTGTCGGACGCGGTTGGATCCGAATCCGAAGTCATGGTGATGCGTGCTGCCGAAGACCGCCTATGAATTCGCCAGCGATGCCAAAGCGCGATACTGCGCATCGAGCGCCATGACATGCCGAGTCAATGCGTCCAGCAAGCCATCGTTCACCAGTACGTCGTCGGCAATCGCAAGACGCTCATGGCGTCGGGCTTGCGCCGCGATCATTCGCATCGCCAGCACGTCGTCCACCGCGTCGCGCTGCAACAGCCTCGCCATTTGCAGTTCTAGCGCAACGTCGACGACAAGGATCCGGTTCAACCAAGGATACCCATCGCGCCCGCCGCCTTCTGCAAGCAACGGGATGATGACGATGGCATACGGCCCGGGTGCAGTTCCGCTGGCGGCCAGCAATGCACTGCGCACGCGTGGATGCACGATCGCTTCAAGCCGGTGGCGTGCGGAGTCGTCTTCGAACACGCGATGGCGCATCGCCTTGCGATCCAGTTCCCCATCCGCATTGAGCGCGCCTCCGCCGAACATCGCCACGATTTCGGCTAGGCCGTCGCTGCCCACTGCCACCACGTCGCGCGCCGCGATATCGGCATCGACGATCGGAATGCCCAATGACTCGAAACACCGCGCAACCACGCTTTTGCCCGAGGCCACGCCACCGGTAAGGCCAACGCGGTAAACCGCCATCGCGGCGCTCAGCGCAATCCCGTCAGGCGCATATATGCGTCGAGCAGGTCGCCGCCCCAGAAAAAGACAATCCAGCCGGCGGCCGCGAGATACGGGCCAAACGGAATGGGCGTCGCGCGATCCCGACCCTTCATCGCCAGCCAGATGGAACCAACGATGGCACCAACCAGCGAAGACAACAGGATCGTCGGCAGGATTCCACGCAGGCCGACCCAGGCGCCGAGCGCGGCCAGCAGCTTGAAATCCCCATGCCCCATGCCTTCCTTGCCGGTCAGCTGCTTGAACAGCCACCACACCGACCACAACGACAGATAGCCGACGATGGCGCCGACGACCGCGGGCTTGCTGGGCATGTAGAGCCCGTCGATGGTTGCGATCAGGCCCAGCCACAACAGCGGCAAGGTGAGTTGATCGGGCAGCAACTGGGTGCGCAGATCGATGCCCGACAATGCCACCAGGAAGCAGCTCAGCACGATCGCGCCAAACCCCTGCCATCCAAACCCGAAACGCCACATCGACGCCACCACCAGCAGCATCGTCAGCAGTTCAACCAACGGATACTGCGTGGAAATTGGCGCCTGGCAGTTTCGACAGCGCCCACGCAATGCCACCCAGCTGACGACGGGGATGTTTTCCCACCACGCGAGTTGATGCTTGCAATGTGGGCAATGCGAACGCTCGACAACGATGCCCGGCGGTGGCGGATCGTATAACTCCGGTTGACCCAGGACGTCGCGGCTATCGCGTTTCCATTCCCATTCCAGCCGCCGTGGCAAGCGCAGGATCACCACATTGAGAAAGCTGCCGACCAGCAAGCCGAACCCGGCCGCGACGGGGTAGCCGAGGCCGGGGTGTTGATCGAGGAAGGACATGCAGAGTAGTTGTCAGATCGCAGCGGCGAGCTTGAAGATCGGCAGGTACATGCCAACCACCATGGCGCCGACGATGACGCCGATGAATATCATGATCATCGGTTCGAGCAAGCTGGACAACGCGTCAACAGAGTTGTTGACTTCTTGCTCATAGAATTCGGCCACCTTGAACAGCATTGCATCAAGCGCACCCGCCTCCTCACCGATCGCAGTCATCTGGATGACCATGTGAGGGAACAGGTTGACCTGTTTCATGGCCATGTTCATCTGGTAGCCGACGGAGACGTCGTCCCGTATGCGCTTGACCGCTTTTTCATAGACCGTGTTGCCGGTGGCGCCCGAAACAATGTCGAGTGCTTCCACCAACGGCACGCCAGCCTTGAAGGTGACAGCCAGTGTGCGTGCGAAGCGTGCAATGGAGGCGTTATGCAGTATTTGCCCCACCACTGGAAGCTTCAGCATCATGCGGTCCAGAAAGTGCGCGAACGGCAAAGACCGCTTCTTGAAATAGATGAAAACGGCAATCGTGCCGACCACGACTCCCAGCACCAACCACCAGTAGGCGATCATGAAATCACTGGCCGCCACGATCATTTTGGTGAATGCTGGCAGGTCGGCACCGAAACTCGCGAATACCTGCTGGAACTGGGGCACGACGAAGACGAGCAGGATTGCACTGACCAGGATTGCAACCGCGATTACCGTGGCAGGATAGAACAGCGCCTTCTTGATCTTGCCCTTGAGGCTTTCAATGTTCTCCTTGTAGCTGGCGATCGTATCCAGCACGGTCTCCAGTACGCCGGCCGACTCGCCGGCCTTGACCAGGTTGCGATAAAGTTCGTCGAACTGGACAGGATGCTTTCCCAGTGCTTCATAGACCGAGGAGCCGCCTTCAATGTCTGCACGAAGGTTGTTGTAGAGCTCTTTGGCCTTGGGATTTTTCTGTCCGCCGGCAATGATCTCGAGCGAGGTCACAATTGGCACGCCCGACTTCATCATGGTTGCCAGTTGACGGCTGAAGATGGCGATCTCGCGGGGCTTTACCCGTTTCCCCGCGCCTCCGAACAGGGCCTTAGGCTTGGGCTTCACAACGGTGGGCGTAATCCCCATCCTGCGTAGCTCGGCACGCACCAGGTTGGCGTTCTTCGACGGCTGCTCGCCCTTCATCTTTGTGCCGCGCTTGTCTTTGCCTTCCCACACGAAAATCTGCATGGGGTCAGGACGGCGGATCTGCTTTGTGGCGGTACGGGTCACGGCCATGGTTAATCCTTTGTGACGCGGTTGATTTCGGCAAGGCTGGTCAAGCCATTCCGGACTTTCAGTAGTGCGGACTGACGCAAATCACGGACACCCGAACGCTGGGCGGCCTCCGAGATCTGTTGCACGTTGCCGCCGGCCAGAACGATGGCCTGGATTTCCTCGGTCATCGGCATCACCTGATACAAGCCCGTGCGGCCTTTGTAGCCTTCGGTACATTCACTGCAACCGACGGCTTCGTACAGGGTAATGCCGGCATGGACCTCATCCGCGGTAAACCCTTCGGCCAATAGGGCGTGGTCAGGGAGTTGCTGTGCACGCTTGCAGTCGTGCAGGCGCCGGGCCAGGCGTTGTGCAATCACCAGCGTCACGGACGAGGTGATGTTGAAGGGCGCCACGCCCATGTTCATCAGGCGCGAAATCGTCTGCGGTGCATCGTTAGTATGCAGCGTGGAAAGCACCATGTGGCCAGTCTGCGCAGCCTTGATCGCGATTTCCGCAGTTTCCAGGTCGCGGATTTCGCCGACCATGATCACGTCCGGGTCCTGGCGCAGGAAACTGCGAAGCGCGGCGGCGAAGGTCATGCCGCGCTTGATGTTCATCTGCACCTGGTTGATGCCCGGCACCCGGATTTCGACCGGATCCTCGACCGTGGAGATGTTGCGGCTGTCGTCGTTGAGGATATTGAGCGCGGTATATAGCGAAACCGTCTTGCCCGAGCCGGTCGGTCCAGTCACCAGGACCATGCCATACGGCTTCTCGACCGCGTCGAGGAACAACTTTTTCTGGTCCTCTTCGTACCCCAGCTTGTCGATGCCCAGCTTGGCCGCGCCTGCATCCAGGATACGCAGTACGATTTTCTCGCCGAACAACGTCGGCAGGGTACTCACGCGGAAATCGATCTGCTTGGTCTTGCTCAGGTTGAGCTTGATGCGACCATCCTGCGGCACGCGCTTCTCGGCGATATCCAGCTGCGCCATGACCTTGAGGCGGGCGGCGATGCGCGGGCTCAGCTTCACCGGCACCTTGGCCACCTGCTTGAGCAGCCCGTCGATGCGCAAACGCACGCGGTAGTCGGTTTCGTAAGGTTCAAAGTGCACATCTGATGCCCCACGACGGATTCCGTCGACCAGCACCTTGTTGATGAACTTCACGACCGGGGTATCGTCGCCCTTGGCATTGACCCCGGTGTCGCCGGCGAGCTCTTCGTCCCCCCCGCTGACCTCAAGCCCCTCCATCCCTTCTTCTTCGCCGACGGCATCGTTGAGCGCGTCGGCAGACTCCAGCCAGAGGTCGATCGTTCGCTTGATCCGGTCCTCGTCGACCAGGATCGCCTCGACCGCCAGATTGGTGTGGAACTTGATCTCATCCAGCGTTCGCGTATTTGTGGGATCGGCGACGCCCACGAACAACCGGCCGCCGCGTTTGAACAGCGGCAGGACTGAGTGCTTGCGCACCAGTTCCTCGCTGACCAGCTTGATGGCCGATTGAGCCGGATCCAGGGACGCGACATCGAACAGTGGCATGCCAAACTCGATCGAGTTCGCGGCCGCCAGGTCAGCCGGTGCTATCAGCTTTTTCTCGAGCAGGTAACTGGCAAGAGGGCGGCGTTCTTTTGTGGCCTCTACCATCGCCTCGCGCGCCGCACCCTCGTCCAATGCTCCGTCCAGCACCAGCCGCCGGGCGATGCCGGTGATACCCACCAGGTTGGCGGTCGCCACGGTTGCCATTCAGAATCCTCTTGAATACTCCCCAGCCAGACTCTACCGCAAACACGCTTGCCGCGAATGGACAAGCCTCCGCTTTTTTGCAGGACATGCCTGTCGATAGCGGCCTAAACCGCTGCGTTCACGTTACTCTAGCCCCGAGAGGAACCATGGCATGCACGTCTCGGTGATCCTGCCGGCAAAGAACGAAGCTGAGGGCCTGCGCCAGACGCTGCCGACTCTGCGCGCCTGCCTGCCCGAAGCCGAAGTTATTGTCGTGGATGATGGATCGACGGACGACACCGCAGCGGTGGCGACCAGCCATGGCGTCCGGGTCTTGAGCTCTCCTTACTCGATGGGCAACGGCGCGGCAATCAAGCGTGGCACACGGGCAGCCTGCGGTGAGATCCTGGTCTTCATGGATGCCGACGGCCAGCATGATCCGCAGCTGATCCAGTTGTTGCTGGACAAGCTCGACGCCGGCTTCGACATGGCGGTGGGTGCGCGCGACTCCACCGGCCAGGCAAATGCAGGACGTGGTGCGGCCAATGCCTTCTATAATCGGCTGGCCAGCTGGATGACAGGGCACCGGATCGCCGACCTTACCTCCGGCTTTCGCGCAGTACGCGCCGACCGGTTCCGCGAGTTCGTGCATCTGCTCCCGAATGGTTTCAGCTATCCCACCACCAGCACGATGGCGTTCTTCCGCAGTGCCTACCCGGTGGCCTACGTGTCGATCTCCGTTGCCCGACGTGTGGGAACTGGTAGCCACATTCGCCCACTACGCGATGGCGTACGGTTCCTACTGATCATCTTCAAGATCGCAACCTTGTATTCACCACTGAAGCTGTTCGCACCCGCGGCGGCGATGTTTTTCTTCACCGCCCTGGGCTACTACGTCTGGACATTCACCACGCAGCACCGACTGACCAACATGAGCATGTTGCTATTCAGTGCCTCGGTGATTATTTTCTTGATCGGCTTGGTGTCGGAGCAGATCACGTCTTTGACCTACACCCGCCCTAACCGAGCATGATCGGCTTGCGGGCCTTCGCAGTTGCACTGGCGAAGACGCCGTTTCATCCACAGTGGTTGCTCGGCCCGAGACGACCGCCGCCCGGACTGGATCTGGCCGCCGGCATTGTGCTGGACGTCGGCGCTGCGGATCGCTGGCTGGTTCGATATCTGAAGGCGGCGGACCAGTACATCGCGCTGGACTATCCGCCGACCGGCCAAACACTTTATCGCGCCAAGCCCGACATATTCGCGGACGGAGCGCGTCTTCCATTTGTCGACAACAGCATCGATGCCGTGGTGTGTCTGGAAGTCATCGAACACGTTCCAGATCCAGCGATCGTCATCACCGAAATAGCACGTGTGTTGCGTCCCGGCGGGAGCATCTGGCTGTCGATGCCTTTTTTGTATCCCATTCACGATGCGCCGTTTGATTTCCAGCGATATACGGCGTATGGCTTGAGCCGCGATTTTGAGCGCGCTGGTTTGCAGGTTGTGTCCCTACGACAAACGGGACACGCCATACGCACAGCGGGATTTTTGGCGAGCTTGGCCGTTTCAGGAGGGGTCTATCGTCGTGCTGGGTTTTACCAACTATTGATACCGGTCGCAGCGTTGGTGGTGTTGCTGATCAACTGCAGTGCCTTTGTCCTGAGTCTGGTGTGGCCGGACTGGGATGCAATGGCTGCTGGCCATGAGATCGAGGGGCGCAAGCCGTGAGCCGAGACACCCTGTTACTGGTCACGACTTCGTATCCGCAACGCAACGATGGAAGCGAAGCCGCCGGCGCATTCGTCGCCGATCTGGCCCAGCAGTTGGCAACACACGTCCCGGTGCGGGTTGTGGCACCAGGCATGCAGGCAGGTGTTATCGAGATCGGAGGTAATCTCACCGTGCGTCGTTTCGCATCGCCGGGCCGGCCACTGTCGTTGCTTTCACCGTCGCGACCGTCCGACTGGCCAGCCATTGTCGGAACGCTGCGCTCTTTGCGCGCAGAGACCATTAACGCCGATGCCGACAACCGCGTGGCGCACACGCTGGCGCTCTGGACGCTGCCATCGGGCTGGGCCGCCGCGGCTTTGCAGCGCACCCATGGCGTCCCTTATTCGGTGTGGGCGCTGGGTAGCGATATCTGGTCGCTGGGCAAGCTGCCGATAATCAACTCGATGCTCCGCCGGGTGATTCGCGGCGCATCGCACTGCTATGCTGACGGACTGCAACTGGCACAGGACGCCGCGCGCATCGGCGGTGCGCCGTTCGAATTCCTGCCCAGTACCCGCCGCTTGCAAGGGCGACGGACGCGTTCGCTGGGATCCGAGCCGCCGTATCATCTCCTGTTCCTCGGCCGCTGGCATCCCAACAAGGGCGTCGATTTGCTGCTGGATGCACTGGCGTTGCTGGACGATGCAACGTGGTCGCGCATCGCGCAGGTCCGTGTCGCCGGCGGCGGTCCGCTTGACGCGCTGGTGCGCGAGCGCGTTGCTGGGTTGCTTGCTGCCGGACGTCCTCTGCGCCTGGATGGTTTTCTCGACGGGTCACAGGCATCCGCCGCGATCGCTGAAGCCGACTGGTTGCTGATTCCTTCGCGGATAGAAAGCATCCCGGTTGTGTTTTCCGATGCGATGAAACTCGGATGCCCCGTGATCACCATGCCGGTGGGAGACCTGAGGGAACTGGTCGCGACTGAGCCGCCATGCGGTCTTGTCGTGAGCTCTGTATCTGCGCCCGCGTTTGCGTCTGCGATCATGCAGGCCGTCGAAGGATCACCGCGCTCATTAGAGCAGGGGATTAGACGTGCAGCACGGATGTTCGACCTCAACCAGGTGGCCAACCGGATACTATCAGCGGCTCGGCCGCAACCTCACTGAATGCCGGTGGATTCCATGATCAATGTCGGTGTCATCGGCCTCGGTGGCGCGGGGCGTGCCCACGTCAAGCGGTTCCGACGCAACAAATCGGTAGGCGGGATCTTCGGATTCGACATCAAGCGCCCCGCCGTCCAGCTCGAAGGCGTCGAGTTCGTGGAGACCCTGGAAGACCTGCTGCGACAGGTGGACGTGGTCTCCATCTGCACGCCGGACCATCTGCATTTCCAGGACATCGTCCGGTGCCTGGAAGCTGGCAAGCATGTGCTGGTCGAGAAGCCCATGGTTGCCAGCCATGCCGAGGCGATCGAGCTGGCGGAGCACCTGCAGGCGCATTCCCACCTTGTCTTCGGCGTGCATCACCAGATGCGGCACGCGCCGCCGTTCCAGAAGGCGGCCGAACTCATTGCCGATGGCACCTTGGGCAAGGTGTTCTACCTTGAGGCCAACTACTGGCACGACATGAAATCCCGTAGCACCAAATACGACAACTGGCGCATGGAGCAGGGCCAGAGCCTGATCTTCGGGCATTCATGCCATCCCCTGGATCTGCTGATGCACTTGGTCGGATCCGAGCCGGTTTCCCACAGTACCTACGTCAGCAAGATCGGTTTCGCCGAATATCAAGCTGCCTACACGTCAGCCACGACCATCATGAACTTCCCCGGCAATGTCGTGGCAAAGTCACACGTCAACAGTTGCTGTGAATTCCCGCAGTTCAACAACCTGGTGGTGTTAGGGGATCGCGCAACGTACATCGATGGCATCCTGTACCAGGACGGCAGGTTCAAGCAGGTGTCGGACTTCTTTGGAAGCGGGCGGTCCGATGTTGCCGTCAATGTGGTCGACATCAAGATGCCGAGCCGGCTGGTATCGCTGGCGTTCAATGCGTACCTGCGTACGTTCAACTGGCTCGCCAACCGCCTGATGAGCCACCCGGACTTTGGTTTCCGCCAGTACCCGCTCACGGTCTACAACCATGATGGCGCGTGCCAGATGATGGTCGACAACTTCGTCTCCGCCGTGCTCGGAAAGGAAAAAGTACTGGTGGGCTACGACGATGCGACGCGCGTGATCAAGCTGTGCGAGGAAGCCGAGCGCGATGGCCTGCGCAATATGCGGTGACCGCTCGTGCAGACGAGCCACCCGATCACGCTACCTGGTGGACTTCAAGGTTTGCGCAGCAACCACAGATACGTCGGGAACAGCCAGTAGGCGTAGTCAAGCATCGCCAACGCGATGCGCTGCTTGAAGCTTCCCGCGGTGACGATATCACCGGCCGCGAATCGATCTGGTTCTAGCACGACTTTGCGCGTGTAGTCCACGACTTTGAACGCGCGGGTCAGACGTTTGAGTTGCCAGTAGGTCATGAGCGTTTCGTAGTAATAGTCGCCCCGGCCGGCCAGCCTGAGATACCTGTGGGCCAGGGGTTTCGGAAGAATCGACAGGAAAGGCAGTCGGTAGTCGCCTTCGCGGAAAACGAATTTGTTTTCCGCCGCGAAGTAGCAGACCCCACCCGGCTTGAGCAATCGGTGGATTTCGACCAGCATCCGCCCCGCATCGGGGACGTGCTCGTAGACGTGGGCGCAGATCACCACGTCGATTGAATCCGGTGGCAATCCAGTTGCCATCGCGTCACCCACGCGGAAATCGAGCGTGTTGGATGCGAAATTGGCGTTGGCATGCTCGATCGCCTTGGTATCGATGTCTATCCCGGTGACCCGGCCAAAGTGCTCGCCGAGGATCCGGCTCATGCCTCCGGTCGAGCAACCGACATCCAGCGCATGCAGTCCTTTCAGGTCATCGCCTAGATGGTCGCGCAGGATCCGCAGCATCTTGTCGGCTTTGCGCGCGCGATTCTCGACATCAAAATAAATGTCCTGGTGCATGTCCGAAAAATTGTGCTGGTATCCCTTCATGGCGATTCGAATCCTGTTATCTGGTGACGCTGAAGATCGCCGCGGCAACTCGATGGGCGCAGCAAAAAATTCTGCAGGCTATGTCTTCTGGTACACGGCCCATCGGTACATCGAAAACTTGCCGTGCAGGCCGCAAGCGCCTGGCGCTGGGCGATCCAGCCGCAGCGCCAGCTTGCCCAGCAGCGCGTAAAGAGTGGGAAAGCGCGCGCATGCGACCAGCATCGGCAGCAGCGCGGTCATCCACCTGCTGCTGCCTGCGGCCGTGCGTCGCCAGGTCGCCGGGGGCAGCGTGTCGCGCATCTCGGTCAGGGAGAATCCCGGCCTGGAGAGCGTTTCGTTACGTTTCTTGCGCAATACCATCCGGACCAACGAGTTGAATTCCCGGCACGGCTCCAACAGCAGCACCCGTGATCCAGCCACAAGGCAGCGGTCGAGTTCCTGCAGCGCGCGTTGTGCCTCCTCCACGGGCAGGTACATCAATGCCGTGACCGAATAGGCACTGCCGAAAGCCGCGTCGCGAAACGGCAGGTTCGACAGGCCACCGCACACTGCCGGCCCATGGTGTCGCTGGAAATCCACGCAGAACTGCTGGGTGAAGTCGAGCCCGACCACGGACGACATGCCGCACCGATGCGCCTCGTCGGCCAAGCGTCCGTAGCCGCAGCCAACGTCGAGCGAAGGCCTGCCGGACGCCGCGCCCATCTCGCCTGCAAACGCGGAGCGCATCACTTGCCGATGCCAGCGGTCGATCGTTTCGTTGATGAGCGGGTGCAAGCCCTTCATCAGCACGGCGCGTGGCTGGTTGCCATGTTCGCGCTGGCGACCGATCCAGTCATCGCGCATCTGCTGCAGTTGCGGGTCGTGCTTCATCAAAGACTAGTCCGCTGCAGGCCGGTGGTGGGAGGACAGGCGATTCCTCGTCGCATCGGCGATCAGGAAGACAACGACGGTCAACACTTCGGCGAAGGTCATGGCGGCCCTGAGGACCAGGCTCAGGAACAACAGCATCGGCGGCTGGAAACCATAGCGTGATCCCAGCCAGACAAACAGCGCCTCGCGCACGATCAGCCCGGACGGGACCACGACCACCAGCAGCGAACCGAGCGCTGCCAACAGGTAGGCCACACCAAGCAGCAACGCATCGGGCAACCCGAGGTTGCCTGACAGGGCAACGCCAATTCCCAGCAGCATCGGGAGCCATCCAAGGACAAGCGTGAGGGTGGCCCGCGTTGCGTATGGGGGTTTGCGCAGGTGCTGCAGTTGTCCCGTGCCCAACCAGCGCCTGATCGGGCCGGGGAACGCCAGGCTACGTTCGCACCAGCCATGCAGGTGGGCCCACCAGATGGCGATCACCAAGGGCGGCAACAGCGCAAGCGGCCACAACGTGCGGCTCGCGCTACATAGCAGGACGGTTCCGGCAAACGCCAGCGTCCATCCATAGTCGTAGAGGGTGTGGACGACCAGTGCCAAGGTGACGGTGGATGCGCGCACCTTGCCGGCGAGGAAGCGGACCTCGAACACCACGCCTACGATCTTTCCGGGGATGTAGCGCAGCACCTGGCCCAGCGCATACGCCAGACCGATCCTTGTTGCGGGCACCGAATTGGGTTCCAGGCGCCGCACCGCCAGCACGTGGTAGATGGACGCCAGGACCAGGGTGCCGAGGATTCCCAAGGTCAAACACACCGCTTCGACCACGTTGATCGAATAATTCGAGTGCGCCAACTGGTCTAGGTTGCTGGCGAGGATGCGGTACATGTAGAGACCACTGCCTGCGAGCAAGGCCAGGCCAAGCATGTTCCGCAATGGCCCCTTTAGGCTCGACCAAGATGCCGCGTTTCCGGGCGCGGGGTGCATCACTGATCCGTACCTTGGCTCCGGGCTGGCTCCGTTTTATCAGGTTGCAGTGGAGCTGTATGAGATCGCAGCGCGTGTTGCATTTCAACCGCGTTGTTCCTGAGGGGTTGGTTTTTTCGCTTGATATCCAAAACGTGCGACTTGAACCAAGGTTGCGGCGTATTGTCGCTGCGGTCGAGATAGCGCAACGCATCGTCGGGTAATCCGGCCGTCAGCAAGTAGATGGCCTGCTCGCGCGCCACTAGGGGATTGGGTCGGTAGGCATAGGAAAGATCCATCTGTTGCATCATCGCGTCGAGGTCGTGCTCAGCGAGTGCCAGCTTGGACAATTCGTAGTACAGGTAACCGCGCGTATCACTGTCGCGCCCGTAATTGAGATTCGCAAGCAATACCGCTACCAGTTGACGTACATCTGCGATTGCCAGCGTGTCATGGCAACGCTCGCCGGTCACCTGCTTGGTGAAGTGTGTTACTACATCGGGAATCCCGCGCGAATAACGATTCGTCGCCGCGATTTGCAGCAGGTGCTGCCATTGGCCCGGCCTGAGGCCGCGATCGATGCAGTCGAGCAGGACCCGCTGGAACTGCAATTCCGTGCGTGCGGGCAGGCGCCGGATGCCGGCGTCGAGTGTCGCCCGCGCCTGCGCTACATCGCCCATGTCCGCGTGGTAGCTGGCCAGCATCTGTACGGCCCGCATTGATCGCGGACTTTGCTGGGCCCAGACCATCGCCAGCTTGCCCCGGTCGCCCCAGATACCGGCATTGGAGACCGTCAACACGGTTGCGGTGCCGAGCCAGACCGCGAGAACCGCCATCGCCGGCTTTTGCCAGGCTGGACGCACCGTGAGCAGCATGGTCGAAATTGCATACAACGGGCCTAGCATCGGCAGGTAGTTGCGGTGCTCGAAGTACAGTTCGAGCGGAATTACCGTGGATTCGAGCAGGTGGCCGGCGAAGAACCACAGCACCGCGAACGCATACAGCGGCGCTCGGCGCCGCGCCCACCACGCGCTGGCGAGCAATACCACCAACCCGAGTAACGCGAACAACGTGGACATCGGCTCCAAGAGCGATTGGGAAACGATGTAGTCGTCGTGGAAGATCCCCTGTCCGCTCAGCCTGGGCAAGACAATCGCGGCCAGGTAGTCGAACAGGATGCGCGGCTCGGTGAGCAGCCGCTGTGCCAGCGTGAACTCGCGCAGCTCGTAACCTTGCAAGACGCTGGGGGAAAACGCGATCGCCAAGGCCCCGAGAATCAAAAGCGGCGATGCCGAACCCCACATCAGCAGATGTCGGTTGGCGGGCCGCATCGCGAGCAATTTCCCGCGTAACAGGGTCACGTTGAGAACGCACGCGTACGCGAATACCAGCACGCCGTTTTCCTTGCACAGCAAAGCCACCGTGCCGGAGATCACCAGCACCAGCCCGGCCGTGGCCACGCGCGCGAACTCCGGCAGCCGCGCTGCATCGAGCGCGCGTAGGTACAGCAGCAAGCCCGCGAGCATGAAGATGCTCGATAGGATGTTCATGCGCTGCACCACCAGCATCGTTGCCGACAGCTGCATCGGGTTCAGCAGCCACATCGCGGTGCACGCCAGCGCAACCAGTGCCGCCTTGTTGGCGGTACGGTCCAGCAGTCGCGCCAGGCGCATGGCCAGCCAGAACACCAGTGCGCCGGCCAGCAGGTGAAACAGGAGGTTGTCGCGCTTGAACGCCGCCGGAAAGGTCGGCCAGGTCGAATCCTCGATCAGGAAGCTCAGGGCCGACAACGGCCGCCCGGGGTTATCGACAAACGAATAAAGATAGAGACCGACGTGTTGCCAATCGACGTGGCCGCCGAGCTGCGCCAAGTTTTGCAGGTTAGGAAAGTCATCGAACACGAACGGGCCGGTGATCGCGGGCCAGAAACACCAAGCTGTCAGCAGCAGCAACATCCAGAGGCACGAGCCGGCGGCAACACTGTGTGTGGCGCTGGAGGGGGGCAGGACATGCGTGGATTCAAGCACTTGGCTTCTCTGGCGAGTTCGCGGGGGTGATGAAGGACGCAAAAAAAAGCCCCCGTTTCCGGGGGCTTTGAGTGTAGCAATGATTAATTAGCGGCAGGTAGACGGCTTATATTTCCCTACAATCGTGTCGGCAGCTCGCACGCAACTCCACTTCATCGAACCATCAACATCAGAGAAAGTCGGCGTCAAGGTTAACACGTTGCCAGCGATCGGCGTCCCGGAGTACGTAATGGTGATTACGCCATTGGCACCAACGGCGACCCCGCTGACATTGTTACCACTGATGCTCGTCGCCGCCGGGAGCCCATACGAGATCTGAGTACCAGGGTAGACACCCGTCGACTGGCGTGTCTCAGCCACGGCCAGCTTGGCTGCAGCAGCGACATTCAGACCTTCCGAGACCTTGGCGCGGACGGTGTAGTCCTGGTAGGCCGGGATAGCGATGGCCATCAGGATGCCGATGATCGCAATGACGATCATCAGTTCGATCAGGGTGAAGCCTTGTTGCAGGTTCTTGCGGATCTGGTGGTTCTTCATGAGGTATCCCCTAGGAGTTATGAACTTCACGTGCCCCGCGTGGCCGGCATTCCGGTCCGTCGGGTAGCCGTGCAACGCTGCACGTGC
>JBBQTR010000046.1:0-14166 GCA_038213095.1 Lysobacterales bacterium | reverse complement strand
ATGCTCGGTATCGCGCTGGAGATCGCGCAGGGTATGTTCACCAGCACGCGGCAGATGGACCCGCATGACGCACTGGCCAACACCTTGGGCGTTCTCGGAGGCATGGCAACCGCCATGACACCGATGCGCGACTGGTTGTTGCGCATGCAACGACGTCGCAGCTAGTCGGGCGCGTTGGGCGACTCAGCCAACGCTGCGCGCGCGACAGCAATCGCGGTGATGCGGGCATCCCGCAATGCCGCTCCCAGCGCCGGACCTTCGAGCCCTTCGACTGCAATGTCAGCCGCGCGCACGCCGCGTGCGGCAGCGAGCAGCCGTAACAACTCTCGCCCCTGCGCATAGTCGCAATCCTGCAATCCTTCACGGCCGCGTTTGTCGGCTTCGCAGACGCTCGCCAGCTGCGCAATGCGCGCCGGCTGGCGGAAACCATCGCAACGCGCGATCAGGTCGTGCACGGTGCTGTCGCGCAACTCGAACAGGCGATGGATGTTGAGATGTTCGCGGCACGCCATCGCGGCAAGCTGACGTTGCGCGGTCGGAATTTTCATGCGTGAGCACAGTGCATCCAATGGCGCGAGACCGGCGCTTTCATGCCCGATGTGTCTTGGCAGCATCGACGCAGGCGTGAGGGCCTTGCCAAGGTCATGCGTCAGCGCTGCAAATCCAATCACGGTGTCGCCCGGAGCCAGCTGCGCCGCCATGTCGCAGACCAGTTCCACATGCACGCCGGTATCGACTTCCGGATGATATTCAGCCCGCTGCGGCACGCCGTAGAGCGCATCGACTTCGGGCAGCACCACCGCCAGTGCGCCGCAATCGCGCAACGTACGCAGGAAGGCCGATGGCGTGGTGGATGACAGCGCGCGCGACAACTCCTGCCAGACACGCTCGGGCACGAGGTCGGCCAGTTCGCCACTGTCGACCATCGTGCGCATCAGTTGCAGCGTCTCCGGGGCGATGGTGAATCCCAGTGACGCAAAGCGAGCCATGAATCGTGCTGCGCGCAACACCCGCAACGGATCCTCGACGAACGCATCGCCGACATGGCGCAGTACGCGCGCTGCCATGTCGCGCTGGCCGCCATACGGATCGACAAGATTGCCATCCTCGTCCTGCGCGATCGCATTGATGGTGAAATCGCGACGGCCGAGGTCTTCCTCCAGCGTCACCGCAGGATCAGCATCGACCACGAAGCCGCGATAGCCGCGTCCGGATTTGCGCTCGGTGCGGGCGAGTGCGTATTCCTCACCCGTTTGCGGATGCAGGAACACCGGGAAGTCGCGACCAACCGGCTTGAAGCCGCGCGCCAGCATTGCCTCCGGGGTTTCGCCGACGACCACGAAATCCCGATCAGAAGCGGCCCGATCACCCGCCGGCAATCCAAGCAGCCTGTCGCGCACTGCGCCGCCGACGAGGTAAGTGTTCATTGCAGGCCGATTGGTCACGATTGGCATTGTAGGGCGGGCGCAAGCCCGCCATCGCCGAAGCGGCAGATGGTGGGCCGGGCCAAGCCTACGTTTTCTTGTCCGCAGGCATTGGAATCGCAAACGGACACACGAACTGCTTGCGCGACACGTTCATGCGTCCGCGCAGTCGATCGCTCAATGGCAGCGCATTGCCGCTGAGACGCCAGTCGTAGATGGTGCTGAAGGCAAGCACGCGGGCGACGTAATCGCGCGTTTCCTTATAGCTGATCGTCTCGATCCAGAAATCCGGATCCATGCCTGGACGCTGCGATTGCCAGCGCAACAACGGTCCCGGGCCGGCGTTGTACCCGGCGATCGCGAAATAAGGTTGACCGCCGTACTTGTCCAGCAATTGACGCAGGTACGCACTACCCAGGATGATGTTGGTGTCAGGATCGTAGAGGCTGTCGGCGCCCGCCCACGGCACGCCGATCCGGCGCGCCACCTGCATGCCGGTTCCGGGCAGCACCTGCATCAAGCCCATCGCGTTGGCAGCAGAGTGCGCAGTGGGTTCGAAGATGCTTTCGGCGCGGATTTCGGCGGCAACCCATGCGGGATCCAGTCCGTTTTTCACGGCTTCGCGCCGGATGGTCTGGTCGTGATGCAGCGGAAACCGCAACGTGTACAACCGCGCCTCGTCCGGATTCACGCCCAGGCCGAACACACCGCGATCGAACCATCCGTTGTCCTGCGCGACCTCTACCGCCAAGCGGCGCTGCGTCGCGTCGAAATGGCTGACGGCGTCGTCCCACTCGCGCTGCGCCCAGGTGTTGCGATCAACCCGATACAAGTCGATCGCGCGGATCAACGCCGGATCGCGTGCGACGGCGGCCTTGGCCTCCGCGCCGTCGTGCGGAATCCACGGGCACAACGCGTAGGGCTGGTCGATGCGATCGGCCGCAAGGAAGCCATGGAACTGCGGCTCGCGTGCGGCCCGGTGGTACGCGGCCTGCGCACCGGCCTTGTCGCCGGTCAATTCCAGCAGGCGGCCTTCGAAATACGTCCAGCGCGAATCCCTGCGCTGCTTGTCGCCCATTGCGCGGATGCCGGCCAGCGCCGCGCGCCAGTCCGAGCGCGCCATCGCTTCGCGTACCTGCCATTCGTGCAGTTTGTCGTCGTAGGCCGACGCCGGCACCGCAGCGAGGCGCTGCGCTGATTCCGGCCCGTAGGAGGCCACCGTCCACAACGCTACCTGATAGAGCACGCGGCCGCGATCGTCTTCACTGAAGTCCAGCGCCTGCGCGTACTTCGGCAATTGCGTCTCAGCGGCGAGCGGGACCGACTTGCCCAGCCGCGCCAAACCCTGCGACGCCATCCAGCGGCTGCGTGCGGTCTTCGGCCAGGTCAACGCATGGTCGTTGACCGTGTCGATGAAGCCGGCGTAGTCGTTGGCCAAAGCAAGGTCATCGGACGGCAATCCCTGGGCGGCCGCGCGCATGGCAGCGGAACTCCACTCACCGGCCGACATGTCGATGCGCTCCCAACGCAATGCCGGTGGCAGGCCACCTTTGGACCCCAACAGTGCAAAAGGCGTCTCGCATTCGGTCGGCCACGGTTTGCCATTGCTGCGCCACAGCGCCTGCGCATCGCTGACCCATTGCGCATCGGCTGCGCCGGTGGCCTGGCGGGCATTCAACTCCGCGCAGCGCAGCACAGGACTCTTGATCGAAGGCGACCACGCGGCACGGAAGGCCGGCCAGTCCAGTCGGCGCGACGCCGACGCCAGCCAGAGTTCGCGGAATGCCTGGCCGACGGCCTCGCCGTCATGGGCGTCGAGGAACGCCTTGGCAGTCGCATCAGGGACGGCGTCGATGTTGTATTTGAGCTGGTCGTACTCGACCCAGCCCTGGAGCGGATGCCCGGGGTGCCCCGACAGGCCCAGGTAGTCACCGGGATTGAACTGACCCCGGTCGGCAGCTGCGAGTGCGGCCCGGACCTGGGCATCGCCGCCGGCAGTGTCGATGGACTGCGCAAAGAGGAGCCCGGAGCACAGCAAGAGCGCGCTGGTGCAAGCGATCAGGGGAAGAGGTCGTGACATGCAAGGACTATAGCCGAGCGAAAGTGAACCGGGATTTTGACGACTGGCATGTCCAACGCTGGCCATTCTGGAGTGTGCAGGGGGAAGGTGACGCAGCGCACGCAGTCGCCATGACGTTCAGCCACTTGAACCGCCTTCACAAATTGTTTACAAGGGCATTACAGCAGCGTCGGGGGCGCTGATGGCCTCATCCACCCTCTCATTCTTGTACGGAGATCACGATGCAAGCGCTACGCCGCAATCGACTCACCACGGCCGTCAACCTGTCCCTCCTGCTGCTGCCCGGCTTAGCCGCGGCGCAGACCGTGCCCACCGATGCGACCGACCAGGCCAAGACCCTGGACCGTGTCGAGGTGACGGGCAGCCGCATCAAGCAGACCAACAAGGTCACCAGCCAGCCGGTGGCGATCATCACCCGCGCGCAGATCGACCAGAGCGGCGTGACGTCGATCGGCGATTTCCTGCAAGAGCTCACCGCGAGCGGCAAAGCACTTAATGCCAAGTTCAATTCCAGCGGCAACTTCGGCTATCCGGCCAGCGGCGGCGGCATCGGCGCAGGCTCGGCGCAGGTCGACCTGCGCAACCTCGGTTCCCAGCGCGTGCTGGTTCTCGTCGACGGCATCCGTTGGGTCAATGAATCGTCCGCATCGGGCGTGAGCGGCAGCTCCGATCTCAACACCATTCCGCTGTCAATCGTCGACCGCATCGAAGTGCTGGAAGACGGCGCCTCGGCGATCTACGGCTCCGACGCCATCGCCGGCGTGATCAACATCATCACCCGCAAGAAGTTCGACGGCGCACTGGTGCACGTGAAGGCGGGCAGCTACGGCCACGGCGGCGACGACAAGGAAGCCGACATCACCGTCGGTGGCGGCGGCGACCGTTTCCAGAGTGTGTTCTCGGCCAGCTACGTGGAACAGAAAGGCATCAGTTCGGGCGCCTGGGCGCAGTCGGCCTTCCCGGTTCCAGGCGCAGGCATCGGCGCGGGCAGTTCGGCCACGCCCCAGGGGCGCTTCACCTTTTGTGATCCGCGGATCGTGACGCCAGGTACGCAAGGTTACTGCGATGCGGCAGGCAATGACTGGTTCGACATCACGCTCAACAACGGCACCACGGCACCGAACTACAACGGCGGCAATCCCACTGGCGCAGGCGGTACGTACCACAACTGGAGCGGCGCTGACCGCTTTAATTTCGCGCCCTACAACCTCTTGCTGACCCCGTCCAAGCGCAAGGCGCTGTTCGCGAGCACGCATTACGACATCAACGACAATGTGTCGCTGCACGCCAAGGTGCTCTACAACAATCGCGAGTCGAGCAACCAGGCCGCACCCGAACCGATCTTCGTTGGTCCGTTTGCCGGTACGGGCGGCATCGCCGATAACATCGTGATCGCGGCGAACAATCCCTACAACCCGTTCGGCATCGACCTGAATCCGGCGACGAATTTCGGATGGGTCACCAAGCGCCCGATCGAGCTGGGACCACGCCTGTTCACCCAGAACGTCGACACCTGGTACGTGAACCTCGGGTTGAACGGCACGTTCAATACTGGTCGCGGCCTGGACTGGAGCGTCGACTACGTGCATTCGGAGAACAAGGCCGACCAGACGTTCTCGAACGGTTTCAACGTCGGCAAGCTCAAGATTGCACTGGGCGACGTCAACATCTGCAATGCCACGCCGGGTTGCGTGCCGCTGGACCTGTTCGGCGGCGAAAGCCGTCCGTTGACGCAGGCAATGCTCAACTACATCAGCACGCCGCAGCATGATTCCAGCAAGCAGGTCCTCGACTTGCTGACTGCCAACCTGACGGGCGATTTGTGGAAGATGGGCGACGACCGTTACGCGGGCTTTGCGATCGGGTACGAACATCGGCGTTATCAAGGCAGTTTCAATCCGGACCCGCTACGTCAGTCCGGTGAATCGCAGGACTCCTTCGCCGCGCCGATCTCAGCGTCGTACACCGTCAACGAAGGGTATGCCGAGTTGCTGGTGCCGTGGTGGAAGACCTTCAGCACCGACTTCGCGATCCGCCGCTCGCAGTACTCGACCTTTGGTGGCGCCACCACCGGCAAGGCGGGCTTCCGTTGGCAGCCGATCGAGGACCTCGTACTGCGGGGAACCTACTCGCAGGGTTTTCGCGCACCGAATCTTGGTGAGTTGTACGGCCTGACCCAGTTTGGTGCGACGCTGACGGATCCGTGCGGTACCACCGGCACACCCGGGCCGGCAGGTCCGCAATATGCCGCGGCTTGTGCGGCGGCAGGCGTCTCACCTACCTTTGAGCAGGCCAACACGCAGATCACCACGTTTACCGGTGGCAATCGCAACCTGCAGCCCGAGAAGTCGGACAACTACAGCTTTGGCGCGGTCTATAGCCCCAGCTGGGCGGACCACCTGGCGTGGTCGTCGAAGCTCGACTTCGAGGCCAACTACTTCCATTACAAGGTCAAGCAGGCGATTCAGGCCCCTGACATACAGAACCTGCTGAACCACTGCTATTCAACGCCGACCCCTGGCCCGGAATGCTCAGGGTTTACGCGAGGTGCGGGCGGCAACCTCAATCCGCCAACCGACTTTTTGGCCAACCTCGGTACGATCACAACCAGCGGCATCGATCTGAAGGCCAATTGGGTGGGTCCGCAGAGCGACTGGGGTCAATTCAATGCCGGCGTCCAAGCGACGCATACCATTGGCTATACGCAAACCGGTGCGCAGCGGACGGTGGGTGTCGAAGTCGATGACAGCGCCATTCCATCGTGGCAGTCCAATGTGCAACTGGGCTGGAAGCTGGGCGACTGGAATGCGGGCTGGAACGTGCGATACATCAGCGCGGTCAAGGAGTCCTGCGGCAATGCTGCAAAGACCCCGGCGACGGGTTGCGCGACCGGCGCGGGCACCCATACGCTCAACTCGACCATCTACAACGATGTGCAGGTGGCGTGGAACCATTCGTTGGGCATCCAGGGCCTGAAGCTGTCGGCAGGCGTCAACAACCTGTTCGACAAGGACCCGCCGGTATGCGTGACCTGCTCGTTGAATGGCTACGACGCGGGTACCTACGACCTGCCCTTCCGCTTCTGGTATATCAGCGCCGACTTCAAGTTCTGATTGCGATCAGCACTTGAAACCTGACGGGCGGCGATGCGAATCGCCGCTCGTTTTTTATGGTTCAGCGCTGCAGCGCCGCCTCGGGCACTGTCAATTCGATCGATAGCGCCAGGTGATCGGACAACGCGGCCGGCATTGCGCGCATGTGTTCGCAGGTGAGCGATCCGGTCGTCAGGATGTGGTCGATTGCGCGCTGCGGCCGCCAGCTGGGAAACGTGCACACCGAGTGCGCTGGTGGTTGCAGGCGCGTGCGCTGGTACAGCATGGCCATTTCCGGGCGGTCGTAGGTGCAGTTGAAGTCGCCCATCAGCACCGCATGCGGCAACCCGCTCAGCAGGTCTGCGATGAAGGTCAGTTGGGACAGCCGTGAGGCGGCGCCCAGCGACAGGTGCGCCACCGCGACGACAAGACCGTCGTCACCCTGCCCGAAGTGCGCCAACAGCACGCCGCGGCCCTTGACCCGCCCGGGCAGTGGATGGTCGCTGACCGAAACAGGTTCCAGGCGGCTCAGCAGACCGTTGGCGCTGGAGGCGACCCCGCCCATGCTGCGGTTCGGCTGGTGGCTCCAATAGGCGAAGCCCGCACGTTCGGCCAGGTAGTGGGTCTGGTTTGTGAAGCCAGACCGCAAACTGCCCGGGTCGCTTTCCTGCAGGCCGACGATGTCGTGCTGGCCGGCCAGCACGGCGATCGTGTCCAGCGCGCCGCGCTTGTTGCCCGCCGGCAGCACGTGCGACCAGCTGCGCGTGGCGTAATCGCTGAAGCGGCGCGTGCTGGAGCCGGCCTGGATGTTGGCGCTGAGCAGCTTGAGTCGGCGGATGGACATGCCCGTCAGCTTACGGGTGCGCGGCTCCTGCGGCGCGCTCCTGTGCGATCAGCTGGTTGGTGATCCGCAACATGTCGTCGTAACTCTTGCCGATCACGCGATATTTGCCATCAACAATCATCGTCGGTGTGCCCTGTACGCCGCTCTGCACGACGAACTGCTTGGCATGGGTGAGCTTGGCGTCGACCGCGAAGCTGTGCATGGCGTCGGCGAACTGCTTGGGATCGGCACCGTATTTTCCGTAGAACTTCGCGATCGCGGCTTCGTCGGGTTTCTTGCCTTCGCCTGGCAAGATGCCAGCGACATGGATGGCATTGAACACCGCCTCGTGGGTCTTGGCGACCAACCCCATCGACTGCGACACGTAGAACGCATGTGCGTACGGAACCCAGTCAGGTCCGAACTGCGCCGGCACATAGGTGAAGCGCACGTCGGCGGGCAGGGTCTTTTCCCAAGCACTGACCAGCGGCTGGAAGCGGAAGCAAGCCGGGCACACATAGCCGAAGACTTCGACGACTTCGACCTTGCCATTGCGCGGCTCGAATGGCTGGCCACCCTGGATCTCCGCGTAATCCACGCCGGGCGCAAGCGCGCCGGTGGCATTGAATCCAGTGGAGGGCTTGGCGGGGGTATTGGTGCTATCGGCGGGCGCAGGGGCGGCTTCGGCGGAGGTGGTCGCGTCCGCGCTGGCGGGCGATGCGGCAGCTTCGGCTGCCGCGGCTTCGGCGGCCGCACTTGGGGTGGTCGACGTGGTGGTCGCCATCTCCACTGCCGGCGGCGCGGCCGTGTTCTGCTTGCAGGCGGCTAGAGGCAACAACAGGGTCAACAACAAGGCAGTGCTCTTCATCGAGCGATCTCCGGTCGGGATTGCGGGGAATGTCGCGTCGCGGTGCGCAGCTGGGCGATCAGCTGGCTGGCGATGCGCAGGGAGTCTTCGTGGCTGTCGCCAAGAATACGATAGCGGCCATTGATCACCAGCGTCGGGGTGCCCTCTACCTCACTGCGCAAAGCGAACTGATGCGCATGCGCAAGCTTCGCGTCGACCTCGGGAGTGGTCATGTAGGACTTGGCCTTGGCCGCATCCAGGCCATGCTGGCCGTAGTATGTTGCGATCTCGTCGACGGAAGCGTTCTGCGCCAGCACCCCGTCGACATGGATGGCGGGAAACATCGCATCGTGGGTACGGGCCAACACGCCGAAGTGCTCCGCGGCGAAGTACGCACGGGCAAAGGAATCCCCGGCCGAGAACACCGCGGGCACGTAAGAGAAGCGCACATCGGCCGGCAGCGTGCGTGTCCAGGACGACAGCTTCGGCTGGAATTCCGCGCAATGCGGACACCAGTAGCCGAACACCTCCACCACCTCGATCTTGCCGCCCAGCGGGGCGTATGGCCTGCCGCCGGCGATGGTGGCGTAGTCGGTGCCGTCGACCAAGGCGGATGTTTTCGCCCACGTACCAACGGATGCGACGGCCGTGACCAGGACCAGGCAGAGCAACAAAGCGGATTGCTTGATCATCGAAGTGCTGCCCGTGCGTGTTGCGCCAAAAAAGACGCCGGCCCAGGACGCTGGCCGGCGGTGTGATTCAAGGAGTGTATCGCTGTGACCGGAGCGCGCGCGGAAAGTTCAGCGCTTGGCTGGAGGTGCGCTGACGGCAGGCGCCGGGGCAGGGGTGGCGGTCGGCGCGGCAGGGCCAGATGCGGCCGAAGGCGACGTCGTGGCGACCGCTGCTTCTTCCGCGCGCGGGTGCAGGCCTTGCAGGTAGCTGGCCAGCGACTGGATTTCCTCGTCGGTCAGCGACTTGGCAACCGTGGCCATGATGTTGAACATGTGCGGATCGGTTTCGCTGGTCGTGCCGGCGCGATATTCCTGCAGGCGGCGCACGGCATAGGCCGATTGCTGCCCGGCGAGGTGCGGATACGGCGGGCCGGGATTGCCCGCTCCGGTCGGGCCATGGCAGGACATGCAGGCTGGCATGCCGCGGACGGGATCGCCGCCACGGAAGAGCATCTGGCCCACTTCGTAATATTTCTTTCCGGAGTAAGGACCGGTCGCGATCTTGCTGTCGTCGCCGATGCCGGCGCCGGCCTTTTGCTGGGAGAAGTACGCACCGAGGTCACGCATGTCCTGTGCGCTCAACGGCATGGCCATCGGCATCATGATCGCGGCCATGCCGGTGTTGCGCTGGCCGCTCTTGAACAACGCGAGCTGCTGGGCAACGTAGCGCTCGGGCATGCCGGCCAGCCGCGGGTATTGCGGGTCGGCCGGGTTGCCGTCCAACCCGTGACAGGCGGCGCATGCGCCAGCCTTGACCGCGCCGGCCTTGGCGTCGCCCCAATGCGCCTTGGCCAAATCGGCAAGCGCCGAGGCATCCAGCGGCGCGGCCGCGGTGGGCGCCTGCGCAGGCAGCGGTGTGACCGTCTGGGCCCATGCGACGGCACCAATGGCAACCGCCAGGATGGCGAAGGCAGACAAACCGTAGGCGCGGATGTGACGCATGCAAAGCTCCGGGGCGCGAAGCGGCGCCGACGGCGGCCGCATAGAGGCGGAATTATCGTCGTCGGGCAGAAACCGGTCAAACGCGCGCGATGGTCTTCCCCAGCAGGCCGCTATCCCCTCCATGCCATCCTATGCCCATGGCCATTCCCAATCCCTTCGCCCGCGCCAAGTACCTGCTCGCCGCGCATACCTTCCGCCAATTGCCGCCCGATGGCGGATACGAGGTCGCCTTCGCCGGCCGTTCCAATGCAGGCAAGTCGAGCGCGCTCAATGCGCTCTGCCAGCAGAACGCGCTTGCGAGGGTGTCGAAAACCCCGGGGCGCACGCAACAGCTGGTGTTCTTCGATATCCCGCCGACCACTGATCGCTACCTTGTGGACCTGCCCGGATATGGCTATGCCAAGGTACCCAAGGACCTGCAGGCACACTGGCAGTCGTTCCTCGACGGCTACTTCGGCAGTCGCGATGCGCTGCGCGGGCTGGTCGTGATCATGGACATCCGCCATCCACTGCGGGAGTACGACCGGCAGATCCTCGGCTATGCCGTGCAGCGCGGCCTGCCGGCGCACGCGCTGCTGACCAAGGCCGACAAGCTCAGCCGCGGCGCTCAGGGCAACGCATTGCTCGCGGTGCGCAAGGACTTGTCTTCGGTGTTCGGTGACACCGTCAGCGTGCAGACGTTCTCGGGCGAGTCAAAGCAGGGCGTCGAGGAAGCGCGCGCGATCGTGGGCAGGTGGCTCGAGCTTTGAGCCTGCGCCAAATTTGATCGCAGGGCGGGCTCAAGCCCGCCCTGCCTTCCTTAGACTCGCGCGTGGAACAGATGCCCCACCAGCGCCGCGGCCACCATCGCCAGCGCGCCCCAGAACAGCACCCGCATGGCTCCGCGTACGACCGGCGCGCCACCAGTCCGTGCCGCGAGCGCGCCGGAGATCGCCAGCGCAATTAGCGTCGTCGCGATCGTGACCGGTTGCACCTGCGCGGGTGGCGCCAGAAGCACGGCTGCAATCGGAAGCATCGATCCGATCGTGAATGCCGCCGCCGACGACAGCGCCGCCTGCACCGGTCGTGCACGCAACGTGTCCGTGATCCCGAGCTCATCGCGTGCGTGCGAGCCGATCGCGTCGTGTGCGGTCAGTTGTTCGGCGACCTGTCGCGCCAGCTCCGGCTGCAGGCCACGCTTGACGTAAATGTGGCTGAGTTCAATGAGTTCGCTGTCGGGATTCTCGGCCAGTTCGCGCGTTTCCTTGGCGATGTCGGCGCGCTCGGTATCGGCCTGCGACTGCACCGAGACATATTCCCCGGCTGCCATCGACACCGCGCCCGCGACCACGCCGGCAATCCCACTGGCCAGCACGGCCGCGTGCGCCGCGCCGCTCGCAGCCACACCGACCACCAGGCCGCCCACGGATAAGATGCCGTCGTTGGCGCCAAGAACCGCCGCCCGCAGCCAGCCGGTGCGACCGGAGCGATGGGTTTCCACGTGCCAACTACGCATATCGGTCTCTCCGCGTGCGGCGATCACGCCGGAAGTGGGCAATCATCGCAGGTCGACAGCTATGCCTCCACCGTCGCTCCGCGGGCACCCGCACATCCAGACGATGTAGTCGCCTCCTTGTGATGCCCGGGCAATGCCCTCAACCTGCAGAGCCCAACGCGAGACGATCCGATGTCGAGTCCGAGCAACGTCGAATCACCGATCACCAATCGTCGCATGCTGGTCGATTACCTTGCCGCCGGCGGCCGAGAAAAAGAGAACTGGCGCATCGGCACGGAGCACGAGAAGTTCGGCTTCCGGCTGGATGACCTGCGCCCGCCGACATTCGACGGCGAGCGAGGCATCGAGGCGTTGCTGAAAGGGCTCACGCGTTTCGGCTGGGAGCCGGTGAACGAACATGGTCGCGTGATCGCGTTGTTGCGCGATGGTGCATCGGTTTCGCTCGAACCCGCCGGGCAGTTCGAATTATCCGGTGCGCAACTGGAAACCGTGCACCAGACCTGTTGCGAGGTCGACGGCCATCTGGTCGAAGTCAAGACCGTGGCCGACGAGCTCGGACTGGGCTTCCTCGGCATGGGCTTCCAGCCGAAGTGGCGTCGCGACGAAATGCCATGGATGCCGAAGGGCCGCTACCGGATCATGCGCGACTACATGCCCAAGGTCGGTTCGCTGGGTCTAGACATGATGACGCGCACCTGCACGGTGCAGGTCAACTTGGATGTCGAAAACGAAGTCGACATGGTCAAGAAATTCCGAGTGTCGCTGGCGCTGCAGCCGATCGCGACTGCGCTATTCGCCGATTCGCCGTTCACCGAAGGCCAGCCCAACGGCTACCTCAGCTATCGCTCGCACATCTGGACGGACACCGATGCCGGTCGTACGGGGATGCTGGATTTCGTGTTCGAGGATGGCTTCGGTTACGAGCGCTACGTCGATTACCTGCTCGACGTGCCGATGTATTTCTCGTATCGCAACGAAGAGTATGTCGACCTGTCCGGGCAATCGTTCCGCAAATTCATGCAGGGAAAACTCGATGCGTTGCCCGGCGCATTGCCGACGCTGCGCGACTGGTCGGACCACATGACCACCGCGTTTCCGGAAGTACGCCTGAAGCAATACCTGGAAATGCGCGGCGCCGACGGCGGTCCGTGGAACCGGCTGTGCGCATTACCTGCGTTCTGGGTCGGATTGTTGTATGACGACGTCGCGCTGGATGCGGCATGGGACCTGGTCAAGGATTTCAGCATGGCTGAGCGTCACGCCTTGCGCGACGGCGTGCCCAAACACGCGTTCAAATTGCCGTTTCGCGGCAACACCTTGCGTGAACTGGCATTGGAAGCGTTGAAGATTTCCGCCCACGGCCTGCAACGTCGCGCGATGAAGAACGACAACGGCGCCGACGAGAGTATTTTCCTCACCCCGCTGATCGAATTCGCCGAAGCCAACGAAACCCCGGCCGAACGCAAGCTGGCGCTGTTCCATGGCGAATGGAATGGCGACATCGACCATGTGTTCAGGGAATATGCGTACTGATCTGGATTCTCGCGCTCCCACGACGGCAGCGACCACACGCACTCGGAGCTACCCATGAAATCACGCGCCGCCGTCGCCTTTGCCGCTGGACAGCCGCTGCAGGTCGTCGAGATCGATGTCGCGCCGCCGCGCGCAGGCGAAGTGCTGGTGCGCATCGTCGCCACCGGTGTCTGCCACACCGATGCGTTCACCCTCAGCGGCGATGATCCGGAGGGGTTGTTTCCAGTGGTGCTCGGCCATGAAGGCGGCGGCATCGTGGTCGAGATCGGCGAAGGCGTGAGCAGCGTCAAACCAGGCGATCACGTCATCCCGCTGTACACGGCGGAGTGTCGCGTGTGCAAGTTCTGCAAGTCCGGCAAGACAAATTTATGCCAGGCCGTGCGCGCCACGCAGGGCAGGGGTGTGATGCCCGACGGCACGTCGCGGTTTTCGTATAACGGCCAGCCGTTGTTCCATTACATGGGCACCAGCACCTTCAGCGAATACACGGTCGTACCGGAAATCTCACTGGCGGTCGTCAACCCCGATGCCGCGCTGGAAAAAGTGTGCCTGCTCGGATGCGGCGTCACGACCGGCATTGGCGCCGTTCACAACACCGCGAAAGTCAAAGCGGGCGATAGCGTCGCGGTGTTCGGGCTGGGTGGCATCGGACTGGCCGCCATCCAGGGCGCAGTGCAGGCGAAGGCCGGCCGCATCCTTGCGATCGACACCAATCCTGGCAAGTTCGCACTGGCCAAAACGATGGGCGCGACCGACTGCATCAATCCGAAGGAGCATGAAAAACCCATCCAGGACGTGATCGTCGAGATGACCGATGGTGGCGTTGATTTCAGTTTCGAATGCATCGGCAACGTCAACGTGATGCGCGCCGCGCTGGAGTGCTGCCACAAGGGTTGGGGCGAGTCGGTGATCATTGGCGTGGCCGGCGCCGGACAGGAAATCAGCACGCGGCCGTTCCAGCTGGTGACCGGTCGCGTCTGGCGCGGGTCCGCCTTCGGTGGCGTCAAGGGACGCACGCAATTGCCGGGCATGGTCGAGCAGGCGATGCGCGGCGAGATCGACCTGGATCCTTTCATCACCCACGAGTTGCCGCTGGAGCGCATCAACGAAGCGTTCGACCTCATGCATGAAGGCAAATCGATCCGCACGGTGATCCGTTTTTGAGCCACCCTGCAATTAGCGCGCAGTCATGAAAGGCC
>JBBQTR010000045.1:0-14451 GCA_038213095.1 Lysobacterales bacterium | reverse complement strand
GAGCATCATCGCCACGACGCGCTCCTTCAGCTGGCGGTAGATGGGAGCGCCGTCGCTCCAGATGATTGCGGTCATGGATCAGCTCCGGTTGCGGCGCAGACCCTGCGCGAACGAGAAGTAGGGCATCGCCAACAAGGCGCGCGAGTGGCGCAGGTGCCGCCGCTGGCTGGCCGCCTGCCCCGCGTCCTCCATTGCCAAGGCAGTGTTCACTGGCACCGAGCCCAAGCTGGCGAGGCTCATGGATATGGTCTGCTGGGCGACGGGAGATTGCCGCGGCCCGGCGGCCAGCAGCAACACACCGAGAACCGCTGCGGTCGCCGACAGGGCAATCAGGGAGTGGTGTAGCTTGCGGTTCATGGTATGTCCTGCGCTGGGTAACTGGTGTTGTATGCAACTATAACACCACAACACGCGTCGTCAAGCGGAATTTCACCCAACTAAAGACCTACTTGGTCCACTGTCCACCTGATGCCTGCCGTGACGCCGGAATTGCCTGCAGATGGTCGTATCGCGACAATGGGGGTTTGAACGCCGCTCGTGGCTATGGGAGCTTTTCTATGAAGTTGTTTGTGCGCGATCTTGTCGCAATGTTCTTGCTGGCGGCCGTGGCAATCGTTCCGGTGGGCGCGCAGGACAAGACCGCACTGGCCAGCGATCGCGATAAGGTCAGCTACATGATTGGCATGGATGTGGCGCACTCCATCGCCACGGCAGCGCCGGATGTCGATGTGAACGCATTCGAGAGGGCGGTCCACAATGCTTTTGATGGAGGCAAACCGTTGATCGCCGAAGCCAGGATCAAGCCGCTGGCGCAGTCGCTGATGCAGCGCATCGCCGTGCGCAACGGCAAGGCGCCGGCGGGCACGGTGTCGCCGACGGTGGCAAAAGACCAGGTTGGGTACCTGATCGGTGCGGACATCGGCCGCTCGCTGACGCCGATCAAGGAGGAGATTGCGCTTCCGATGTTCATGCAGGGCTTGCGCACCACGCTGGCTGGCGGCAAACCCTTGCTCACCGACGCTGAGGCCAGTGCATTGCGCAGCGCGTTCACCCAGCGCATGCAGGCCAGGCTGCAGGCGCAGGCGAGCGTGGCCGGGGGCAAAAATGAAGCCGAAGGCGTGGCGTTCCTCGAAAAAAACAAAGCGGTCAAAGGTGTCTACACCACCCCATCTGGCCTGCAATACATGGTCCTGCGTCAGGGCGCGGGCCCAAAGCCCAAGCCAGGCGAACAAGTGCGCGTCAACTATCGGGGAACGTTGCTTGATGGCACGGTCTTCGACAGTTCCTACGATCGTGGCGAGCCAGCCGAATTCGGCCTTGACCAGGTGATTCCAGGCTGGTCCGAAGGCGTTGCCATGATGCCGGTCGGCAGTAAATTCCGCTTCTGGGTACCCGGCAATCTGGCGTATGGCGCCAAGGGAACTCCGGGTGGCCCCATCGGCCCGAACGCGACACTGGTGTTCGATGTCGAACTCATGGCCATTGTCCAATAACAATCCAGCCGCGCTTGCGGTGACGTTTCAGGTTTTTGTTGCACATTCATGTTCCAGCTTCTGGCCAGAACCATCGGCCGGAATCACTGTCAGAATCATCTACGTGTCTTTTCCCGACCTTTGGAGTGTTTCGCGATATGAAGTCTTCCCTGCGTATTCCACTGACGTTACTGGCCGCCGCTTCGTTGGCCGTGCTTGCCACTGGCTGCAAACCCGGCGACAAGACGGCCGCCGACAAGGCTACGGCCAGCGCCGATAAATCCGTGGTCAAGCCGATCCCCGGCCTTCCGACCGAGAAGGATCAGGTCAGCTACATGATCGGCATGGCGATGGCCAAGCAGATGGACATGGCCAAGGACGAGATAGACGTGGACGTGATCGCCAAGGCCATCAAGGCATCGCTGGCCAAGCAGAAGATGCTGCTGACCGACCAGCAGGCGTCCGAAATCGCCCAGGCGTTCTCGCAGAAGATGCAAGCCAAGCAGATGGCGAAAATGGTGGCTGACGCCAAGACCAACCAGGCTGCAGGCGATGCGTTCTTCGCGAAGAACGCCAAGGCACCGGGCGTGCAGACCACGGCGTCGGGGTTGCAATACCAGGTCATCACCCAAGGCACCGGCGCCAAGCCGACAGCGACAGACACGGTGCGCGTCCACTACAAGGGCACCTTGCTGGATGGCAAGACCTTCGACAGCTCCTACGATCGCGGCGAGCCAGCGTCGTTCCCACTGAACCAGGTGGTAGCGGGATGGCAGGAAGGAATCGCATTGATGCCGGTCGGCAGCAAATACAAGTTCTGGATTCCCAGCAAGCTGGGCTACGGCGACAAGGGCACCCCGGGTGGCCCGATCCCGCCGAACGCCACCCTGGTCTTCGAGGTCGAGCTTCTTGACATCGCCAAACCCGCCGCTAAATAGACTCTTGCTTTTGTGTTTGTGGACGCCGGCCGCTATTGCTGCCGGCGTTTGTTTTTGACGCGAGGACGCCGACAAGGAGGGTCCCATGCATGTCACGATTTTTGGTACCGGATACGTTGGCCTGGTGACCGGCACCTGCCTTGCGGAAGTCGGGCATGACGTGATCTGTGTCGATATCGATGCAGACAAGGTCGAAGGCCTGAACCGTGGCGTGGTGCCGATCTATGAGCCGGGCCTTGAGCCGCTCGTGAAGGCAAACCATGCCGCCGGCCGCCTGCATTTCACAAGTGATGCAGTCAGTGCGATCGACCACGGCAACATCCTCTTTATCGCAGTCGGTACGCCACCGGACGAGGATGGCAGTGCGGACTTGCAATACGTCCTGAAGGTCGCCGATACCATCGGCCGTAACCTGTCGCGCCCTGTGGTCATCGTCAATAAATCCACGGTACCGGTGGGAACGGCCGACAAGGTGAGCGCCACTATTGCCAAGGCGCTCGCCGCACGTGATGTCGACATCGCATTCGATGTGGTGTCCAACCCGGAATTCCTGAAGGAAGGTGCAGCGGTCGAGGATTGCATGCGCCCGGATCGCATCATCATCGGCGCGGAAAATCCCGCGACCATCGACAGGCTCAAGCGCTTGTATGCACCGTTCAACCGCAACCACGACCGCATCGTGACGATGTCCGTGCGTGCCGCGGAGCTGACCAAGTACGCTGCCAATGCAATGCTTGCGACCAAGATAAGCTTCATGAACGAGTTGGCCAACATCGCCGAGAAAGTCGGCGCGGACATCGAAATGGTTCGCCATGGCATCGGCTCGGACCCACGCATCGGTTGGCACTTCATCTATCCCGGTGCGGGCTACGGCGGTTCCTGCTTTCCCAAGGATGTCCAGGCGCTGGCCCGTACCGCGCAACAAATGGGTTACGAATCCAAACTGCTGAACGCTGTCGAAGCGGTCAACGACGCACAAAAAAACCATCTGCTGCAATTGATCCAACGCCATTACAACGGCGCACCGTTGAAAGGCAAGACCTTCGCGGTGTGGGGCCTGGCGTTCAAGCCCAATACAGACGATATGCGCGAAGCGTCCAGCCGTCCCCTGCTGCAGCGGTTATGGGAGGCGGGTGCCAACGTGCGCGCCTACGATCCGGAAGCCCGGCACGAGGCACAGCGAATCTTCGGTGAACGGTCGGATCTCGTGCTGTGCGAATCATCTGCCGCTGCATTGCAAGGTGCCGATGCGCTGGTCGTTGTCACCGAGTGGAAGCAGTTCCGCAGCCCGGATTTTGCGCAGCTTCGCGCCATGCTCGGCGATCGCGTCATCTTTGATGGCCGGAATCTGTACAACCCCGACGAAGTCGAGGCGACCGGCATCGCCTATTACGGCATCGGCCGCGGCCGTTCGATCGTGATCGGCTGAAGGATGCCCGTGGAATCCGCACTTGAGCGTCGCGTAACCGAACTGGAAACTCGCATCGCTTTCCAGGAGCATGCCTTGGCTGAAATAAGCGATGCGCTGGCTGCATCGCGCGCTGAAACGGCACGACATGCAGAATTGCTGCGCCGCGCGCTTGATGACATCAAGCCACGCGGTGATTTTTTCGCCGATCCCGGCACCGAACCACCTCCGCCACATTACTGACGTCGCCTAGCCCACATACCACGATGACCGATTCCCTTCGCGATCAGCTGCTCGGCCTTGGTTTCAAGTCGGCGCCCAAACCGGCGCGAATACCTGAAAATAAACCGCAGACAAGACCTCCTCAACAACAACCACAGCGCCCGCGCACTGCACAGGGGCCACGGCAGCCGGCGAAGCCGTCGATGCGACCGCATGGACGGCCGGGCGCAGCGCGCACGCGTGAAGACATTGACCTCGCCAAGGCCTACGCCATCCGTGCGCAGCGCGAAAAAGACGAGCGCATCGAGACCGAGCGGCAGAAGCAGGAGGATGCGCGCAAGCGTCGCGAAGCCAAGGCGCAACTTGCAGAATTGCTCAAGGACAAGGCGCTCAATGATCCCGCGGCGGAAATCGCGCGCCACTTCCACTACGGCGGAAAGATCAAGCGCGTGTACGTCAACGCCGGGCAATTGAAGGCACTCAATGCCGGCCAACTTGGCCTTGTGCAACTGGATGGGCGTTACTTGCTGGTCGAGGCGGACCTGCTGACGCAGGTCGAAGCCATTTTCGCGCCAGCCGTTGCACTAAAAATCAACCCCGACGCAACTACCGACGACCCTTACGCCGATCCTCAATTCCGTGTTCCAGACGATCTGGTCTGGTAAATTGGCCAGAGCAGCTTCGGCCCTGCGCTTGTGTTCGACTCGTTGACGCCTCGCGGCTGAAGAAGCGTACGAAAAAACCGCACCGCGGCTATTCCGGATCGTAATCAAGGTTGGAAGCGAGCCAGCGCTCCGCCTGCACCAGGCTGACATCTTTGCGCTGTGCGTAGTCGGAGATCTGCTCCTTCGACACGCGCCCGACCACGAAATATTGGCTTTGCGGATGGCTGAAGTAATAGCCGGACACGGCTGCCGCCGGCAACATCGCGAAGTTCTCGGTCAACTGCATGTCAGCATTGCCCTCAGCATGCAGCAAGCGGAACACCGTCGCCTTTTCGCTGTGTTCGGGGCAGGCGGGATAACCGGGCGCCGGGCGGATACCGCGGTATTTTTCACTGATCAGTGCGTTGGCATCCAGCGACTCATCCGCCGCGTAGCCCCATAACTCCTTGCGGACATGTTGATGGATGCGCTCGGCCAGGGTTTCGGCTAGCCGGTCGGCCAGTGCCTTGAGCATGATCGCGCTGTAGTCGTCATGGTCGGCCTCGAAGCGCGCAACATGGGGTTCGATACCCAATCCTGTAGTCACTGCAAACGCGCCGATCCAGTCCTGCTTGCCCGAGCCTTTCGGTGCAATGAAATCCGCCAGGCAGAAATCCGGACGTTCGACCGGTTTGTCGACCTGCTGGCGAAGAAAGTGGAATGTTTCTGTTTTGAAGTCTCCCGCTGCATGGGGAGGTGGCAGCAACACTTCGACGTCGTCACCAATGCTGTTCGCCGGCCACAGCCCGACCACTGCTTTTGCTGTCAGCCATTTTTCAGAAACGATCTGGCGCAGCATTTCCCGGGCGTCGGAAAACACTTCGCGCGCCTGTTTGCCAACGATCGCATCATCGAGAATCGCCGGATAGCGGCCGGCCAGTTCCCATGCGTTGAAAAATGGCGTCCAGTCGATCAGTTCGATCAGGTCTGCGAGAGGGTAATCATTGAATACAGTGACACCCGGTTGCCGTGGCTCCGGCGGGATGTAGTTCGCCCAGTCGCCATCGAAGCGTTGTGTTCGCGCCTTGGTCAGCGGCACCAGTCGCTTGGCGTCACCGCGGTTGCGATGGCGCGTTCGGATTTCGGCAAAATCCGAATCGTTGGTAGCGATGAAGTCCTTGCGCAGGTCCGGACTGATCAACGACTGCGCTACGCCCACCGCGCGCGAAGCGTCCTTCACCCAGACGGTGGGGGACTTGTAATGTGGATCGATCTTCAGCGCCGTATGCGCACGCGATGTCGTCGCGCCGCCGATCAGCAGCGGTATCGTCATCCCCTGGCGCTGCATTTCACGTGCGACGTGGCTCATCTCTTCCAGTGAGGGAGTGATCAAGCCGGACAGCCCGATCAGGTCGGCGCCTTCGGCCTTTGCACGATCCACGATGGTCTGCGACGGCACCATCACGCCGAGATCGATCACCTCGAAGTTGTTGCACGCCAGCACGACGCCGACGATGTTCTTGCCGATGTCGTGTACGTCACCCTTGACGGTGGCCATGACGATCTTGCCGTTGGATTTTCCGGTGTCCCCGGTGCGCAGTTTTTCCGCTTCGATGTACGGCAGCAGGTGGGCGACCGCTTTTTTCATCACCCGCGCCGACTTCACCACCTGGGGCAGGAACATCTTGCCCGCACCGAACAGATCACCCACCACGTTCATGCCATCCATCAGCGGGCCCTCGATCACATCCAGTGGTCGCGTCGACAATGCGCGCGCTTCCTCGGTGTCCTCGACGATCCACTGGTCGATGCCGTGCACCAGCGAGTGGCTCAGGCGCGATTGCACAGGTTTGTCACGCCACAAGAGATCCTCGACGCGTTTCTCGCCTTTCTTTCCCTTGTAGCGATCGGCGATTTCCAGCAGCCGTTCAGTTGCATCGTCGCGACGATTGAGCACGACATCCTCGACGCGCTCGCGCAGGTCGGCATCAAGGTCGTCATACAACGGCATCGCGCCAGCATTGACGATGCCCATGTCCATGCCGGCCTTGATCGCGTGGTACAAAAACACGACATGGATCGCCTGTCGCACCGGCTCGTTCCCACGAAAGGAAAACGATACGTTCGACACGCCGCCTGAAACGTGGCTGTACGGAAAGCGACGCTTGAGTTCCCGCGTGGCCTCGATAAAATCCACCGCGTAGTTGTTGTGCTCCTCGATGCCAGTCGCGATCGCGAAGATGTTCGGGTCGAAGATGATGTCCTCGGGCGGGAAGCCGATTTCCTCGGTCAACAGCTGGTAGGCGCGCGAACAGATTTCGACCTTGCGCGTGGCCGTGTCCGCCTGGCCGGTTTCGTCGAAGGCCATCACCACCACCGCCGCGCCATAGCGGCGCACCAGTCGCGCCTGCCGCAGGAATTCGGTCTCACCTTCCTTCATCGAGATGGAGTTGACGATGCCCTTGCCCTGAAGGCACTTCAATCCCGCTTCGATCACCGTCCATTTGGAACTGTCGACCATGACCGGGATGCGTGCGATGTCAGGCTCGGCGGCGATCAGGTGCAGGAACTCCACCATCGCCTTTTCCGAGTCGAGCATGCCCTCGTCCATGTTGACGTCGATGACCTGCGCGCCGCTTTCAACCTGTTGCCTGGCCACGACAACTGCTTCATCGAAGCGGTTGTCGAGGATCAGCTTCTTGAACTGCGCACTACCCGTGACATTGGTGCGCTCGCCAACATTGATGAAGTTGCTTTCCGGCGTGATCTGCAGCGGCTCCAAGCCGCTGAGACGGGTTTGCCTGGTGAGGGTGGTCATGCGCTCACGCCGCTGCTTCCAGTTGTGGGGTGACTCGCGGTGGCAAGCCACGCACCGCCTCCACGATCGCAGCGATATGCTCCGGCGTGGTTCCGCAGCAACCACCCACGAAATTCAGCAATCCCGCTTCCGCAAATTCCCCCAGTACCGTCGCCATGTCCTCCGGAGTTTCGTCATAGCCACCGAAGGCATTCGGCAGTCCCGCGTTGGGATGGGTGCTGATGTGGACGTCGGCGACCTGCGACAGGATATCGATGTGCGCACGCAGGTCTTTTGCGCCAAGCGCACAGTTCAGGCCGATGGACAGGGGTTGCACATGGCGCAACGAATACCAGAACGCTTCAGCCGTCTGACCTGACAGGGTGCGGCCGGAAGCGTCGGTGATCGTTCCGGAAATCATGACGGGCAGACGACCGCCACGCGCCTGGAATTCATCGTCGATGGCAAACAGTGCCGCTTTTGCGTTTAGCGTGTCGAAAATCGTCTCGACCATCAGCACGTCTGCGCCACCGTCGATCAGGCCGGACACCGCTTCTCGATACGCAGCCGCGAGATCGTCGAACGACACCGCACGAAAGCCAGGTCGATTGACGTCGGGGCTCAGCGAGGCCGTGCGGCTGGTCGGCCCGAGCACGCCGATCACGAAGCGCGGTTGGGATGGATCGCGTGCCTGCGCCGCATCGCATGCCGTGCGCGCCAGTCTGGCACCTTCGAAATTCAACTCGCGCACCAGATGCTGCAGCCGATAATCGGCCAGCGAAATCGAAGTCGAGTTGAATGTATTGGTCTCCACCAGGTCCGCACCGGCGGTGAGATAAGCGGCGTGGATATCGCTGATCAGGTCGGGACGCGTCAACGTCAGCAGATCGTTGTTGCCACGCTGGTCCTGATCCTCGCATCCGCAACCGGCACCATGTGCATGGCCATCAGGAGCGAACAGCGCATCGTAGCCGCGTGCAAAACGTTCACCGCGATAATCGGCTTCCTGCAGTTCATGACGCTGGATCATGGTGCCCATCGCGCCATCGATGACGAGGATGCGCTTGGTCAACGCAGCTCCAAGCTGGGCAACACGGCTTGGGTTCAGCCACGGAAGTTGTTTCACGGTTTGACTCCAATCAGCGAAATCACCTCGAAATGCGGCGGCCTACGTTCGCGCGTCACGGTCTCGCAACTGGCGACATTCAGGCCCGCCTTATCGGTGAACCTGTGCAATTCTTTTTCGGTGAAGCCAAGGTTGACGTGGCTATAGGCAGCAACCACGGCGCGATGCTCGTGTTTGCCCAGGCTGCTGAGCAGCAGGCGGCCACCGGGCCTGAGCACGCGCGCAGCCTCCGCGACTGCCTGCGCAGGCTTGGCGGCGTAGGTCAACGCATGCATCAGCACGACCAGGTCGAAGCTGTCGTCGGCGAAGGGCAGGGCATGCATGTCGCCCTCGCGCACCTCGACATTGGCAAAGCGGCGCAGCCTTTCGGCGGCGGCTGCCACCACGCGCGCACTGGTGTCCACGCAGATGTAACGTCTCGAATGCGGTGCCAGCAACTCGGCAAGGACACCATCACCCGATGCGATGTCGAGCACGTCGCCGGGTTCCAGCAACGGCAATGCCGTGCGCGCCAAGGCTTCCCAGGTGCGACCTGGCGAATAGTGCCGCTCCATGTCTCCCGCGACCGAATCGGCCCAGTTCTGGTCGGCTGCGCGCATGGCCAGCACGCCGGGGACGCGTTCGGCATCCTGACGCAGCAACGCGTCGTCACTGCCATTGCTGATGGACTGCCATAACGCCTGCTGGGTCGCATCCAGCGTGGTGTCGTCGAAACGGTAATACGCAGAAACGCCAGCGCGTCGATCGCGCACCAGGCCCGCTTCCTTCAACTTCGCCAGATGTGTGGACACCCGAGGTTGTGCCAGTTGCGTGATAGCGGACAGTTCGGCGACCGTGAGTTCCTCGCCATCAAGCAGGCTCAACAGGCGTACCCGGGTTGCGTCGGCGAACACCCTCAGCCGGCTGGACCAGCCTTCCAAATCCATAAATATCTTTCCATCGCGATTTAAAGATAAGTGTCCGCCGCCGACGCTTCGCGGTCAAGTACGACGCTTTGCCGCATTGGGAAACCAAGCATCTGAATTCCCGATACCCGCGCCCCGTGCCGATGATTGGCCAGCGAGTCTCATCCCGCGACCGTTACAATGAAGCTTCTGCCGACAAGCCCGAGGTGCGTGCGTGGATTTTCGTTTCACTGAAGAGCAGCTGCTCATCCAGGACGTCGCTCGCCGCATCGCCCAGGAAAAAATCGCCCCCAGCGCCGAGCACTTCGACAAGACGGGCGAATTTCCCCTCGAGAACATCCGCCTGCTTGGCGAAAACGGACTGATGGGGATCGAGGTGCCGGCCGAATACGGCGGTGCCGGCATGGACCCAATCTCCTATGTGTTGGCGATGATCGAAATCGCAGCGGCCGATGCTGCGCACTCCACGATTTTGTCGGTCAACAACTCGCTGTTCTGCAACGGTATCCTCACCCACGGCACCGAAGCGCAGAAACAGAAGTACGTGCGCGAAATCGCCGAGGGCAAGGAAATCGGCGCATTTGCCCTGACCGAGCCGCAGTCCGGGTCCGACGCCACGGCGATGCGCTGCCGTGCGGTCAAACAGGCCGACGGCAGCTACGTCATCAACGGCAAGAAAAGCTGGATCACTTCTGGCCCCGTTGCCAAATACATGGTGTTGTTCGCGATGACCGACCCGGACAAGGGCGCCCGCGGCATCACGGCATTTCTCATCGATACCGCCAACCCCGGATTCCACCGCGGCAAGACCGAACCCAAGCTCGGCATCCGCGCATCGGCGACATGCGAGATCGAATTCACGGACTACGTCGCGCCAGCCGAAGACGTGCTTGGGGTAGAGGGTCATGGGTTCAAGATCGCGATGGGCGTGCTCGACGCCGGCCGCATCGGCATCGCGTCGCAGGCGATCGGCATCGCACGCGCCGCTTACGAGGCTACGCTGGAATATGTGCGCGAACGCAAGGCGTTCGGCCAGCCCATCGGCGCGTTCCAGATGACCCAGGCCAAAATCGCCGACATGAAATGCAAGCTCGACGCGTCATTACTGTTGACGTTGCGCGCGGCATGGCTCAAAGGGCAGGGAGAACGCTTTACCACCGAAGCGGCCGTGGCCAAGCTCACTGCGTCCGAAGCGGCAATGTGGATCGCCCACCAGGCAGTCCAGATACATGGTGGCATGGGCTATTCGAAAGAAATGCCGCTGGAGAGGTATTTCCGCGACGCCAAGATCACCGAAATTTACGAAGGCACCAGTGAGATCCAGCGGCTGGTAATCGCCCGGCACGAGACCGGCCTTCGCTGATAGCCAACACCGCCGTAAAAATCGCCCGCATTTCGTGCGGGCTTTCTTCCTTCGCAATGGACCGATCTCCTCCATGAGCGCAAAGTCCGATAGTTTCCCGGCTGCCCCCGGCGATCGTGCTGTATCCGTCCAGCTTGTTTCTGGTCGCGATGAGTCCTTGCAAATGAAGTCACTGGATTTGAGCAGCGTGTTCGACGCGCTGCGTCAACGGGTCCCGACTTCCCAGCAAGTACAGGCCGAAACGTTTGCACGAATCTTCTATCAGCGCATGACTCCGGATGAATTCATGCAGCACAGTCCTGACGCCTGGGCAGCGCTGGCGGCGGATTTCCTCAACCTGGCGCGCATGCGCAAACCGGGCGAACCCGATGTGCGGGTGTTCAATGCAAGCCTAGCCCAGCAGGGTTGGGAATCGGCCCATACGACCGTGCAGATCGTCAATGACGACATGCCGTTCCTGGTCGATTCGGTGACGATGGCGCTGGCCGAGCAGGGCATCGCCGTGCACGTGCTCGGTCACCCTGTCGTCAAAATGACGCGAGACGCACAAGGGATGCTGCTCGCGGTTGGCGAGGGTGCGCCAGAGTCGTTCATCCATATGGAGATCGACCGGCAGTCCACCGACGCGATGAAGGACGTCGAACGTACGATCAGGTCCAGTTTGTGTGATGTGCGTGCGATCGTCGCTGACTGGGACGCCATGCGTGCGAAATTGCTGTCCGTCGCCGATGAATTGACGAACCGTTCGATGCCGATTTCCGATGCCGGGCGCGCCGAAGCACAGGAATTCCTGCGCTGGGCCGCCGACGATCATTTCACCCTGCTGGGATATCGCGAATACGAGGTCGTCCAGCAAGATGGCGATGAAGTCCTGTGCCCGCTGGAATCAAGCGGTCTTGGCCTGCTTCGTGGCCAGGATGCACATAAACCGCGCCCACTGAAGTCCCTGGCTGCGTATTACATGCCGCAATCCGGTGCGGTCGATGCGCTGATCCTGACCAAGACGAATGCTCGCGCCACCGTGCATCGCCCCGGTTACATGGATTACATCGGCGTGTTGAAGTTCAATGCGCAGGGCAAGCCGGTTGCGGAACAGCGCTTCATCGGCCTGTACACCTCCAGCGCCTACAACCGGCGGCCATGGGAAATCCCCTTGGTGCGCGGACGCCATGAATATGTCATGCAGAAGTCTGGCCTGGCGCCGTTCGGGCACAGCGGCAAGGCGTTGCGTCACATCCTTGAAACGCTGCCTCGAGAGGAGCTGTTCCAGTCCAGCGAGGACGAACTGCTGCACACCAGCATGGGGATCCTGGGCTTGCAGGAGCGTGTCCGCAGTAAATTATTCCTGCGCCGGGATCGCTACGGTCGTTTTTACTCGGCGCTGGTCTACATCCCCCGTGATCGTTTCAACACCGAAGTGCGCACGCGCATCGAATCGATGCTCAAACGCGCGCTCGACGGGAAGAGCGTCGATACCACGGTACAGGTCGGTGAATCGCCGTTGGCGCAGCTGCACATGATCATCCGGCCGAAAGCCGGCCAGGCCCGTCCACGCCTTGGCGACATCGATACCACTGCGCTGGAAGCAGAGCTCACGGAGATCGTGCGCAATCGCCATGACGACCTGCGCGAGCAACTACTCGCACGACATGGAGAAGAGCGGGGTCTCAAGCTTGCCAACCACTATGGCCGGGCACTGCCGGCCGGGTACATCGAGGAGGCGACTCCGAAGATTGCAGCCGACGATGTCGACGCGCTCGCGGCGTTATCAGGACAGGACGACCTGCGCATCTCTTTGTATCGTCGCGCCGATGGCGGATTGCGGCTGAAGTTTTATCGGCTGTGCGACGACATTCCGCTGTCTGACGTGCTGCCGATGATGGAGAACATGGGCTTGCGTGTGATCTCCGAGCATCCTTACCGCATCGAGCTTGGCGATGGCGTGGCTTACATCCAGGACTTCGAGGTCGAAGCGACGCGTGCGGCTCTCGACATCTCGCGGCTTGATCAGGATTTCGAGGATGCTTTCACCCAGATATGGCGCGGCCAGGCCGAGAACGACGCGTTCAACCGCCTGATCCTGGGCGCTGGATTGTCATGGCGGCAGGTGGCGATGTTGCGTGCCTACAGCAAGTACCTGCAGCAGGTTGGCGTGCCATTTTCGCAAGCGTATGTCGAGCAGACCTTCAACCACTACCCGCTACTGGCCCGTTTGCTTGTGGAATTGTTCGAGGCGCGTTTCGATCCCGTCACCGGGACGGAAGACGCACCGGCAATCCAGGACGGTATGCAGCGCCTGCAACGTCAGTTCGAAGCGGTAGTCGGCGCCAACGCCCCGGCGATGACCGAGTTACAGCCCGTGATCGCCGCACGCGAGTCTACCCGCGAGCGTCAGATTGAAGTGATACACGCGGCGCTGGTCGCATTGCTGGATGGCGTCTCAAGCCTCGATGAGGATCGCATCCTGCGCAGCTTCATTGGCGTGATCGATGCCACATTGCGCACCAGCTATTACCTCAACACGCTCGACCGCCCGCGTGCCGATGGCGGGCCACGTGACTACGTCAGCTACAAGCTCGATTCGGCGCTGGTTCCTGATCTGCCAAAACCGCGTCCCTACCGTGAAATCTGGGTCTACGGATCGCGCGTGGAAGGCGTACACCTGCGCTTCGGCCCGGTCGCCCGCGGCGGGCTGCGCTGGTCGGATCGACGCGAGGATTTCCGTACCGAAGTGCTGGGCCTGGTCAAGGCGCAGATGGTCAAGAACACGGTCATCGTCCCGGTTGGCTCCAAGGGAGGCTTCTTCTGCAAGCAGCTGCCAAGCCCAGCGGTCGATCGCGATGCGTGGTTTGCCGAAGGTGTCGCCTGCTACAAGCGCTTCATCAATAGCTTGCTCGACATCACCGACAACCTGGTCGATGGACACGTCGTGCACCCGCAGGATGTCGTCCGGCATGACGGCGATGACCCATACCTTGTCGTCGCGGCGGACAAGGGCACTGCGACGTTTTCCGATACGGCCAATGCCATCGCGCGCGCGCATGGCTACTGGCTCGACGACGCATTCGCGTCGGGCGGCTCGGTCGGGTATGACCACAAGGCGATGGGCATCACCGCCAAAGGCGCATGGGAATCGGTCATGCGCCATTTCCGGGCGCTTGGGCGCGACTGCCAGACGCAGGATTTCAGCGTCGTTGGCATCGGCGACATGTCGGGCGATGTGTTCGGAAACGGGATGTTGTTGTCGCCGCATATCCGTCTGCTTGCAGCATTCGATCACCGCGATGTTTTCCTCGACCCGGATCCGGACGTCGCGGTTTCTTTCGCCGAGCGCAGCCGCATGTTCAATCTCCCGCGTTCGTCGTGGGAGGACTACAACACCTCCTTGATCAGTGCCGGTGGCGGCGTCCACCCACGCAGTGCGAAATCGATCGCTTTGACGCCGCAGGTGAAAACCGTGCTTGGCATCGATGCAGCCGTCGAGGCGATGAGTCCAGCCGAACTGATGAGCGCGATCCTGAAATCGCCAGTGGACCTGCTCTGGAATGGCGGGATCGGTACCTACGTCAAGGCTGC
>JBBQTR010000044.1:0-14519 GCA_038213095.1 Lysobacterales bacterium | reverse complement strand
CAGCACCCGCAACTGGTCGCCGATCGGCCCGGTCACACTCAACCCAGAACGCGACACGGTTGTCGCAGCTCACAACAAGGCAAGCGATAGGCAGCCGTTGGCTGCATGACTGAGGCGACAACTACCTTGACGCGCGCCGCTAGCATTAAGCATCACGTAGCAGGGTGGCGTGTGCTTTCCTTAACCGCGCATCGTGATGCGCTGCAACGTGCAACTTCGCCCCAGGCAGGCATAGAGTCGGTCGCCGCAGCCACTCTCGGTCGCGCGCGTAGACGACATTCTCTGGGGAATTCCAACGATGAAGCTCAACCGCCTCGCGACCGCTGTACTAGCCACTACCGCCGTTCTGGCCGCATCCATGTCCGCCAACGCCAGCCACACTTGGAACAACTATCACTGGGCACACACCAGTTCATCCGTCTCGCTGCACGTGATCGACAGCGTTTCGTCCAGTTGGGATGACGAACTGACATTGGCCTTGTCGCAATGGTCGCAGTCCAGCAAGCTTGATCTCAGCATTTCGTCGTACAGCAACTCCTCGACGACGCGGCGCAGCTGCAGTTCTCCGTCGGGCAAGATCCGGGTGTGCAATTACACCTACGGCAACAGCGGATGGCTCGGCCTCGCCTCGATCAACCTGGATTCTCAAGGTCATATCTCGACGGGCACGGCCAAGATGAATGACACGTACTCGTCGGACTTCGCCAGCCAGAACGAGCGCCGCCACGTGATGTGTCAGGAAGTCGGCCACCTGTTCGGTCTGGGCCATACCAGCGAAGATGGCTCTTCACAGGGCACCTGCATGGACTATTCACAGTCGGCCAGCAGCACGGCGCCCAACGCGCATGACTATGCCCAACTGGTAACGCAGTACGGTCATACCGACAGCTACAACAGCACCAACGCCAGAATTGCTGCGGCATTGACCCCGCAGCAGGATGAAATGGCGGGCCGGGTACCCATGGGCGTGCGCGTGCGCAAGGGCGTGTTCGATGAAATGTGGGTGGCGCCGGATGGCAAGGGCGGCATCTGGGTGCATCACGTGTTGTTGGCACATGGTTTTGAACATACCGAACTGCTTCCGAAGAACTAACTCGGGGCGGATGTGAAAAAACGCCGGAGATTTCCCCGGCGTTTTTTTGATACGAAGCTTGCTTCTTGACAAAGGATTTTCGAACAACGAGTGTTTCGGTGCCGCGCAACGACTACTTCTTGTGATGTGCCAACCATGCATCGAACTGGGCTATTTCCTTGGTCTGCGTTTTCACGATGTCTTGCGCCATCTTCCGCATTTCAGGATTCTTGCCGTCCTTGATCTCCTTCTGCGCCATCGGCAACGCCATCTGATGATGCTCACGCATCATCATTGCGAAGTCACGATCTTGATCCCCTGTCATGGGCATGCCCCCCATTTGGGGCGACTGCGACGCATCCATTTTCATTGAAGCATCGGCAGTTGCTTTCGGGTCGTGGGCGAACAACACGGTTGAAAACGCCAAGGATGTGGCAATGACGGTGAAACGAAGTGGGTATCGCATAGAACCTCCTTGTTTGGCTACGCGCCGCCTGAGCAACAATCATGGCGACGATCCAGCCCGTTGGCCGTACACCCAATATAACTTCGACTTCAATACGAGATGGTGAAGTCGCCTAGAAGTCTCTTCCCTTTGTTCAGACAGAATTATTGCCCGAACATCGTGTGCGTCATCGCTTCCCGGACAACTGTCGTGTTGCCATGAGCCAGTACCGCCTCTCGCCTACCGTATATTTCTTGCGATCGCTTCGATCGGCTTCAATCCTTGCCCGAATCGTGCGATGTTTTCTCGGTGTGCCTGCAATTCGCTATAGGGCAGGAAGCGGAGATTGAGATCCGCTACGCGTTGAAAAGCCGGGCGTGCCAGCTGCGCACGTGCATCGGCCTCACGACGGTCTGGAGCGACCAGGAAATAATGGCTGGTCAGGCCGTCGCTCGCGCCCAAGGCGAGATCGAGCATGCGCACGATGCCCGAGTAAATGCTGGTGCTGTGTTCGACTTCATATGCGGCTGCCACCCTTCCGTCCGGATCGAGCCACAGGATGTCGATCAGACGGATTGCATCCGCAGCTTGCGATGATTCCAAAGCAGGAGGAAGGGCAGTCAGGCATCCATCGTCGAGCCTGCCGAGCGCATACGAACGAGCTCTATCGTTGCTCGCCACCCACACCCGAAAACCCAAGGCCAGACCGAGATCGCGCAACCAACCCTGCACTTGGGTGTGCGATTGATCCTCGGAGTCTTGGGCTGCTTGTTGCCGCAACAGGGCTTTGTCGGCTCGGACAATGGCCAGTTCAGCCTCCCATGCGGCGCGTGCAGAGGAGTCCATTTCCGACGGCGGTAATGGAAGGGCTCCGGAGCCAACGTCAAACAGAAATCCGGCGATCGCACCCAGATCATTCGAAAGCAGGTCTCGGTAGTGCGAGTTCAAAGCAAGAATGCCGCGGCGCATCGCCAAATACTCGTCCCAACGCCCAAGCTTGACGCGAGCACCACAGATCGCGTTGTAGCCACGCACGATGGCGGTATTGAATGGTGAGACCAGTGTGGGATGGACGAAATACAGCAAGTTGGCTGCCGCAGGACCCAGACCCTTGATGCGGCAGTCGTCCAGCGCGTGGATCGCCTGCAACACTCCGGCCTCGTCGTCGCAACAATCGCACGCGCGCAAGAACCGACCAAATGCGCGTTGATGATCAGGGTTCTCGTAGATATCCGGGATGCGCAACTTGGGCTTCCACAGGAATGCATGGTCGGCGCCCCGGAAGATCTGTCGTTGTTCGGCAATCGCTGCGACGACCGTTTCCAGCGGCGAGCCTCGATATGCGGTACCAAACGTCCCCGCCTCGATTTCGCGAACCACCAATTGCAGACCGCGCCGAATGGACCGGAAGTTCTTGATGCGCTCGTCCCAAAGAAACCAGCTCCGGTAGGTTGAACTGGGCAAGTCTCTCCATCGCCGCAGTACGGGTCCCAAGTCGAGGGCTGTCGGGCTGACGTCTGCGTTCATCGGGAGTCTGGGGCTGGGGCTGGGAAGGGAGTCGACCGATACAGGATACGCGGCCGCATTTCCAGTCAGGAAGATGACGGCTTGCGATCATTGTGGGGCAGACCCTTGTGGATCGCCGTGGCCGCAATCGTGGCATGTGCGACTCCGACACTCATCTGGTTGAGTGCCTTGACCATGTCCCCCGCCGCATACAAACCAGCAACCGAGGTTTGCTGATGGGCATCGACGTCCAGGTCGCCCCCGGGTTCACAGCGCGCACCGAGCGCAGCGGCCAAATCGCCGCGCACGTCGCATCCGATCATCGGGTAGATCGCGTCCACCAGGATCATTTCGCCGTCCACCAAACACAATCCCACCTTGCCGGTCGTTTGTGGCGCTGCTTCGACGACCCGCTGGTCCACCACACGAATGCCACGATCGTGCATCTGTTGGCGCTGTTCACGCGTCAGCGGATCCTCACCTGGCTGGACCAGGAAGGTCAGACTGGCGGTATAGGTGCGCAAGAACAAAGCATGGCGGAACCCGCACTGAGCGGTCGAAATCAGCCCGACGGACTGGTCGGTGACCTCGTAGGCATCGCAGATTGGACACCATCGCAGGACTGTATTCGGAACAAGATCAAATCCTGGAATGAGCGGCCGGCGATCAACCACACCTGTAGCCAGCAACACCGTCCGCGCCGCTACCGTGGTCGAGCCGATCGCCGCCGAGAAGCCGGTGTCGGTGCGCTCCAGGTCAGACACGATGCCGTGCATGACCCGGCAATCATATGGCGCTAATTGTTCACGCAAACGGGTGAGCAATTCCTCCCCGGTGACGCCATGGGGAAATCCGGGATAGTTATGGCTGACCGGGATTCGCGCCGCACGGCTATTCCCATCATCGACGATGACAATGCGGCGTCGATAACGGGCCAGATAGATCGCTGCAGTCAGGCCCGCCGGCCCACCGCCCACGATCAGACAATCGAACGGGTCGCCAACGCCATCGGGTTGAATTGTTGCAGCGATCATGTCGTTGGATCTCCTGCGACATCGATGTGCATCATCAATCCCCCGCCACCCATGGATTCGGTGTTGTTGTTGGTGGTGTGGTGCGAGATATGGCAGTGGATCATCCACTTGCCCGGCTTGCGCGCTTTCCAGATGACGTCGTAGCGCTGGCCGGGCCCGACGTTGACGGTGTCGGCCATGTAGCGCTGCTCGGGAGGCAAGGTTTCGCCATCGCGTGCAACGACCTGAAACGGCCCACCGTGGATATGCATCGGGTGGATAAAGCCGCTGTTGGAACCGATGAAACGCACCTTCAGGGTTTCGCCGACCTTCATGTGAATTGTATCGGTGGACGGATAGGCGCGGCCATTGATCGTGAAGTAATTGGGCATGCCGCCTTCCATTGGCATCGCCGGATAGGTGATGCCTTCGCGCATCAGCCACTCCTGTAGCTGGATCGTGTATTCATGGTCAGCTAGCAGCGACGGATCGGGTACCGCAGGATCGATCAGCAACGCGCCGTACAAACCCAGGCCCTGCTGCCGATCGACATGATCGTGCGAGTGATAGAAGTAGGTTCCCGATTGCACCGCAGTGAATTCGTAACGATACACTCCGCCGTTCTCGATCGGCGCCTGAGTCACCTGCGCGGGGCCGTCCATGACATTGGGCAGGATCAGTCCGTGCCAGTGGACCGTGGTGGTCTCGGGCAGATGGTTGGTCACATTGATGCGGACGCGGTCGCCCTGCTTGAAGCGCAGCGTCGGCCCTGGAACCTGACCGTTGAATGCGTAGGCATCGACCCAGACCGTGGGCAGGATCTGCCAACGGATCACCGAGGTCTCCAGATCGAAGACCTTCACTCCGTTCTCGATGCGCGGCGCGAGAACCTGTGCACCGTGCGCATTCAAGCCGAAGCGGCGCGTGACATCGCGCGGATCCACCGCCGCCATGTCGCGCATCGCTTCTGCGGGTGTGTCGTTGTCCATGATCATGCCCGGCGGCATGATGGCGCGACCGACATCGTGCGCACTGAGCCGCAGGTTGTAGAAGGCAGTGGGAAAGGTCATGCCCAACAACAGCATCAGGCCGGTGAAGACGGTGACGGCGACCAGTTGTGGTCGGGTCACGTCGGGTTTCATCGCATGTACGTTGCCTGCCGGACCCTTCTTCGTGGGCGCACCCGCCGCCATCTTCATGGCACCACTGTGGTCCATTCCCTCCATTCCCTCCATTCCCTCCATTCCCTCCATTCCCTCCATTCCCTCCATTGCCGGACCCTTGGCCATGGTGTGTCCTACGTGGGCACCTGCCCCCGATTGGGCGGACGCTTTGCCGGCAGTCTTTTTGGCAGGCTTGCCACGCACAGTCTTCTTGGCATCAGCAGCGGAATTGCTGTCGTCGCGCACGGTCATCAATCCGTGCTTCATGCTGCGCGAAACCATCCACACATTGACCGGATACGCGATCGCGAAACCGGCGATGATGCCCAGCGACATCACCATCCAGAACAACGGCTCGCCGGGCCACATCGCGCGCATGTCGCGGCCCATCATCAGCGCCACCATGACCGGCGCCATGCCGGCCATCATGCAATTCATCGAGATCAACTCGGGCAGGAAACTCCGACGCACATTCTGCAGATAGGTGCCGCCCATGATCCGGCGCATGAACAGGGCCTGGAAGATCAGTAGGCCTAACAGGAAGCCGGCGACGTATTCGACGATCAAGTCCTGCCACATCGGCATCCCAATCAGGGCGACGCATACCGCTGCCAGAATGATGCCGGTCGCATCGCCAGCGACACAGTGGACGGTCGAACCGACGCCCTGCTTCCACAACGGCTGGATGAATTCCTCGTGTTCACCAGGGCGCGGCTCCTTGTCGGCCATCACGTATAGCAGCAGACCGATCGGCCCCATATACAGGGTGACTAGCACGAAGCCCCATTTCATCACCGCAGGCTCCGGGTTGCCGCGGAACTGATCCCAAGCCACGTAGGCGGCGGACAACACAGCAATGCCAAGCCACGCATAGACGAAGATATCGATTGGCTGAATCAGCACGGCAAGCTCCTTGGTTCCAGTGTCACGTTATCGAACGAAACGCGGGTCTTTGGTGATCGTAGTGCGACTTCGGGAGACCGCACATCAGCGTGTTTGTGGAGCATTCGGAATCACAACGCCAGTGAGCGCGCAGTTGCGTACGGGCGTTGGCGAACCGAACTGCTGGACGCGCGACACGGCGATTACGTCGCCTTGTGCCGTTCCCAGCAATTGCACGTACACCGGAGTGTCCTGCTCCAAGCCGAATTTTTTGGCTCGGGCCACAAGGTCGGCGGGCGCGGACACGCGCCATTGCTTCGTCTGTCCGCACGGTTGGAACGTGCTTTGCCCCGCATGCTCCATGTACCAGCCCGCATAGGATTGGCCTTTCGCCGGCGGTGTCTTCGCGGCGGACGCGCAACCACTCAAAGCAATGAACACGATGCCGGACATGAATGCCCATGAGAGAACAGAGAACTGCTTCATAAAAAAACTCCGTTAAGAAAGGAACGATGCTGGCAGCGCGCTATCTTGTGCAGGACAACGAGATTGAAGACGACTGCGTTTCATCACACCGCGACCGCGCGACACGCTTCCACACAACGCCGGCACGCTTCCGCACAGCTCTGGCAGTGCTGCATGGCGTGCGCGCCGCACTGTTCGGCGCACCAGTCGCAGATCCTGGCGCACAGCGCGCGAAGTTCCTTGGCGAACGGGCTGTTGCGCGCCATCGCATCTGCGCACGGGCGACAAATCGCCGCGCATTCGATGCAGCTCGCTGGACAGGCGTTGTCGCTGGTCATGCCAACCATGTGGCTGAAACAACTTCCTCACTGCGTCGCGCAATCGTTGCAGGCCGTAATGCAGTCCTTGATGGCCTGACTCAGGTGATGGCTCATGGTGTGCTCCTTGCGCAATAAGGACGATGCCCGGCGCGTCCCTGTCGCCGCGTCGCGAGGTCGCGCCTACTCTTTGCTCTTTCGCGAGGACCAATGAATGTGCACGATCTTCCATCCGTCGCCAGTCTTCCTGAGCAGCATGGTCTCCGTGCTCAGCAGCACGATATGCTTGCCGTTCTCCGTCGCGTCCAGCGTGCTTTCGGTCGCGACCCAAGCCAGATTGCCGTCTGCTTGCGCCTGGCGGTAACGCAGCTCCTGCTTCGCGGTCTGCATGAACGCGGCGTCCTCGATCGCGTGGCCCCGCATGTATTCATCGCGACTGCGTTCAGAGCTGCCGCTTTCGAGAATCAGCACCTTCGGGTCGAGCAACTTTTTGGCGTCGTCCAACCTGGCTGCCTTGATTGCCGCAGAAAACGCATCGACCACCTTGACCGCATCCGACGCTGCCGGGGCAATGTTCTGAACATACACGGGCATGCCCGGTGTGAGTATGGGGCTCTTGGCTGGCGTCGTAGTTTGAGGCTTTTTGGACTCATGCGCATGGGCCATCGTGCTGCTTGCGAGGACCGTGACGAGGATCAGTTTTGGAATGAAGAAACGAAAGTTCATCGTGCGACTCCTGGTTCGTTGAGTGGGAACATCACCTATCGCTGCCCACCACCAAGCGGTTTGTCACGCGCGCGGTGAACAGCACAGCGACAATCAGCTTCTGCGATCTGGGCTGGAACGCTGGCTGCATGATGTGTTCTCGAAGGTGACGTCGCGTTGCAGGATGTGTCCCTGCTGCCCAGCAAGAATCGGGACGATCCGAACACATGCCCAACCGTCCCGTTGATGGCATGTTTACTCGGCGTAGTTCTTGCGCAAGTCGGTGAGCACCGAGGTCAGCTTGTCGAAGTTGGCTTTCGTTTCAGCGGCCTCCTTGGCATCGCCGCTGGCATCCAGACGTTCGGCCAGCGTCGCGACGAACTTCACGCTGCTTTGCACCTTGGCTTTCTGATCAGGCGACAACGAACCCGAACGTTCCGGCAAAGCTGCCACCAGGTCACGAATGGCAAAGGCCATGTGGTGGACGTTCTCGAATGAACCGGCCTGGATGGTCTTGTCCAGTTCGGCGCTCTTCGCGTCGATGGCCTGCCAGATTGCATTTGCGTCTCCGGCCGGAATGGGAGTTGGCGCGTCAGCTTCAGGGGCTGCGTCGGCTTTTGGAGCGTCGGCTTTGGGCGCATCGACGGCTGTGGTTGCATCGCCTTGATTGGCAGGCGTGCTGGGTGCTCCACAGCCGCTGATGCCGCCGAGCAAAACAAGCGAAGAGACGAGGATGGACAAGGTGCGGATTTTCATGGTGTTGCCTCCGTTGGGATGAGTGGTCGATCGTTGGAACGATCATTGGAACGTTCGCGGCGTTCGCGCCATTGTTCGACGCGGTTATAGACGGTCGGGACGACCACCATGTTGAGCAGGGTTGCGGTGAACAGACCGCCAAGCACGACCTGGGCCAAAGGCAGTTCCAATTCCTTGCCAACCGGCGATCCGAACAGCAGCGGCACCAACCCCAAAGCGGCCGTTGCGGCGGTCATCAAGACTGGCACAAGGCGATCCAGGGTGCCCTGCATCACGACCTCTTCGAGCGGTTGGCCGGCTTGTCGCAGTTGGTTGTAATGACTGACCAAGATGATGCCGTTGCGGGTCGCGATGCCGAACAAGGTGATGAATCCGATCACCGCCGCAATGCTCAGGTTGGCGCCGGCGAGGTACAACGCGACGATGCCGCCGATCAGTGCCAGCGGCAGGTTGAACATCACGATCAGCGCTTCGCGGAATGTGCCGAACGCCTTGTAGAGCAGCAGCAAAGCGCCAAACAGCGAAAGCGCGCCGAAGCCGAGCAAGGTGCGGTTCGCATCGCGCTGGCTCTCGAACTGACCGCCGTACTCGATGTAGTAGCCCGGCGGCAGCTTGAGCTTGGCATTGATCTGCTTCTGGGTATCGGCGATCACCTCACTTAGATTGCGCCCCTGCACATTGAAGCCGAGCACGATCACCCGATGCACGTTCTCTCGGCTGATCGCATAGGGCTCATCGTCGATCTGGATCGTCGCCACTTGCCGCAGCGGAATCTTGGTGGCTTGCCCGGGGTTCAAGGCCGGTGCATCGACGGGGATGTCGCGGATCGCACTGACTGTATCGCGGGCTGCACTTTGCAATCGCAGGGTTAGATCAAAGCTTCGACTGCCTTCGAGCACGCTGGAAACGGTCTCGCCGTTCAATGCGGTCTGGATATCGTCGGCGACCTCACCGACATTGATGCCGTAGCGAGCCGCCTTGTCGCGATCAATCTTGATCGTCACCTGCGGCACGCTGATCTGCTGTTCCAGATTCACATCGACCGCGCCCGGCACGCCGCGCACCAGTGTCTGTGCCTGCAGCCCGAGTTGATAAAGCGTCTGCAGCTTTTCGCCGTAGAGCTTGATCGCGATTTGCGAGCGAACGCCGGATTGCACTTCGTCCATGCGATGGGCGATGAACTGGCCGACGTTGAAGACGGTTCCGGGAATCTCCGCTAGATCCGCGCGGATCTTCTTGAGCAGCTCATCGGGCGACATCGCGGCATTCTTTGAGAAATCCAGCCGCACATCGAACTCGCTGAAATTCGGCGGCTGCGCGTCCTCGTCCAGATCGCTGCGTCCGGCGCGCTGATCAATCGAGACCACCTGCGGGTATTTGAGCAAGTCTTCGCGAACGAGCTTACCAAGGCGCATGGATTCGTCCAGCGAGGTGCCTGGCAATGTCGTCATCGCGACGATGAAGTTGCCTTCCTTGAACTCTGGAAGAAACGACAGACCGAAGAACGGCAATAACGCAAGGGATGCGATCAAGGCTGCGATCGACACCGCCATCACCAGCCAGAAGCGGCGCAGCGAAAAGTTCAGCACGCGCTTGAAATGGCGTTTGATCCACAGCACGAAACGGGTTTCCTGCTCTGTCCCCGCGTGCTCCTGCGCATGCACCTCATGCGTCGTCGGATTGTCTTCGCTCGCTTGCAGCACGACGCCCACATCCCCCCGCTTCTCGTCGCGCTTGATCAGCAGCAGGTAGCACAGCGCCGGCACCATGGTCACTGCAACGACCAGCGAAGCGCTGACGGAGGCGATATACGCCACACCAAGCGGACTGAAGATGCGGCCCGCCAGATCGCCGAGGAAGAAGATTGGCACGAAGATCAACACGATGATCGCGGTTGCGTATACGACCGAGTTGGTGATCTCGCGCACCGCGTCGAACACCACTTGCAATGTGCCTTGTGGGTGCGCCGAAGCACGGTTGATCCGCAACCGGTGGACCACGTTCTCAACCGTAATGATGCCGTTGTCGACCACCTCGCCTATCGCGATCGCAAGGCCTCCCAAGGTCATCGAATTGATGCCGACGCCCAGCGCCTTCATCACCAGGATGCCTCCGATAAACGACACCGGCATCGACAGGAAGGTGATGAACGAGGCACGCCAGTTCATCAGGAACAGGAACAGCACCGCGATCACGATCAGCGCGCCTTCCAGCAGCGAGACGGTCAGATTGTGGACCGCCGCCTCGATGAAGTTCGCCTGGCGGAACACCTGGGTGTCCATCGTTACACCCGGCGGTAGGGTTTTCTGGAACTCTGCCAACGCCGCCTCGACCTTGTAGGTGGTGGTCAGGGTATCGGCGCCATAGGCCTTGGAGATCGTGCCGATTACCGCATTTTTGCGACCGAACGCGCCGTCGCCGCGCTTGAGCTCGCCGCCAGTGCCGACTTCGGCGACATTGGCGATCGTGATCGGCACCCCATTGCGCAGGGTGATGACCGTATTTTTGATGTCGTCCAGCGAGTTGATCCGGCCGACGCCACTGACGATCAATTCCTGCCCCGGTCCCTGCACGAACGCGCCCGGCACATTGGTGTTTGCTGCTTGTAGCGCCTTGCGGATTTCCTCGATGCTGATCTTGTAGGCCTGCATGCGCATGGGGATCATGCGGACCTGGTATTGCTTCACCTCGCCGCCAATTGACACCACCGAAGCGATGCCGCCCTGCGAGAGCAGGCGCGGCCTGATCTCCCAATCGGAGAACGTGCGCAGTTGCTCGGGCGTCAAGGTGTCGCTGACCAGCGCGTACTTCACCAGCCAGCCCACGGCCGAGGTCACCGGCAGCATCACCGGCGGTTTGGCGGTCTTGGGCAACTGGCCCAGCACGTTCTGAATGCGTTCGTTGATGAGCTGCCGGTCGAGGTAGATATCGGTGTTCGATTCAAACACCACGGTGATCGTGGACAAGCCGACCGAGGTTTTCGAGCGCACCGCCGTCACCCCCGGCGAGCCGTTGATCGCACTTTCGAGCTGGTAGGTGATCAGCGACTCGACATCCTGCGGCGCCATGCCGGGTGCTTCGGTCTGAATCACGACTTGCGGTGGCGCGAACTCGGGGAACACGTCCACCGACATCCGTTGCAGCGAATACGCGCCCGCCAGAAACAACACGACCGTCAATGCCAGCACGATCAGCCGGTTTTGCAGGGCCCAGGCGATGAGGTGATTGAACATCAGTCCGAGTCCTCGCTCTTCATGGGCGCACCGCCAGTAAGCCAAACCGTGTAGACCTGCCGGTTACCCTGGGTCACCACTTCGTCGCCAGGGACCAGGCCATCGGTAACTTCGGTGTATTGGTCATCGCTCATGCCGGTGGCGATCTCGACGCGCTCGAATGCGTTTTTTTGCTTTACGAAGACGAACTTCTCGCCGTTGGCTTCGATGATCGCGGCCGTTGGAATGGCGAGCGTCGCGGCATCCTGCTTGAGCACAACGCCAACGCGGGCGAACAGGTTGGGCTTGAGCAAACCTTCGGTATTGCGCAACTTCACCCACACTTCAACCGTGCGGCTCAGCGGATCGAGCACCGGGCCGATCAGTGTCACCTTCCCGGCAAAGGGCTTATTCGGGTAGCTGAGAAGGTGCACGTTCGCCGCCTGACCCAGTACGACCTTGCCGAGGTCTTCCTCGTACACCCGCGCAACAATATTGACCTCGGATGTATCCTGGATATGGAAGAGAACGGTGGTGGGTTCGACCGAGGATCCGACTGCGACGCCGACCACGTCCACGATGCCGCCCATCGGTGCGCTGACATCCACGCTCGGCGGCGGATCGCCGACCAGCCGCGATTGGATCCGCGCCAGCTTCTGGCCGGCGTTTACGTGATCGCCCAGATGGACGTACAACTGCTTGACCTGGCCGCTGATGCGGGTGCTGACTTCCGCTTCACGTCCCGGCACGGTTCGCACTTCGCCATTGAGGTACAGCAGATCCGACAGCGGTCGCTGCGTCGCCGCTTCCACCTTCATTGCGAGCGCCTTTTGTTGGACGTCGGTCAGATGCACGGGGCCCTTGGCGCCGCCGCCGACTTCGATTTGTCCGCCGTGCGCGAACACCAGCGAGACGCTCAATAGCCCGGACCACACGACTCCGATCAGGAGCCAAGCCTTGGCTGCGTCGATGCGACGGCGCAGGGAGTGCGAGTTCATCGATTGCATGTGGAGAATCCTTCGTGCGTCGTTGCGGCCGGAATGTCGTCGCCCACGGCCAGATGTAGCCGCGCAAGCGTCTGCAGGTATTGATCGAGCGTGGTCAGGTAAGTCGCCGTCAATTCGGACTGCTGGCGCTGGGCCTGCACGACATCGAATACCGGGATCAGGCCCTGGCTGTAGCCTTGCTGTGCCAGACGCACGCTGCGTGCGCTGATCGGCTGCAGATGTTGCCCGTACTGCGACAGTGCCGCCGCAAGGCGTATGGCCTCGCCATAGGCACCTGCAACGTCGCCGAATATGCTCTGGCGCAATGCCACGATGTGCGCCCGCGCCTGATCTGTGGACGCCTGCGCCTCGGCGATCAATCCCTGACCCTTGTTGAACACCGGAAGCGGAATCGAGACCGTCACGCCGATCGCGCGATTGACGCCTTGCGACGGCGCACCGGTGATCACCTGTTTGTCCTGCGAGAGTTCCAGTCCGACGGTCCAGTCCTCCCAGCGAGATGCCTTGGCCAGGGCCATTTCTGCCTCGGCCCGATCACTGGACAGCAGGGCGCTGTGCAGATCGGGTCTGGATTCGACGGCCTTGCGTTGGAGTTGATCGAGGCCCGGCAAAGCGCCAGCTTCCGGGATCGACACATCGAGATTGAGCGCTGATGAAGCCGGCCTGCCCAGCAGGGTATTGAGCGATACGATCAACGCCTGCTGCTGACTCTGCAGCAAGGCGCGCTCCTGCACGATGCGCTGCAGATCGAGTTGGACGGTGTTGACGTCCAACTCAGACACCTCAGCGGCCTTGAAGCGACTCTGCGTCATTTTCAGGAGCTTTTGTTCGATGCCGATCAACGCATCGCGCGACTGGATCTGCCGATCGATCACGATCACGCGACCCACGGCGACCGCGATCTCGTTTGCAAGGCGGCGTTCGGTCTCCTGCACTTCAGCTTCGGCCAGCGCGATGTCCACGCGCGCCATATCTTTTTGCCGAAGCAGCCGCCCCGTGATCGGAAACGACTGGCTGATCCCGATCGTGGCGCTGTATTCGCCGTCGTTGCCAAACAGGAAATCGCTGCGGGTCGAGATATCCAGGCGCGGATTCGCCCGCAACCCGGCCCCGAGCAACTTGGCACGTGCGGTATCGATCGCGTAGCACGCGGCCTGCAGATCCTTGTTGCCGGTGCGGGCCATCGTGATCAGGTGCGGCAGGTCAAGCGGTGCCGTGTTGGATGGTGCAGCTACAGCGTTGCCGCCGGCAGTCGCGGATAAAGCGAAAGCGAGCATCGCGACGCGGCCTCCATGGCACACGCCGGGACGCGAATTCTTGCTGACAGAAAACATGCGATCTCCGATCGAACGAAACGCAACGCCGCGCAAACGGCATGACACCGCCCTCAGGGGCGGCGCTTGGCGTGGTTCAGATCAGACGATCGGGGGTCGTAACGGTGTAGTGCCGCGCACAGCGGCCGGGCGTTGGAGCGAGAACGGAATCATTGGCACCGAGTGGCTGATCCAGCCCATGCCGTGGAATGGAGCCAATGCGGCGATTCCCGGTGAAGCGCAACTGTTCATGCCGCAACCGCATGCACAGCGCGCGCAGTGTCCATTGGCGCAGCCATCGCCATCGCAATCGTCAGGAACAGCGCTGGCAGCAACGACCGACGGCACTAGGTGGTTATCGCTGGCGGTGTTGAAGGCCGTTGTCTGTGTCATGCCTTGGATCAATCCGGTATCAGCCGCGCAAGCACTCCCGATACCCGAAAGCATCAAGCAAAGCAAACCGATCAGCAGGAAACAACTACGCGCCATGGCGGCGAGTATCGCCGGTTGGTTCGGTACTGACAACTGCATCGTGCCGTCATCACAGCCATTGCCGACTGCGGCGTCGCGGCATGCGCTCGAAAACAATCTATCCGTAGGTGGCGTCACGTCACCGGTACGACGATAGGCAGGATCGTTCCGAAAGGTATCCAGGAGCAGATG
>JBBQTR010000043.1:0-14790 GCA_038213095.1 Lysobacterales bacterium | reverse complement strand
TTACAGCGCCAAAAGAAAAGTAACCAAAAGAAAGGGCGCCTCCCCGACACAGCAAACTCGCCAATCTGATTCTCAAGGCGATTTTCCGACTCGCCATCCATGGCTCGGTCGGAAAACGCTGCACATCCTGTGCAGCGCCCTCCGGTCTCAGGAAGCCTGCTGCGCCCTGGGCATTTTTCGAGTCAACGGCATAACGCATGGCTGCTAAACTGCCAACTCGCCCAAAACCGGCCTTTCGCCATGACCGACGTTACTTCGCATGTCGCCTCTGCACCTGCCAATGCGCAGCAGCGTTATGACGTGCGGGCGGCGGACTTGCCGTTGAGTTGCCCGTTGCCGTCGATGGCATTGTGGAATTCGCATCCGCGCGTGTACCTGCCGATTGCCCAGGACGGTGGCGAAGCGCAGTGCCCGTATTGCGGGGCGCATTTTTTTCTCGTCGACTGACCGCAAGGCCTGGCGCGCATGAGCCGCCGGTTGACCGTGGTGCAATTGCTGCCGGCGCTGGACTCCGGTGGGGTCGAGCGCTCGACACTGGAGATCACCGACGCGCTGGTGCAGGCAGGTCATCGGGCAATCGTGGTGTCGGCTGGCGGTCGGTTGCTGCCGCAGTTGTTGACGCTGGGCGGTGAGCATGTCGCGCTCGATATCGGTCGAAAATCAATTTCAACGTTGCAACTGGTTCCCTCGTTGCGACGGCTCTTTGCACAGGCGGATATCGTCCATGCACGCTCGCGGATACCGGCATGGATGTCGCGGTTGGCATTGCGTGGGATGACGCAACCCCCGCATTTCGTGACCACCGTTCACGGGCTGAATTCGCCGTCGCGCTACAGCGCGGTGATGACATCTGGTGATCGCGTCATCTGCGTGTCCAGCACCGTGCGCGAATTCATAGTGCAGCACTATCCGCGTGTCGATCCCCGGAAGTTGGTCGTGATTGAGCGAGGCATCGATCCGGCTGAATTTCCACGCGCGCCAATGCCTGATCGCCCAGCACGTGCGTGTATCGCTGCGATGCATCCGCAACTCGATGGCGCAGGACCGTTGCTGCTGATGCCAGGCCGCGGTACGCGTCTGAAAGGACACGGCGATGCCTTGCGACTGTTGTCTGGAGTGCGTCAAGCCGGACTCGATGCGCGACTGTGGCTGGCTGGTGCGCGGCAGTCGGGGCGCGATGCGTACGTCGATGAACTGGAGGGTGAGGCTGCGCGTCTTGGTATCGCCAATGTATTGGCAATCACCGCGCCCACCGCCGCGATCGCTGATGCCTACGCGGCCTCGGACATGGTGCTGCAGCTCTCCCGCAAGCCCGAGGCGTTTGGACGCACTGTGCTCGAGGCGTTGTCGGTCGGCCGGCCCGTACTTGGCTGGGCGCATGGCGGCGTCGGCGAATTGTTGCGCCAGTGGCAGCCGCAAGGTGCGATCGCCGCGTACGATGAAGCCGCGTTGTTGGCGTGCGGGCAAACCTTGCTGTCACATCCGCCACCTGTGGTTACGATGCCTGACAGCCTGCGTGCAATGAAGCAGGCGACGATTGACCTCTACGAGCACCTTGCATGAGCGGGCCATCGAGCGGCATGCCATCGGCAGATCTGCAATCCAACGACTTGCCGTCCACAGGTGTCGATCACTTGCGCGCGCCAGTCGGTTGGCGTTGGGCGCCTGCCTGGGTGCTGGCGTTCGTCGCGTTGTGGCCTGCCCCCGGCTATGCCGAAGCGGTGATGGTGCTAGGAGCATTGGCAGCGATCGTGCGCTTGCTGATTGTCCGTTTCCGGGGTGGCACGCGACTGTTGAGCGCGCCGGCCTGGGCGTTGACGAGCGTGTTGTTCTTCGCGTATTGGCTGCCGGAGGTCGTGTCGGTCTTCGACGCCATCGACTATTCCCATGCGCTGCATGAAACCCTGACCGACCTGCGCTACCTGCCGTTCCTGTGGCTGGCGGCGGCGGCGGTCAGCGACGCACGAGGTCGGCGGACCACGTTCGCAGGCTTGGCGATCATCATGGCGGCATGGACGCTGGATGCACTGCTGCAGGCGGTCACGGGAACCAGCGCCTTGTTCTGGGGTGTTGACAGCATCAAGCACCTGATCAGCGGTCACGGCATGTGTCCGGCCAACCGCGTCGCGGTGGTCGACCGCCTCAGCGGCGTGCTGGGGCCGTGCAATCTCAAACTCGGTCTGGTGCTGGCCAGCCTTTCGCCTTTTGTGTTGTATGCGGCCCGCAAACAGATGGAAACCATACGGTCGAAAAGCACGCCACAGGGAAGCGTGCGCCTGGGCAGTGTGGGATGGCTGATCGCAGCGGCGGCGATGGGGATCGTCATCCTGCTGGCCGGCGCGCGCGCGGCGTGGATCACCTATGCGTTGGTGCTGTTGTGTTCGGGCTGGCGAGTGCTGGGTGCCAAGCGCCTGATCGGCGTGTTCGCGTTCGGCGCACTGATGCTCGGGGTGTTGACGTTGACCGTGCCGCAGGTACGCGAGCGCATCTTGCGGACGACATCAGCGCTGACCGCTGACCAGCAAGGCGTGGACATCGCATTGTCCGGCCGTGCCCGGATCTGGCGCGCGGCGACGTGCATGGTGCGCGAACACCCGGTCAACGGCGTCGGTGCCGGTGAATTCCGCATGGCGTTCCCCGCGTGCGATCCCCAGCCCAATGTCGTTGCGGTGTGGGGCGCGGGGCCCGCATTGCACGCCCATCAGATCGTGCTGGAAATCCTGAGCGAGACCGGCGGCATCGGCTTGTTGTTCTGGCTCGCCGGCGCGGCACTGGCGTGGCGTGCGTGGCGCTTTGCAACCGACGAAGCGCGCGATCGGGCACGCCCGGCGATGCTGGCGCTGGCGGTGACGGTGTTTCCATTCAACACGCACCTGGCGTTTTATTCGACCTTCTGGGGCGGCGTCACGCTGCTGCTGGCGGCGTTGTATGCGGGCAGCCTGCTGGGACGCGAGGCCTGATCAGCCGCCAGCGAATGACGCTGGCCTCACGAATGCGTCAATCGCTGTCACGTGCATAGGGATCGGCCGCGCCATCAGGTCGGCGCTTGAAACGCCGGTGGATCCAGAGATATTGCGCCGGCGCGGCACGCGCCATGGTTTCGATCGCGTCCATGATGCGTGCGGTATCAATGGTGGCATCGCTGGATGGGAATTCGTCCAGCGCCGGCCAAAGCCGCAGTGTGTAGCCGCCATCATTGCGACGCGCATGCTGGAACACGACCACCGCCGCACCCGAGAGCCGCGCGAGTTGATGCGTCGACGTCAGGCTGTGTGCAGGCTGTCCAAAGAACGGCACGAACACGCTGTCGCCGCGGCTGGGATCCTGATCCGGCGCATACCACAGCAAGCCGCCACGCTTGAGATGTCGCACCACGCCACGCACGTCGTGCTTGGCGAACATGGTGGCGGCGTAACGCGCACGCCCGCGCAGTACCGCCCATTCCATGGCCGGTTGCCGGTAAGGCCGATACATGCCGGCCAGTGGCACGTGATCGCACAGCAGGCGACCGCAGACTTCCAGCGTGGTGAAGTGGCCGGAAACGACGATCACGCCGCGGCCGTTGGCGCGTGCAGCAGCAAGGTGTTCAAGGCCTTCGATGCGCACGTCACGACGCAATGGTGCGATCGATCCCCACCAAGCGCGCGCGAACTCGAACACGCCGATGCCGAGCGCGGCGAAATGTTCGTGCAGCAAAGCCTTGCGTGCGACGTGATCGAGCCGCGGAAAGCACAACGCCAGGTTGCGTGCCGCAATAGTGCGTCGATCCCGCAGCAGCGCTTCCAGCAAAGCCCCGAAGAGGCGGCCCAACCCGCGCTGTAGAGGCCATGGCAGCCGCGCCAACGCCATCAGCACACCGATCCCGAGCCAGCTTGGCCAGGTACGGGGAGCGATCGGGGGGCGTGGATACGGTACGGCCATTGGCGAAGTTTAGGTGAGTGGACAACGCAAGCGAACGACCAGCTTGCCGATCATGATGTGCCGGCGGTATGTGGCTCGCAGCAGCATGATCGAACCGGTCCACATGCGCCGGATTCGGGACTTGTCGTAAGCCAGCGCGATCTCCCGCTATCCTGTCGCAATGCAGGCTGACCCCTTCGAGCGGACGATCGAACGCGTGCTGCGCGGCCTGTACTCGGTGGCGCTGTACGTGCTGGCGCCGATCACCGTCTATCACCTGATCTGGCGCGGCTTCCGCCAGCGCGAGTATTTCCTGCGGTGGAACGAACGCTATGCGATGTATGCCCACGCGTCGAATCCTGATGCGTCGGCACCGCACCCGGCGACAAAGCAGTCCGCAGGAGCACATGGTCCAACAGCGTGGATACACGCCGTGTCGGTCGGCGAAGTCAACGCCGCCGCGCCACTGGTGGATGCCCTGCGCTTGACGCGTCCGGACCTGCGCTTGTTGCTGACCACGATCACACCGACAGGTTCAGCGCGGGTGAGGGCGTTGTGGGGCGATTCGATCGAGCACGTCTATCTGCCCTACGACCTTCCCGGTGCAGTCTCGCGTTTCCTGGAGCACTACCAACCGTCGCTGGCATTGATCCTGGAAACGGAATTGTGGCCGAACCTGCTGCTGGGGTGTCGCGATCACGGCGTACCGGCATACATCATCAATGCGCGTCTTTCCGAACGATCGCTGCGCGGTTATCGCGTGCTCAAGCCATTGATCGCGCGTGCGTTGCGAACCGTGCATGGTGTGTTGGCACAATCGGCTGCCGATGGTGAGCGCTTCGTGCGCCTGGGTGCCCCGTTGGCGGCGCTGCGGATCACTGGCAATCTCAAATACGACATCACCGTGCATGATGGAGGCCCGGCGTTCGCGGCAGCATTTGCCCAACGCATCGCGTCACGGCCCACCTGGATCGCCGCTAGCACGCACGTTGATGAAGAGCATGCCATTGTTGCCATCCATCGACGTCTGCGTGAGCATTGGCCCGACTTGTTGTTGCTCTGGGCGCCGCGCCATCCGGAACGGTTCAAGGCAGTTTCGCAACTGGCGGTTGATGCTGGCTGGCGGGTGTCGACACGTCGATTGACGCAGTGGCCTGATCGCGACGATGCCGTGTTCGTGATTGACACACTGGGCGAACTCATGCCGTTTTACCATTGCGCGCAGGTGGCGTTTGTTGGGGGCAGCCTGCAGGAAATTGGCGGCCACAACCTGCTGGAGCCGGCTGTGGTCGGCACCGCGATCGTGACTGGTCCGCATCTGCACAATTTCATGGATATCGCCGCGCAGTTGCAGCGGGTCGGTGCCTTGCGGATCGGCGCGGATGCCGACGCGGTCGGCGTGCATATCGCGGCATTGTTGGATGACGCCCAAGCGCGTGAAGCGATGGTCACCGCTGGCCGCAGGCTGGTAGAGCAGGGACGCGGCGCGTTGCAACAGACCCTGGACGCGATTGCGTCGGACCTCCCCGCGCTTGCTGATCGCTGATCAAGGCTGCAACGGATCGCGCGGGCAAGTCTGGAACGAAAAGACTTGGTCAGCTGTCAGCTGACCGGTGTCACATGCGCCATCCTGGTTGCAAGCGGGCTGTTCAACGCAGGGTGTCACCAGGCGCCAGTTGATCTTCGGCATTACTGGTCAGCAGGCGATTGATGTCCTGCACGTCCTTGATGTCCAGGGTGCCTGCGGCCTGTTCGAGCAGCAGGCGGCTTTGCAGGAAGTTGTAGCGCGCCAGCGCAAATTCGCGCTCTGCATTGAACAGCGTCTGCTGGTTGAGCAGGACGTCGATCACGGTGCGCGTGCCGACTTCCAGGCCGACCTGCGAAGCTGAGTATGCAGCGCGAGCTGACACCAGGGCGAGTCGGCGCGCCTCGACCTCGCTGATGCCGGCGACAAGTGTCCGGTAGGCATTGCGGGTGCTGCGAACCAGGGCGCGTTTTTGCTGCTCGAGTTGTTCGTCGGACAAGTCGCGAAGTGCCAGCGCCTGGCGGACGCGTGATTGGGTCGCGCCCCCGGAGAAGATCGGCACGCTTAAGGTCAGGCCCACGCTGGGGCCATGATTGATGCGGCTGGAAGGAAAGCTCGACCCTCCGAACGCGTTGCTGCCGAAACTGGTGTTGTCGCCATAGTTGCCGTTGAGATACAACGTCGGCCAATGCCCGGCACGCGCCGTCTCGACGTCAGCTGCGGTCGATTGCACTTGCAACTGCTTGGCCTTGAGCGCCGGATTGTTGGCAATGGCCGTCGCAACCCATCCGTCGGCGCCCTCTTCGCTGGGTAGCGCAGGCTGGAAATTCTCCGGCAGGCCCTTGAGATTGCGCACGGGCGTGCCGGTGATCTCCGCAAGCGCCTGATAGGCATCTTCCAGCGCGTTGCGCGTCACGATGTTGTTGGCGCGGGCGCTTTCGTACTGGGCGCGTGCCTCATGCACGTCGGTGATCGGCGCCAAGCCCACTTCTAGGCGCTTGCTGGCGAAGTCGAACTGCTTTTTCAGCGCGGTTTCCTGCGCTTCGGCTGCGGCGAGCGTTTCGATCGCGACCAGCACGTTGAAATATGCCGCCGACGTACGCGTCACCAGCGAGTCGCCGGCCGAACGCAGCTGGAAATCACTCGATTTACTCAGCGCGTCCTGGCTTTTGAGGCGTGTGAAATTGCTGCGGTCGTAAACCATCTGCCGGATGTTGACACCGTAATCGCGCGTGGTCGTATCGCTGGAATTTTGAACATTGGTTTGAAACGGATTGCCAGATTTATCGAACTGAATGTTGCTGGACGAGCCATTGCTGCGCGATTTCTGCAACGTCGCGGTGCCGTCGATCTGCGGCAACAGCAAAGCCCGTGCTTGCACTGAACCTTCGCGCGTGGCCAGTCGGCTGGATTCAGCCTCTGAGAGTTGTGGATCACCGCTGCGTGCCAGTTGGTAAGTCTGCAGTAGATCTTCGGCGTGCGCGCCGGCGGCAGGCAGCAGGGCGATGGCAAGGGCGAGGACGAGAGGGCGGAGCATGTGGAGTCCTTCGGTCAAAACTGGAATGCAGGAATCGGCGCGGCGCCGATCAGGTAAGGCAATTGGGTTTCGAACAACGATTCGACGTGCTTGCCGCCGGCGTCATTGATTGGCTTGCGCAGCAACATCGCCACCATCGCCGGGGCGCGGCCCTGGACCACGAACAATCGTCCACCCGGGCGCAGCCATTGCATGAATTGCGCAGGCATCACGTCGACTGCCGCGGAGACACAGATCGCATCGAATTGGCGCTCGGTACGGTAGTGCAACGCATCGGCAACCTCGATGCGGATGTTGCCGTCCAATGCCTGCTCCGCCAGGCGCGCATGCGCGGATTCGGCCAGGTCGGGATGGATTTCCAGGCTGACTACATCGCGCGCCAGGCGACCCAGGCAGGCGGTGATGAAGCCGCTGCCGGTGCCGATTTCCAGGACATCGTCGATCGGCAACAGCGCCAGAGACTGCAGCATGCGGCCTTCGACTACCGGCTTGAGCATGAGCTCGCCATGGCCGATGGGCACCGGCAGGTCGGCATAGGCCAAGGCGCGGTAGGCCGGCGGGACGAAGGCCTCACGCGGCAACTCCAGCAACGCATCCAGCACGCGGATGTCGAGCACGTCCCACGGACGCACTTGCTGTTCGACCATGTTTTCGCGGGCTTTGGCGTAGTCGGTGGTCATGGGTGTTCTCGGGGGCCTGAACCGGCCATTTTACCGTGCCCGGCGCGCATCGCTGGCAGCGGCGACGTCGACAGCATGGCGGTTATGGCACGCCAGCATTGAGTGCCAGAAGTCAGTAGGTCGCCCGTCACCGTGCTTGCCATGGCGTCAGGCGTGTTTGCTTGGTGCATAGGCACGGATGAAAAAGTCGACCGTCGCCGCAAGGTGCGCCTGGGTTTCGGTGTCGCACTTGCCGCCGCAGCCGAACACCAGCTGCGCGTGGGGTTCGCCCTTGAGGAGCGTAAAGAATTGCGACGAGGCGCGCGGGATGTCCACGATATCGAGTTCGCCGTTGGACACGCGCCAGCGCAGCAGTTCAGCGAATGCGTCATGCACGCGTTGAGGGCCTGCTTCCCAGAACATCCGTGGGAGGGGCGACCCGGCCATCTGCGGGGTACACAGGATTCGGTGTCCTGAGATGGCTTCAGGCGAGCTGATCATGGCGAAAAACGCGCGCGCGACCAGCATCAAGCGTTCGCGCAGGGGAAGTTCGGGGCGTGGTTCGAACAGTGCCGTGGGCAACTGCTGATCGCAAAACGCCTTGGCGCCCGCCGTGAACAGGGTCTCCTTGTCGCCGAAATGGCTGTACACGGTGAGCTTGGACACGCCCGCGGCCGTGGCGATCTGATCCATGCTGGTGCCGTCGAAGCCCTGCGATGCGAACAATCGTTTGGCGGCGTCAAGGATCGCTGCGCCTTTTTCCAGATCCTTCGGCCGGCCCGGGGCTGCAGTCCTCACGGACTTTGCTGGCGGGTCGGCGGGGGCTGGCGAGTGGGTCACCCACCAATACTAGACTAATCGGTTTGTTATTTTTAGTTTACCCATTGGTTCATTAATTGACCGTGCGACCTTCCGGCGCACCTTATGAGGCGTCGATCATGCCGCGTCTTGCCGCTGCAGGAATGCCCGGCCCCGTGTCGTGGCTTGCGAGGTGCAGGGACGCAGTTGGTCCCTTCCCATGAGCTTCATTCAGCAGCAGGAGATCAATCTGATCCACCGGCATCGGGCGGTGCAGCAGGTAGCCCTGGAGGCTTTCGCAACCCAGTGTAAGCAGTAAATCCCGCTGGGCATCCGTCTCCACGCCCTCCGCCACGACGCCCATACCGAGGTTGCGGGCCAGCGCGATGATGGTGCGGATGATCGGTGCCTCCTCTTGACCCGGCAGGGATTGGTGGCCGATCTCATGGACGAAGGCCTGATCGATCTTCAGCGTGGTGACCGGGAGCTTGTGCAAGTAGCTCAAGCTCGAGTAACCGGTCCCGAAATCATCAATCGCGATGCCAACGCCCAGGTCCCGCAGTTCGAACAGGTTGGCCGAGGCCTCGCTGAGGCTATGGAGCAGCAGGCTCTCGGTGATCTCCAGCTCCAGGGCCTCTGGTGCAAGTTGCGTGTCGTGCAAGGCGACACGCACGGTGTCCACCCAGTCGGCGCGTTTGAACTGGACGGCCGATACATTCACCGCGATGCGCAAGTTCTTATGACCCGCCTTGTGCCAGGCGACCGTCTGGGCACAGGCCGTGCGCAGTGCCCATTCGCCCAGCGCAACGATCATCCCGCTGGCCTCCGCGAGTGGGATGAACCGGGCTGGCGACACCATGCCAAGGGTCGGGTGCTGCCAGCGCATCAATGCCTCGAAGCCCTGGATCTGGCCGTCCGCACTGCATTGCGGCTGGTAATGCAGGCACAACTGACCTAATCGCAACGCGTGCCGGAGTTGGCCGTCCATGCTCATGCGTTCCTTCGCCACGGTATTCATCTCAGCGGCAAACCACTGGAAATTGTCGCGCCCGGTTTCCTTGGCGCGATACATCGCTGCGTCGGCATTGGCCATCAGGGTCGTGCTGTCGAGCCCATCGTCCGGATACACGCTGATGCCCAGCGATAGGGTGACGAACAGCTCATGTTGGTCCACATGGAACGGGGCACGCATCGCTTCGATGAGTTTCGCTGCCACGTGCATGGCGTCCTGCGGATTGCCCAGTTCGGTTAATACCACCGTGAACTCGTCGCCCCCAAGCCGCGCCAGCGTGTCGGTGCTGCGGATGCAGGCCTGCAGCCGGCTTGCGGCCTGGCACAGCAGTGCATCACCCGATGAGTGGCCCAGCATGTCGTTGATGCTCTTGAAGCGATCCAGGTCCATGTACAGCACGGCCACCTGCTGCTTCTTTCGCCCTGCCTGGGCCAGGATCTGGTCAAGGCGGTCCTGGAACAACAGACGGTTTGGTAGCCCGGTCAATGCATCGTGGTGGGCCTGGTGCTCCAGCTGATCGGTGAGCAGCCGGTGCTCGATCGCCACCGCGGCCAGCCGCGTGGCCATGCCCATGAATTCCAGTTCTCGCGCACTGGGCCGTGATGGGTGGTCGCGGTACACCGCAAACGATCCCAGCACGTCGCCGCGGTTGGATGGAATGTGCATCGACCAGCAGGCGCGCAGTCCGTGCGGCAACGCGAGCTCGCGGTAAGCGTCCCACAATGGATCGGTGGCGATGTCATCGGTGATGACGGTGTGGTTGGTGAAACACGCAGTGCCGCACGCTCCCGCTGCGGGTCCGATCGACAGCCCCTCCAGCAACTTGCAATAGGCTGGCGGCAAGTGGGGCGCGGCTCCCGTCGAAAGCCGGCGATCCTTCAGCAGGAGCACGGAACTGCGGGACCCCGGGATTTGTTTCTCCAGCATGATCGAGATGCGCGAGAGGATTTCCGGCAGGGGGTGGTTCTGCGCGACCTGCTCAAGGATCAGGCTGCGATCCTGCTCCAGCATGTCCTCAAGCTTGCGGTCGGTGATGTCCAGGCAGGCGCCTGCCAATCCCGTCATCTGCCCATGATCGTCGACCAGGACTTCGCTCTGGTCGTAAATGGTGCGGATCTCGCCATCCGGCCGGACAATCCGGGTTTCGTGGTTGAAGGGTTTGCGGTCCAGCATCGCCTGGGCAACCAGCGCTTCCACCACACCGCGATCCTCCGGGTGGATCCGCGACAGGAAGTCCTCGTAGGTGGGCCGGTGGGATCCAGGCGATACGCCGTAAATGCGGCAGAGCTCGTCGGACCAATTCAAGCTTTGGGTGGCCAAGTCCCAAGACCAGCTGCCCAAGTGCCCAAGTCGCTGGGCCTCCTCCAGCCGCGACTCGCTTATCTGGAGCGCCTGCTCTGCCTGTTTGCGCTCGGAGAAATCAAGCAGGGTTCCCTGCAAGACCTCGGGGTGGTCAGGGTCATCAAGGATCAGGTTGACCGTCTGCATCCCCCAGAATTCCGCAGCATCCCTGCGGCGCAGGCGAATCACCGAATTGTTGACCGAGCCGTGTTCGCGCAGGTACGCCAGGTAGCGGTCACGGTCCTCGTCTTCGAAATAGAAGGACTTGGAGTTGACGCCGATGATCTCGTCCCTGGATTCGTAGCCGAGCATCCGTGCGAATGCATCGTTGCACTCCAGCAGCTGGCCATTGGGCAAGCTGCGGAACACGCCAGCCAGGTTCTGCTCGAACAGCAGCCTGAATCGGTTTTCGGAATTGTGCAGGGCATCTGCAGCCTGCTTGCGTTCGATTGCCGCGGCCACCTGGCTGGAGACAAACTCGAGCAGGGCCTTGTCCTTTTCCACATAGCGGACATCGCCGCCATAGCTCTGCACGACCAGTGCGCCGATGGTGTGTGACTGGGACTTCAGGGGCACACCGAGCCAATCCATCGAGTCGGTGCCGACCAGCTTGAATTGATCGTGAGATCCTTCCCGCAACGTGGCCGGGGTGAACAGAAGCGGCTCCCCGGTCATGATCACCCGCCCCGATAGGGTGCCATCGTCGAGCTTGCGTGGCTCGGGTGCGTCGTCGTGCTCATCCACGTAGTAAGGGAAGCTCAGTTCATCCCGTGTTCGGTCGTACAGGGCAACGAAGAAATTCCTAGCCGGCAACAACTCACCGATGATCTGGTGGATGCGACCGAACATGTCCAGCAGCGTCGATGTGGAATGGGCGGCCTCGGAAATCTGAAGCAGAGCGGTTTGCCTTTTTTCAGCTCGCTTGCGATCGGAGATATCACGGGTGACACCCAGGGCCGATGTGACTTGGCCGGAGTCATCCCGCAATGGGCTGACATGCGTCTCCATCCAGCGCTGGGTGCCCTTGAGGCCGATGATCCGGTACTCCAGCGTGCCTGATCCGCCTCGCATCACGCGCTCGTTCAAGTCGCGGAAGGCGGCGCGATGTTCTTCGACCACCACCGGGTAGATGCAGCGGTTCTGCACCTGGGTTATTGAATCGGCTTCGATCATTCGCAGCCCGGCGGGATTCATCTCCAGCAGCGAACCGTCGGGAGCCAACAGCTTCACGCATTCGGGCTCGGTGTCGATGATGGTGCGCAAACGGACTTCGCTCTCCCGCACCGATTGCTCCGCGTGCAGACGCCGTTGCTCGCCTTGCAGGTGATCCAGCGCGAAGGAAATATCGGCCGCCGTATCCACGAGGAGTTCCGTCTCCTGGGGGCCGAAGAAATCATCGTCCTCGGCATACACCGCAAGTGCTCCGCAGACCCGGTTCCCCATCCGGATCGGGAAGGCACCACAGACATTCAAGCCACAGCGTGTCGCGGTGGCGTGCCAAGGCTGCGTCGATGGGGACTGCTGGAGATCCGTGACGACGCACGGCCGGCCCTCACGGATGGCGGTGCCAACCGGGCCCCGACCTTCAGGGGAATCGTCACTGCGGATGCTGATGCCCGTCAGGTAGCCCTCTGCATCGCCACACTGGCGGAGCACCCGCACACTTGAATCACCCGGATCGCTCCAACCGATCCAGGCCAACTTGAACTTGCCGGATTCCACCAGGATTTCGCAGATGCCTGCGAACAACTCGTCGCGGGTCGTCACACGGACGATCGCCCGGTTGATCCTGCTGAGCGCCGCATACAGTTGACTGACCCTCTGGATTGCCCGGGCCTGGTCGTTGTTGCCGCTGTCTCCTAAAGCGATCAAGTGGCCGATCCCATTGCAGTGCAGCAGTTGCGGCGTGGAATGGAACTCCTCCATCTCCCGGCCATGGATTGCATAGTGCCGGACACATCCGCAGGTCCTGATGACCAGAACCATCGAGATCTGCGTGCATCAGCTCCCATGGCCTACTGGTAACCGACTCTTCCCCAAAATCCAAGGCGCGGCACTCGTTGTCGGACCGCCACAGCTTGCGTATGTCTGGAATCCTTGTACTCCATTCCCGCAGCCGTTGCAGTATCAAGCGGGCCGCTCCCAGAGATGTCCAAGCGGTCTCGCTGGAGCTGCGTAAGAGCTCGCCGTGGCGTCGCGCCGTCCGCGCCGGATCAAAGAGAAGGGCCGCACGTGGCGGCCCTTCTCTTAGTGGAGCAGCTTCAACGGGAATGGCTCAGTCACGTTCGGCCGGGCGTGTGTCCGGATTGCCGTTGTAACGCCAGGCGACGGGCGCGTGATCCGGCAAGTCGATGGTCGGCATGCCCTTGGCCTTGAGCGCTGCATTGGCAGCAGCGAGGTCACCATCGTGCAGTTTTGCGAACTCACCTTCGACATCGCCGAGTTCGCGCTCCAGCGCCCCCGAGTACGCAACCAGCGTGGCGGATGGCTTGCCTTCGTACGACATCAGTCCGCCGTACAGCTGGTCCATGTGCTCGCGCAAACGTTCCTCGCCGGTGATGGCACCACCCTCCTTGGTCGCGACGATCTGCTTGCGGATGATGTCGGCCTTGTTCGACAACGCGGTCAACTGCGTGCGCAGTGGATCGGCTTCCGGAAGCTTGGCTGCGATCGCACCCGCACTCCCGCGCACGGTCTGGATACGCGCGACCAGGTCGCTCATGCGGCCAAACATTGCGTGCACTTTCATGACCGCGTCGAACTGCGTTTGCCGGTCGGCAGCGGAAAACGGAGAGCGCGGATCAAGGCCGACAGCCACCTTGTCCTCATAGATGTGATCGCCCTTGGTCATGCGTACGGTGTAGACGCCGGGCGGAACGCGCGGGCCTTGCGTGGCGTTGCCGGCAATCGATGCGGCCGGTGGTACCAGCGGCGGCTTCACGTTCATCGGCCAGGACACGCGATTGATGCCGCGACGCTTGCCTGCGGGCAGGGTGTCGAGCACGTTGCCTTTTGCATCCAGGACTTCGAGCTTCAGCGGCCCGAACAGGTGTCGCGCTTTCTGGTAGTAGGTGACGGTGACATCATTCGACGCATTGGTACCGGCGTAGCTGGCATCGCCCTCGGGCCAGCCGCCGTATGTTGCGATGCGCTGCTGCTGTGGACGCGTGGGAAGGAACACCGCTTCCTGTTGCAGCATGGCCGGCGTCAGCGAACGCAATGGGGTCAGGTCGTCGATGATCCAGATGCCCCGGCCATGCGTGGCGAGCACCAGGTCGCCATCGCGCGGCTGCACGACGAGGTCTCGCACCGAGACAGCCGGGAAGTCGCCGCCCTTGAACTGCGCCCAGGTGCCGCCGTCGTCGGGCGAGATCCACAGGCCGAATTCGGTACCGGCATACAGCAGGCCACGGCGCACCGGATCTTCGCGTAATACATATGAGAAGCCCTTGATGCCTTTGGTCTGCGCCGCGTTTGCCAGCGCCTGCCAATGGTTGCCGTAGTCGGTGGTCTTGTAGAACATCGGCGCCATGTCGCCGACGGTGTGGCGGTCGAAGGTCACGTATGCCGTGCCCGGATCGAAGCGCCCGGCATCGATGTATGACACCCACGAATTTGCAGGAACGCCCGCGGCCGCGGTGACGTTCTTCCAGGACTTGCCACCATCCCGCGTGACCTGGACGTTGCCATCGTCGGTCCCGACCCAGATGACGTTGCTGTCCCTGGGCGACTCGCTGATCGAATAGATCGTCGTGTGCATTTCCGCCGCGGAATTGTCGACGGTGATGCCGCCGGACTGTTCCTGCATCTGCTTCTTTGGATCATTGGTGGTCAGGTCCGGGGAAATCCGGTCCCAGGTCTGGCCATGATCGCGCGTGCGAAAGAGAAATTGCGCGCCAATGTAGATCGTTCCCTTTTCGTTCGGCGAAAGCGCGATCGGCGTGTTCCAGTTCCAGCGCAGCTTTTCCTTGTAGTCAGGTTTCGGCTGAATATCCCGCCGCTCGTGCGTGTTCCGATT
>JBBQTR010000042.1:0-14862 GCA_038213095.1 Lysobacterales bacterium | reverse complement strand
GCCAGCGGATCACTGACGTTTCCAGATCGAAGACCTTCACTCCGTTCTCGATGTGCGGGACGAGGTCGCGAGCCCCGCGCGTGGCCAAGCCGAAGCTCCGGGTGACATCACGCGGATCCACTGCGGCCATGTCGCGCATGGCAGCAGCAGGTGTGTCGTTGTCCACGATCATCCCCGGCGGCATGATCGCGCCGCCCACGTCGTGCGCGCTGAGCGACAGGTTGTAGAACGCGGAGGGTAAGCTCATTCCCAGCAACAGCATCAGTGCGGTGAACACAGTCACTGCCACCAGTTGCGGGCGGGTGACGTCAGCCTGCATCGCATCGGTGCTGTTGCTTGACGTGGGGGCATGCTTCATCGCCGCATGTCCCATCGATGCGTGGTCCATGCCCTCCATCGACGCCGCGGGTAAATCACCTGACGACTTGGCATTACCTGATGCGGATCTGGCACGCGCGGAACTGGCCTTCTTTTTCGCCTTGCGGGCGGGTGCCTTCGATTTGTCATCGATGCGCACGGTCATCAGTCCGTGTTTCATCCCGCGCGATACCATCCAGACATTGACCGGATAGGCCACCGCGAAACCGGCGATCACGCCAATGGACATCACCATCCAGAACAGCGGCTCGCCCGGCGACATCGCGCGCATGTCGCGGCCCATCATCAGCGCCACCATGACCGGCGCCATCCCGGCCATCATGCAGTTCATCGAAATCAGCTCAGGAAGAAAGCTTCGGCGCACGTTCTGCAGGTAGGTTCCGCCCATGATCTTGCGCATGAACAGCGCCTGGAAGATAAGCAGGCCAAACAGAAATCCAGCGAGGTATTCGATGATCAGGTCCTGCCACATCGGCAGCCCGACCAAGGCTACGATCACTGCAGCCGTGATGATCCCGGTCGCATCACCGGCGACACAGTGCACGGTCGATCCGACACCCTGTTTCCACAAGGGCTTGATAAACGCCTCGTGCTCGCCGGGTCGAGGCTCCTTATCGGCCATCACGTAGAGCAGAAGGCCGATTGGACCCATATAGAGGGTCACCAGCACGAAGCCCCACTTCATCACGGCAGGCTCGGGGTTGCCGTGGAACTGATCCCAGACCACATACACGGCCGATATGATCGCGACCGTCAACCATGCATATACAAAGATATCGAATGGCTGGATCAGCACAGTTATTCCTCAGGAGCGGGTGACTGGTTTCGTGGGATGCATTGCATCCCACCACGCCGCATTTGTCAGGGGTTGGGCGCAGGCGTCACGACACCTGTCATTCCACAATCTCGGACCGGTATTGGCGAACCAAACTGTTCGACCCGCACCACGTCTACTTTCTTTTCGCTGCTGCTGCCGGCGCCCGACACCCGAGCAAGTAATTTGACATAGACCGGCGTGTCGTCCTGCAAACCAAATGCCTTGGCGCGCTCCGGCAGATCGGCTCTGTCGCCGATCCGCCATTGCACGGATTGGCCGCACGGCTGCAGACGGCTGCCACTGGTGCCTTGCAGATACCAGCCATTGAGCGGATGCGGGTCGGACGTTGAAGCCGACGGCGACGATGTGGCGGGGGCTGACGTCGCCGGCGCCGCAGCGACCTTGTCAGGGGCTGCGCAACCGGTCATCAACAACGCCATCATGCTGCCCAGTGCAAATGCTTGGATGTTCATTCCATTCTCTCCAGTTGTGTGGATCGATGCTGACCGCTTGTGCATCAGCGCCGCGTGTGCCGTTCCAACTCAGGTCAAGTGTCCTTCTTTGGACGCGACGACCAGTGGATATGCACGATGCGCCAGTCTTCGGCGCTCTTGTGCAGGATCATGGTTTCGGTGCTGAGCAGGGTCATCGGCTTGCCATCCGGGCTGGCCTTTATTTCGCTCTCGCTTGCGACCCACGCAGTGGTGCCGTCGACTCGAGCGATGCGGTGCTGCAAGGTGACATGTGCATTGCCGAGGAACAGCGCATCGGCAATCGCATGGTGGCCCATGTACTCCGCGCGACTGCGCTCGGCGCCTCCGCTCTCCAGGATGATCACGCCCGGATCGAGCAGGTTTTCAACCGTCTTGAAATCAACGGCAGCCAACGCCTTGCCGAAACTGTCCACAACCAGCACGGCCGCCTGCGCGTCCAAAGGAATATCGAGTTTTGTTTGCATGATCGTTACTGCTACTTCCGGCGTATGAGGTGCGGGCGCGGAACGGGATTCCGCAGGAACGCAGGCCATTGCAACGGTCAGGGCAATAAGGAGCCTGGATTGATTGCTTCTCATGGGTGGTTTCCGGTGATGGCAAGGTCACGGGTGATGATGGTGATGCTCATGTCCAGTCTGGGGCGCGGCGATCGGTGCGGGATGTGATTCGATGGTGCCGTCGGCGTGGCGATGCGTAATCTGGCCTTGTGCTGCCGTGGGGGCTTCGGCCGGCGACTTGGGCGCATTTGCGATCGGCGAACCCATCTGCATTCCAGGCATGTCCATCTCTCCTGGCTTGCCACCCATCGCGGCATGCATGTGTTCGTCATCACCCACGGGCAACTTCCCGCCAAGCTTCAGGTATTGATCCGGTGTCATCGTTGGCAGCTTGCGGATGAAGGCGACCATGTTCCAGATCTGCTCGTCGGTATGGGTTTTTCCCCAAGCCGCCATGCCGGTCATCTTGATACCGTGCTTGATGATCCAGAATGCCTCCGCCGGATCGTCGATGCCATCCTTGGACAAGTCAGGTGGCTGCGGATATAGGCCAGCCCGGATTTCGGTTTCGGCCATACCGGGTGCCAGATGGCAGCCGGTGCACATCGACGAATAGTGCTCGGCTCCTTCGGCAAGCATTGCGGGATTGTCGAGGTTGGGCACCTTGATGCCGCGCGAGTAGGCCTTGGTTGAATGATCACGCAGGTTGTTGATCAACTGATGCGTGATCGCCCAATGGGGATCGTCCGCGCCAATGTTGTACTTCCCGGACCAGACGTACAGGCCTGCCGCAATGGCGAGGACGGCAAAGACACCGACGATGGTGCTGATGATGCGAGTGTTTGGATTCATGTTCATTCCTTGTCAGAGCTCTATCAAAACCAGATTCGGACACCGGCGACAAGCCGGGTATCTTTGGTAGCGGCGCCTTCTTGGCGCCGGAAATTGGCTGTCTTGCCGAACGTACGTTCCTGGACGATGCCTATATAAGGAGCAAAGCGGCGCGTAAATTCGTAACGCAGTCGGTAACCGGTTTCCAGCGTACTCAATCCGGAGCCAATCCCGCGTCGAGGGTCGTTCTGTCCAAACAGATTAACCTCGACCAGCGACTGCAGGATCAGCCGGCCAGTAAAGAGCGCGTCGTAGGTGGCTTGCAGGCGCGCGGACGATTGCCCGCCCTGTCCGAGATAGGCCGTTGCTTCAACGTCGTACTTGTAAGGCGTCGTGCCCATCACACCGATCGCTGCGAAGTCCTGCGAACTGCCGGGCTTGAAATCGTGGCGCACGCCGGCCACGACATCCCACCACGCGGCAACGCTGTGTCCGTACAGGACTTCCAGATCGGCATCCTGGAGTTTGTTGTCCAGTCGCTGGCCTTCGCTGCGTAACCAGACGCGATTGAGGTCGGTGCCGATCCAAGCCTTGCCTTCCCATTCCTGGCCTGCGCCCTTGTGGGCGTTCCACGCTTCGAGCCTGTCGAACAGCACGTAGTGCTGGATGGAATTGTCGTGGACCGTGTGTCCGCCGACAGCAGGCACGGCGGCGGCGCGATCGGCCTCGGTCAATATCGGGATCGGTTCGCGCGGTTGCGTCACCGGCAGAGACATGGCCATGCCCGGCATCGAGGGTCCATCTGCGGGCATCGCCATTCCTGGCATCGTCGAGTGATCCGCAGGCATCGCCATTCCCGGCATTGGCTGCATGCCGGGCGAATCCATGGATATGCCTGGCATGGCCCTGTCATGCGTGGCGGGCTTGGGCACGCCAGCAGCCTTCCTTGGTGTCCTCGTTGCAGCTTTCTTTTTTATGGTTGCAGGAGGCGCGGCTTTTTTCGCAGCTGCTTTTTTTGGCGCCATCGGCATGGGCATGGACATCGGCATTTTCATGTTGGGATCCATCTGCTGGGCGGATACGACGCTTGGCGCCGTCAACAGACCAGCAATCCCGCAGAACACGCCCACTCCCACGTTACCGCGCCAGGATTTTGATCGTGGGCCGTTCATTCCTTTACCTCCACTTCGCGCATCATTCCCGATTCCATGTGGTAGAGCAGGTGGCAGTGATACGCCCACCGACCCAATGCATCGGCGCGCACACGGTAGGTGCGCCTGCTGCCTGGGGGCATGTCGATGGTGTGTTTGCGTACCTGGAAGTTGCCTTTCGCATCTTCCAGGTCGCTCCACATGCCGTGCAGGTGGATGGGGTGGGTCATCATCGAATCGTTGACCAGCACGATGCGCAGACGCTCGCCGTAGGTCATGCGGATGGGCCCGACTTCGGAGAACTTCCTGCCGTCGAACGTCCAGGCAAATTTTTCCATGTGGCCGGTGAGGTGCAGTTCGATATCCCGGCCAGGATCGCGACCGTCAGGGTCTTCGAACGTGCTTTTGAGATCGGCGTAGGTCAATACCCGGCGACCGTTGTTGCGAAGGCCGATACCGGGATCGTCGAGTTTGGCGACCGGCGACATGGTCTTCATGTCGACCAGCGGATTGCCACCCGGCGGACCCATGTGCATGCCGCTCATGGATCCCTTCGACATCGACGCACCATCGGCGCTTCCTGCATGCGCCATGCCGGGCATCGGCTGCTTAGTAGTCATCCCTGGCATGTTGTGGCTGCTGTCCATCCCGGCCATGCCGTTCGTGGGTGCCGAGGGCGCTGGCGTTTCCAATGCCATTCCAGCCATTCCGTCGGAAGCCCCGCCGCCCATGTCGCCCATGCTCCCCATACCCATGTCGGCCATGGTCAGGATCGGTCGGGGATCCAGCGACGGAACCGGCGCACGCAAGCCTTCGCGTACCGCCAGCGTGCCGCTGATGTATCCGGTACGGCCGAGGTCCTGCGCGAAGATGGTGAAAGCATCCTGGCCCGAAGGCTCGACGATGACATCGAACACTTCTGCCGTGGCAATACGAAATTCATCAACGGTGACCGGATGTACATAGTTACCGTCGGCGGCGACGACCGTCATTTTCAGCCCTGGAATGCGCACGTCGAAGTGCGTCATCGACGAGCCATTGATGAAACGCAGACGCACTTTTTCTCCGGAGCGGAACAGACCGGTCCAGTTGCCCAGCGCGGTCGTGCCATTCATCAGGTACGTATAGGTATTGGCGTTGACGTCCGACAGGTCGGACGGCGTCATCCGCATCTTGCCCCAGGCTTCCCGGTTTTCAATCGTGTTGTGGAGGCCATTGCGTTGAGCGTCGTGCAGAAAATCCCCAGCCGTGCGCTTGTAGTAATTGTCGTATGACGACATTTTCTTAAGACGCGCGAACAATGAGGCACCGTCAAGGTCAGTCCAGTCGGACAGCAGCACGACGTAGTCGCGGTCGAAGCCAAAGGGCTCCGGCACGATCGGATCGATGATGATCGCGCCGTACAACCCAGCTTGCTCCTGGAACGCCGAATGGCTGTGATACCAGTAAGTCCCGGCTTGGTGGACATTGAAACGGTATTGATACGCCTCGCCACGCGGGATGCCGGCAAAACTGATTCCCGGCACGCCGTCCATGTTGGCCGGGAGCAAAATGCCGTGCCAATGGATCGAAGTTGAGTTGCCGTGGACCGAACCGGGGGGCAGTTGGTTGGCGACGCGCAGGTTGACTGTCGTGCCTTCGCGCCAGCGCAGGATGGGTCCCGGTAGCGAACCATTGACAGTGACTGCTTTGCGCGTGGCACCGGTGAAGTTCATCGGTGTTTCGCCAATCGCAAGATTGAAGTCGGTGCCTGCCAGCACGGTGGGTTGTCCAGACGATTTCATCGCCCAGGTTTGCTTCGGCCACAGGCCGAGCGTAGCGACGGCACCACCTGCCGCAAGGCCTTGGACAAATCGTCGCCGAGATGGCTGCAGCAACGTGCCCGGTCCAAAACCGGAAGAATCGGAAGACATGGAAAACTCCGTGGGAAATCGAAAAATGGCGTCTGCGTGGCTGCAGGCCGTGGGGTACGCGACTCAGGTCTTCTTGTAGAGAAGACATCGTGCGCTGGAAGTAGCCCCGGCAATCGGTGCCGGAGAATCAACCGATCGGAGGTCGGATCAGATGCGGAACCGCAGGCGATGCATGCCCGGGATTCATCGGCGACGCGATTGCAACGTGATTCGTCACTGCGCGGGGCAGTGTCAACACAAACATCGCCGCAGGCGTGGCCTGCAGGCATGCACAACCGCAGTTGCCGGATCGGCAGCAGTCAGTTGAGCGATGGCTTGACTTCACTGCGGCCGCTGGCATGTCCGCCATTGCGGCATCCGTCATCTCCGCAGCGACGACTCTGATGTCCTGCTGATGGCACGGACGAGTGGCAGTGACTTTGACGTTGGCTTGGACAGGCATGGAATGCGTCGTGGCCGCATGCTCTACGAGCATGCGTGTCGCCGACACAGCAGTGCCTGTCCCGTCGAGGATCAGGCTGATGCTGATAAGCATGCGCAGCAGGAGTGGGAAGGGCGACATTGTGTGGCGACTTTACTTCAGTCGGGATTCGTTAGAGTTCAAGGAGCGTGAAGTCCGGCGCATACGCCGGGCCTCGAGCAGGCGGTACACCGCTGGAATGACCAGCATCGACAGCAGAGGCGCACTGATCATTCCGCCAATCATCGGTGCGGCAATTCGCTGCATCACCTCCGAGCCCGCCCCCATTCCGATGAACAGCGGCACCAGGCCGGCGAGGATCACCGTCACTGTCATGGCCTTCGGACGCACGCGCATGACAGCGCCTTCGCGAATGGCGTCGTCGAGTTCGGCCAAGCCCGCGTCCGGACTCGCAAAGAGGGCCGCGTCCCAGGCGTTGCGAAGGTACAGCAGCATGATCACGCCGAACTCGGCGGCAACGCCGGACAGCGCGATGAATCCGATCATGGTGGCGATGGACACGGCATGCCCCAGCAGCCAGATGAACCAAAGTCCGCCGACAAGGGCCAGTGGCAGGCTGAGCATGATGATCGCGGCTTCGCCGACACGACGGAACACCAGATACAGCAACAGGAAGATGATTGCGAGCGTGGCAGGGACCACCAATCTGAGCCGTTCCAGCGCACGCTGCAGGAACTCGTACTGGCCTGACCATGCGATGCCATAACCGGCTGGCAACCTGATCTTTTCGCTAACCACCTGCTGCAGATCCCTGACCACCGAGCCCAAATCCCGTCCGGCGACGTCGACATAGACGTAACTCACCAGCCGGCCGTTGTCGCTCTTGAGCATCGGCGGCCCGGGACTCAATGACAGCGTTGCGACCTGACTCAGTGTCAGCTGCACGCCGCCCGGTGCGATCAGTGGCAGCTGTGCCAGCGCGGAAAGCGAGTCACGTTCGCCGCGCGGATATCTCACCACGATCGGATAGCGTTCGCGGCCCTCGATGGTTTCTCCGATGGGTTGACCGCCGACGACCGTGGCGATCAGGCGCTGCAGGTCGTCCTGACTCAGCCCGTAGCGCGCTGCGATGCCGGGGCGAATCGTGACGTCGACATAGCGACCGCCGGTGATGCGCTCGGCCAATGCGGAACTCACGCCGGGCACGGTCCTGGCGACTTGTTCCACTTCGTCGGCGATGCGCGCGATGACCTTCGTATCCGGCCCCGATACCTTGATGCCGATCGGGCTCTTGATACCGGTGGCGGACATGTCGATGCGGTTGCGGATCGGTGGCACGAAGAGATTGGTGAGGCCAGGGATCTGCACCGCGCGATTCAATTCGCCTTTCAGTTTCTCCATCGTCATGCCGGGCCGCCATTGGCCGCGAGGCTTGAAGGTGACGGTGGTCTCGAACATCTCCATTGGCGCCGGATCGGTTGCGCTGTCGGCACGGCCGGCCTTGCCAAACACATGTGCGACCTCGGGCACGGTCTTGATCATGCGATCACTCAGTTGCAACAACTCCGATGCCTTGCCGGCAGACAGGCCGGGCAGGGCAGTGGGCATGTACAGCAACGTGCCTTCGTCCAGCGGCGGCATGAATTCGCTGCCCAGCCGCGAGTACGGAATGCTGGTCAACAGCAAGGCAATACCGGCAGCACCCAGCGTCAGCCACGGAAAGCGCAGCACCCAGTCGAGCAGCGGCCGGTAGCCGGCGATGAGTACACGATTGATGGGATTTTCCGCCTCGGGGCGGATGCGCCCGCGGATCAGATAACCCATCAGCACCGGTATCAGCGTCACCGACAAGCCTGCGGCCGCGGCCATCGAGTAGGTCTTGGTGAAGGCCAGCGGCGAGAACAACCGCCCTTCCTGCGCCTGCAACGCGAACACGGGCACGAACGACAAGGTGATCACCAGCAGGCTGGCGAAGAGCGCAGGGCCGACTTCGCTCGCTGACTGCGCCATCAACTCCCAGCGCTCTTCACCGACGGCTTCGCGTCCGTTTGCTTCGCGCCAGTGCTCCAGGTGCTTGTGCGCATTCTCGATCATCACCACCGCGGCGTCGACCATCGCACCGATTGCAATGGCAATGCCGCCAAGCGACATCAGGTTCGCGCTGACGCCCTGGTAACGCATGACAATGAACGCGGCGAGGATGCCCAGTGGCAACGTGATCACCGCGACGAGAGCAGAGCGCAGATGCCAAAGGAACAACGCGCAAACCAGTGCGACGACGAGAAACTCTTCGCCAAGTTTGTGTGTGAGGTTGTTTACGGCCTCACCGATCAGCTCGGAGCGGTCGTACACCGGGACGATCTCGACGCCCGCCGGCAGGCTCGACTGCAGTTGTTTCAGCTTGGCCTTGACTGCATTGATGGTCGCCAGTGCGTTCTTTCCTGTTCGCAATATGATCACGCCACCGGCAACTTCGCCTTGCCCGTCTAGCTCTGCGATGCCGCGGCGAAAAGCCGGACCGCGTCGTACGCTGGCCACTTCGCCAAGCAGCACCGGCACTGCATTCGCGCTCGTCATCACAGGCACCTGTTCGAAGGCCTGCTGGGTCTTCAGGTAGCCCTCGCTACGCACTAGCATCTCGGCCTCACCCTGTTCGATCACCGAGCCTCCGGTGGCGCCATTCGCGGACTGGATGGCAGAAACCAACTGCGCCACGGTGATACCGCGTACGGCCAGCGCCTGCGGATCCGGGACGATCTGCCAGGCGCGCACCATGCCGCCAATGCTGGCGACTTCGGCGACGTCGGGCACGGTCTTCAGTTCGTATCGCAACAGCCAGTCCTGGATCGCACGCAACTGTCCGAGATCGTGTTGTCCATTGCGATCCACCAGCGCGTATTCGTAGATCCAGCCCAACCCCGTGGCATCCGGGCCCAACGCCGGGCTCACGCCTTGAGGCAGGCGATCGCGTACCTGGCTGAGGTACTCGAGCACCCGCGAACGCGCCCAGTACAGATCGGTGGCATCGTCGAACAGGATGTAGACATACGAATCACCGAAGAATGAAAACCCGCGCACGGCTTTCACGCCGGGCACCGACAGCATCGTCGTGGTCAGCGGATAGGTGACCTGGTCCTCGATGATGCGCGGTGTCTGTCCGGGCCACTCGGTACGGATGATGACCTGCGTGTCGGACAGGTCGGGCAGTGCGTCCAGCGGCATGCTGCTCAGCGACCAGATGCCGCCGATCGCGAGGAGAATTGCTGCGATCAGCACCAATCCTCGATTGGCGATCGATGCGCGGATCAGTCGCGCGATCACGGGCGATTGCCTGGTGGTGACGCATCGCGCTTCGGGGTTGCGTCCATCTGCATGCCTTCCATGCTTTTGCCCGAAGGTGTAAGTAGTTCTGTCTTGCTGGCGCTTGGCGTCGGCGTGGTCGTCGGCGTCACTGATGGAGTGGGGGAGGTCTTCGGCGTTGTTGCAGGCGCGGTGTCCAACCGCTCCAGTGCACCCGACAGACTTGCTTCCGAATCAATCAGGAACTGCCCGGACGTCACCACGCGTTCTCCGCCCTTCAAGCCGGACAGGATTTCGACTTGACCGTCCCTGCTGCGGCCGGTCTGCACGCGCACCGGCTTGAAGCGGCCATCGGCGCCAACCACGATCACCCGGCTGTCGGATCCTGTCACGATCAGCGCTTCGCTCGGAATCAGAGGTACGGCGTCACCGCCTTCGGGGCGCAGCAGCAACTCCGCGAACATGCCCGGGACCAGCAAACCCTCGTCGTTGTGCAGCACGATGCGCGCACGCTGCGTGCGCGTTGCCGCTTCGATCTGCGGCAGCAAGGTCTCGACTTCCCCATCGAAGGTCCTGCCGGGTACCGCGCTGACCGTGGCAGTGACTTTGGTGCCGGAGAGAATGCCTGCTGTGCCCGCTTGCGGGATGTCCGCTTCAAGCCACAGAGTGCGCGTGCCGTTGATGCGGAACATCGGCGTGCCGGCCATCGTCGTCTGCCCCTCGCGCACCAGCACTTCGCTGACGACCCCATCGCTGGGCGAACGCAGCACGACGCCACCATTGCCACTCGCGCTGCTACCGGAAAGCCCCAGCACGTGCAGGCGTTGGCGCGACGCCGCCTGCAGGCTGCGCGCGTCGGCCGAGGTTGCGTGCGACAGCGCGGCGGACTCGGCAATTGCGCTGCTCCACATCGGGGCGAGTACCGTCGCCAGTGACTGACCACGACGCACGCGGTCGTACGGCGCCTTGATGTTCAATCGCGACACGATGCCGTCAACGCGCGCACTAACCACCGATTCCTGGCGCAGGTCCCAGGTCAGCGTGGCCGGCACACGGATTTCACTCGACAGGCTTCCTGTTTCGACGAGCGCGGTACGGATGCCGACGTTCTGCTGAACATCCGGATCGATCCTGATGCCCGTTTCCGATCCACCGTCGGCGTACTTCGCCACCATGTCCATGCCCATCGGCGATTTCCCGGCCTTGGGGAAATGCTGCTCGGGCACCATCGGGTCGTACCAGTAAAGGATTTTCCGTGGTTGGGCCGCGGTGCTCAATGGCGTCGCGTGGACACTGCCGTCCGCGCGCCTGGCCCACCAGTAGCCGCCAACGAGACCGATCAACAGCAGTCCGACTGACGAGGCGGCGATGACCCCGCGATGCATGCGATTCATGGCCTGATCTCTTCGTTGGGTAACAGATAGGCGAGTGCCGCCCAGGCGCGGCCCAGATCGCCCAACCGCCGGGCGTGGGTGACGCGGATATCGAGTTCGTCGCGGCGTGCATCCAGCCAAGGTTGCAACTCGCTGCCCGCGCCGTAGCTGGCCAATGCGGTCCGGGCGCGATCACGTGCCAGCGGTAGCAATTGCGCGTCATCGCGGGCGATCTGACGCTTGAAGCCGGCCCATTCGGCCAGACTGCGGCGCACCTGTTCGGTCTGCATGTGACGGGCATCTTCGTGCGAGGCAATCGCCGCATCGAGATCCGCACGCCGGGCGGCAATGCCTCGATCCTGGCGGTTGCGGGTGAACAACGGCAGACCGACCGCGAACTGCACCGCCAACATGTCGCTGCGACTACGCTCTCGCTGACCGTAGCTGGCGCTGATGCTCCAGTCAGGATGTTTTTCGGCGGATGCCACATCCACCTGTGCAGCGGCGATATCTTCCCGAGAGCGCCATGGCAGCAATGAAGGCTGTCGATCTATCGACGCCAGCAACGTCGCTTCGTTCACCGGCAAACGGCTGAAATCCGGCGGCGAGTCCTTGGTCCTGAGTTCAGCCGGCGCCTCTCCCAACCAGCGGCCAAGCGTAGCTTGTGTGTCTTCCACGTCGGCAGTGGCCGTCTCGATGCGATTTTCCAGTTCGAGTGCTGCGGCCTGTGCGGCCATGGCATCGACGGCGGTGCCCGCGCCTCCCGCAAGGCGGGCCTTGGCCAACCGGACTGCGAGTGCGGACTGCTTGCGAAGGTCCTGCAGGGCAGCGAGTTCGCGCTCGGCCGCCCACAGCGCTACCCATGCAGTGGCGGCATCGCGCTGCACCTGCAATTGGTCCGCAACGGTGAGCGCTTCAGCCTGTTCTACCGTCCGGTCGGCGAGTGCCTGCCGCGCCTTGCGTTTGGCGCGGGCCGGAAACTCCTGCATCAGGCCAATGCGCTTCATCGTCATGAAATCGGCACCTGTGTTGAAAGCATTGCTGCCCGTCACCGGCAGGTTGTCGATCCCGAATATCATTTTTGGGTCGGGCAGGGCGCTGGCACGTCCGGCCTCTTCACGCGCCGCCTCGACCTGCGACTGCAGTGCGGTGATAGCCGGAGCCCGTTCGACCGCAAGGTGTACCGCGTCTTCAAGACGCAGGTCGTGCGTCAATGCCCAGCAAGGAGCTGCAGCCAGAAAAACCGACAAGACAAGCTCTGTGGAAAAAAGGCGGCTACGCACATGGCGCAGGAGCAGCGAAGCAGACATGGAACCTCCGAACACGCAGAACGAGACGCAACCGCAAATGCAGAAGCGTGCGTAGCTGTGTTCGGGGTCTAGATCAGAAGGCTACAGAAGCGCAGTCGAGGCGGGGGGTCGGAGGCATCGACCAGTATGTTGGTCGCCAGGAGCGCGACGCCTCCCCCGGATTGCGACAGGACAACGTCGAAAACAGGCGGTGCAAGCGCGAGGGACGGGACCACCGGGGCTGCGTGGTCCGTCAGTAGCGGTCTGTCGGGAGTGCAATGTTTCTCGCACAGGACCGGATTGTCCTGCGCATGCACGGCGTCCATGCCACCGCAACCGTTCAGCATCGTCGTGGCCTGCGCAGGTACGCGCTCCGCCGAGCAGGCATAGCCGGCCATTGCGACCTGCTGGAACAAAAAGCACAGGATTACTACAAGGGCGATACGGAAACGATGGCGGCCGCGCAGGAACATGGCGTGATCATACGCTGAGCCTCATAGCCTGCAATGCCTGATCAAGTGCGGATCAAACCTCCGGGTCAACGGTTACGGGGTGCTACGCAATCGCGGCAAAGATCAGCAGGATGAATCCGATCACTGCAACCAGGGCATGGATATACATCACCGGCTTCGGCAATGGTATGCGTTTTTCCTGGAACCCGAGGTTCATGAACACGCCGCCGAGCGCCGCGATGATCAGCAGAATCAATGCCCAAAGTGCATGTTTGGGAAGGCCGATGGTGAATGCGGCGAACAGAAGCAGCGTCAGGCCCGCACCGGCCAGCAGGCCGTGAAGCATCGCCAACCATGCCGGCGGATTGCGATCCGCAAATATCCTGACCCCGGCCATGACCAGACCACCGGCGGCGGCGATTGCGAACAGCACGATGACAACGTACAGGATGATTTGGATATTCACGATCGTTGATCCTTGTTGATTGACCAGAAGTGCAGTCGGTGGCTGGATTTAAATTACGTGTTTTACGCGCCCAATAACTGGAGAACTCCTCGGTGCGGATCCTGTCGTCCTTGACACCTGCGACATTGAGCTCTTGGCGCATGGCCGCGAGCGTCGCCGCGGGGCCCGAGATGTGGAAGATCGGGGGCTCGAGATCGGCAGGGGACTTGTAACTCCGGCGACTAACCTGCCTACAAGGACTTCAAGTATTCAGCTAGATCGCCTTTCTGCTTGTCCGTCAGCTGGAGCTTCAACTTGGCATCGTAGTGATTGACTACATCGACGTAGGTTGCGAAACGACCATCGTGATAGAAGCCGTGTTTCGCGTGGGCAAAGAGGCCTCTGAGAGGCGTCGTGCGATAGCGCTTGTCGGGCGATCGATTGGACTGGAAGTCGTCGATGCCGATTTCGGCGGGCGTGTGCATGTTCCAGCCCGGCTCGGTAAACAGCGGTGGCACATGACATCCCGAACAACGCGCACTGCCGGCGAACAAGGCTTCTCCGCGCTTCGCGGCGATCGCATCGAAGCTCCCCTTGGGCGGGGTCGGCGCCGGAATGGCGAGTTGATAGAACTGCAGTGCGGCCAGCTTCGAGGTCACCTGATCGTCCGCGTTGCGTACATCGCCGGAGTGCGCCTTGGCGGCGACGGGAAACTGCGAAGCATCATCCAGGCGCGGGTCGAAGAACACGCCCTTGCCATGCATCTCGTTGATCGCGACGAATGCATTCCAATAGGGAACCGAACCCCAGCCAGTATACGTTTGCAGGTTGACTCCAGCCAGACCGAATGCCGCCGGAATCAGTGTCGCGCCAGTCTTGCCATCCGGCCGGAAGCCCTTGCCATCCAGGAACACTTCGGCATCGAACTTGCCTGGTCCCCACGCGGCGAGAACCTTACGCAAGGTCGCATCGTTCACGCCCAACATAGCGTCCTCTTTCGACAGGTCGGGTGAAAGCGCGATGATCGCGCCCACATTCAAATCGCGATTGGGCCAGCCATCCAAACGCTTTCCGATGCCAGGAGAAAACGAATCATCTACCGTTGAATGACAGGCAGCGCATGTAATGCCGACTGCCTTGAGGCTTCCGTTTTTCTCAAACGAGCCTTGGACCCCGATGATGGCGTTGAGCTTGAGTAAGGCTAGTGTCGTTGCAGGGTCGTTGAGATTCACCTTGCCGGCCTTGAGCTGCGCAACCATCGACTTCGGGAGTGCTTCGGCATCGACCTTCAAACCTACCGATAGTGCGGTCTTGGGTGAGATGCCAGCACCCAGTCCACCATGCATGGAGCCGGCAATGACTTTATCGAGCTTCAGATCATCGCTCCAGAAGGCTTCATCCCCAAACGTGTCGTATCGGAATGTTTGCCGGCCATCGTTGACCATCGTCAATGCGTTATGTGCGATAGGCCCATTGATGTCTGCTTCAGTGAGTGGTGCGA